>JAMCYH010000128.1:0-2883 GCA_023474025.1 Deltaproteobacteria bacterium
CGGGCCCTTTGCGAAGGATTGCGCAAACTACAACAAGACCCGGAAAGACTTCGCTCAATGACAGACTTCGAATATCTGAAAGTGATAAATTAAATGGCGAAATGGTATAAGGCATTGATAAGAGGGATCAGCCTAGGGAAAAGTGCTCCAAACACTCCCGACTGTGAAATTTCATATTGTAATTACTGAGACGGGTTGATTTTCTCATAATATATTTACATGAAGGGAACACGATTTTGTATATCCTACCGTCAAGCAACCCTGACCGGACATTCCAAATTCATGGCACTGTAAAAAGACAACAACTCACATCTGCGGTGCCCTTACGGAGCTTGAAAGTAATCCTAATGATTTTCAAAAGGTAAGACGTTTAGGAATTTGTCAAAAACGATTGTTAGTCTTATCCGGGAGGAACTCCTTGGTTGTCCTATCAAAATCTAGAGATTGGATCAATATGATATCTTTTTAGTTTTCTGTAGAGCGTGCTTCGCCCGATACCAAGGATACGAGCGGCCTCGCTAATATTGAACCAACTATCACGCAGGGTCTGCCGGATTTTATCCTCTTCTACTTCCATCAGAGTTTTGATTCCTTTGGGGGTGAGATCTGACGGATCGCGCTTCTCATATAAGGACCGTTCTTTAGGACGTCGTGAATCCGGCGACAGTTTTTTCCGAGTAGCTTGCCAGGGCCCAGCCAACTCACCCTGATCCGGTTTGGGCACTCGATAGCCAGTTGTGCCAGAACCTAGATGCGCCGGTAAGTGATGCGGGTTGATCTCTTGCGAACTCCCGGATAGATGAAAGGACCTCTCTACATAGTTGGCCAGTTCCCTCACATTTCCAGGCCATTCGTATTCTTTGAGCAAACAAAGGGCTTCGGGATTGAAGTGCTTCGTTACCCGTCCGCGTCTATTAAAATTCCACAAGAAATGATTGGCCAATAAAGGGATATCTTCAAGGCGCTCACATAGTAGAGGCAGGTGGATATGAAAGACACTAAGTCGGTAGAAAAGATCACACCGAAAGCCGTATCCCTCAATTATCTCCAATTCCAAATTCTTGTTGGTAGCGGCAATAAATCTAACGTCCAGACACGTTACCTTGGTGCCGCCGATGCGTGATATCTGTTTGTCCTCTATCACTCGAAGTAGATGGGACTGGAGGTCTCGCGACATTTCCCCGATCTCATCAAGAAACAAGGTTCCACCGTTTCCGAGTTCGAACTTACCAGGGTTACCTTTTTTCTTGGCCCCTGTGAACGCACCTTCATCGTAACCAAATAATTCTGCTTCCATTAAATCTCGCGGAATGCTCGCGCAGTTTATTGCCACGAAAGGTTCTTGTCTACGAGTACTGCAGAGGTGAATGTACCTAGCCAGGAGCTCTTTTCCAGTCCCTGTCGCCCCGGTAATTAGAACACTCGATGAGGTGGCAGCCGCTATCTCGGCCACCTTAACACAATCCAAGAATTTCTGATTAAGACCAATGAGGGGTGTGCATTCATTTTGTATTGGCTTTCTCTCCTCACAGCGGATTGTTATTCCAAGATTGGGACCATCGTGCTCAGGGGGGATAGGTCCTGGAGATGACCAAATAACATCGATTTCTCCCTCCTTGTTGATACGGCCGATGTGGCACCACTGCCAGAGATGTTGCGTATTAGGGGCCATAATCAATTTTCCCTGCGGGCCAAGGAAGTAAAGGTCTTTTAGAACCATGCGCATCTTTTCAGCTTCGTTGTTCCCATAGGGCAAAACGTCTGCATGCTTGTATGCCTTGAACAACTGGTGCACAGCGCCGTAGGTGGTCATCATTTCCCTACTTATTGGAACGTCGTTAAACTTCCGACGAAACCCGTCAACAAATTGGTTGTTGAACTCTGTATCGATAGTCTGGAAATAGGGGGATGCACAGATGTGCCCACTGGAAACATCCTTGGCCATCAAGCTTATTTCGCGTTCGGATGTGAGTGGACTTACTATAGGAAACGAAAACATATTCCTCTTAAACTCAGCGTAAAAGTCGGGAACGCTAGTACCCACCAAAGTGGAGAAAACCACGGCGGACCTGTTTGATTTTGTCAACTTTTTCAGATTCCTGAAGAATGCGCCGAAACTTGCGCAGCCCAACGGAAAATAACTTTCAAGAAGTATTTTACCCCCGGAGTTTTCCACCCAATATCTTGCCTGCTGATTGGTGGACCGCGGATAAATATAATCAGAGCCCACTAATACAAAGTTGCTGGATATGTTATGGAATGTCCAGCAAAGTAGCGGCATTACTTGCTGGTTTGGAACAGCGCCTAGATAAAAGATGTTAGGGTGGACCTGATTACCTTCATAGAGGGTCGGATAAAGCAATAGACCACCAGTCTCGTTTAGGGCAGATATCACTGAATTGCGGATCGAGGACATGTAGCAGCCTATTATTACGTCCACTCTGTCTTCTGTAAACAGAGAATAGGCAAGTTTCACTGCATCATCCGGACTCGATTTATCGTCTCTGATAATCGGTTTGAATGTAAGGTCTGTGTTTTTGTTGACCTCATCTATGGCCATAAGGGCAGCCATTAATTGGCCCTTGCCCACTAATGAAATGGTACCACTTAGGGAAAAAAGTAAACCAACCTTTTTGATCATTTGCTTTTTCTATCAAATCGGATGCTATGCATTTTCATGGTAAATGGTTTTAATAAATCTTGGCCAAGCACGGCGCTCACCGCGGCGAGGTTGTGACCTGGTTGGGATTAAAGAGATCCACGTGCTCTACTGCCGGTCTGGACGGACCTTAATCATAATGTCGCAGTTGTCCCGAACCAGTCTGCGTAAACCCGTTCCTTCGGCGCCCATAACCAGGGCCATTTTCCCGGAAAGGTCCGCTT
>JAMCYH010000128.1:2893-9743 GCA_023474025.1 Deltaproteobacteria bacterium
AAGCACGGCGCTCACCGCGGCGAGGTTGTGACCTGGTTGGGATTAAAGAGATCCACGTGCTCTACTGCCGGTCTGGACGGAGACTCCCAAAAACCATGGTCAAACGGCCTGACTCGTAACGCCCTCAGTGCGGCAATTTGTTGGAAGAGTCGCTTAACCAAAAAATGAATTATACCAAAGAACTGGATGAGAATGTTGTCTGCACCAATGCAGGTATGGATACCCCGTTAAAAGTTCCATGACACTTAAAAGCTCTTTGATGGAAAGCGTAAAAAGTTTTACTCAGAACTGTTGCAAAGTATATTACACAACACCTATCTAGAATGTGCAGACGCAATGACTGGAGGGATTCAGGCAAGACAAAAGGTTTTTGCCCCGAAATCTGAACGGGAGAGGATCGTTTAGCAGTCTGTCTGGATGGTTTCATGTTAAAGCCTATAAATTAAATTACAAGTAAATTCATCCCGATTAGGGATCTTTCGATTAGGCAGAAAAAGTTCTGCTAAAAGTATAACACGTTGTGGATCATTCTGTCAACCCATTTCTCTGAAAAGTCGCAAGCATACATTTCCGAGCGGGGAAACACCAAAAAGTTGATGATGATTTAAATAAACGAACATCAAAATTCTGAACCTATACAGCTTTAACGTATCGATCTTTTCATTCAGATTCGAAGAGCACTTTCGAGTCAACGCCCGAATTCTTCCCCGTCTCGCCCTGAGAGACATAGGAAACAGGGATTACACCTTCCTTCAGGCCGTACATAAGGAGAATGCTTGCGTCTATGCGCCCGAGTCGGTCTGCCAGCAGATAAGGGAACAAGGATTCGGCAATCCCATCCGAAGATCTTGATCGATCCCCCGTGAATCGCTCGCTCAAACAGGATCCATCTGGTGAATTTTGCAGGCCTCAACCAAATCTTTGGAGACGCATGAAAGGAAAGTGGTCGAAAATAGCGCACCGTTCCCAATGATGTGATGTCGGTCGTCAATAGTGGACACCGATTATTTAGGCTGCCTTTTGTTGTTCATAGTACTGTCGCTCGAAAGCCACGGGAGACAGATAGCCGAGTTTTTTTTGTTTTCTCTGACAACTATAAAAAAACTTAGATGTATTCCGTTATTTGCCTAATTGCTTCGCCCCGAGTTCTGAAGTGGCTGTGAAAGACCAGTTCAGTCTTAAGTGTTCCCCAGAAGCTCTCCATGAGGGGGTTATCATAAGAGTTTCCTTTACCACTCATTGAACAGCGCATCTGAAATTGATCAAGCAGTTTACGATAATCATGGGCGCAATACTGGCTTCCTCGGTCCGAGTGATGAACCAACCCGGTTTCTGGTCGTTTCATGGACACAGCCTGAAGTAAAGACCGGGTCACCAGGCTCTTTGTCATCCGGGATCCCATAGAGGAACCTACTATCACCCGGGTGTACAGATCCTTGTATCCGGCAAGATGAAGCCAACCCTCATCAGTGGGAATATAAGTAATATCAGTAACCCATACCCGACCAGGGGCAGTGGCGTAGAATCTTTGTCCCAGTATATTGTCAGCTACCGTAAAACTATGTCTGGAGTCGGTAGTCATTCTAAACTGACGCTTCTGAATACAGCGCAGTGGCCCTCTCTGGCTCGTGACAGACCCTGAGGCCATCGCCATTTTGCAGCCTGAATGCAATGAATGAACGGATTGTCTCAATTGTGGCCTGAAATCGTTTGAAATAACCGGACGGACGCAACCTCAAAACACAATGACAATCCGGACATCGAGACCGTCGCAATAAAACCTGACACGAAAATCCATCAAAAAATGCAGTCACAAATTCATGACCCCATAGCTATGACCGTCACAACGAGGACACACATCCGGTCTCGGTCAAGGAAAATCCTGCCCCTCGGCAACAATCTCCTTGATGGAAACAAAAACAGAGAATATCATCAGAAGACCTTTTTAGGGCTTTAGGCCCGTACATGGTTCGGGCGGTGACTCCGTTAAGCCACCGCCGTCTTTCCTAGTCTATTTGATCTGATATTTCTTCCCTTCAGGCAATATATTATGAAAAATTCACCCCGTTTCTGTCCATAGAATCTGGAAAATAACAACTTTTAACTACGATTCGTGAGATACTGGATAAGGATCGATAGGAAATACTTCGATGCAAGATCAAGACAAGACCAAAGAACAGCTTGTCGAGGAGCTGAAAGAACTGCGTCTCAGGATTGCTGAATTCGAGACTGTTCAACAGTCGTTGAGCGAAAAGGAATCACGATGTCGTGAGATAGTTGATGAAACTAGCGCCGCTATTTTTGTAATTCAAGACGGACAGATCAAGTTTTTAAACAATGCTACGATGGAGCTGACCGGATATTCAAGGAAGGAAGGTTTGTCTTCCCAGGCCATTGAAACCTTTGTTCACCCGGATGACCGGGACATGGTCAATCAATATCACATTCGCCGACTACAAGGCGATAACAGTCCCTTTAGGTATGATTACAGATTTGTGTGCAAAGACGGGACTGTGAAGTGGGCGGAGATGAATTCATCCTTGATCATGTGGGAAGGTAAACCTGCGGGTTTGTGTCTTGTAACCGACATAACCGAGCGAAAGCGGTCAGAGGAGGCTTTACGATCGAATGAAGAAAAATTTCGGACTCTCTTTGAGACTGCTAATGACGCCATATTCCTAATGGACGATGAAAGATTCATTAAATGCAATACAAAGGCAGTTCAAATGTATGGCTGCGAGGGAGAAAAAGATATCGTTGGGCATACACCAATGGAATTTTCACCTGACGAGCAACCAGACGGCCTTAACTCGATGGAAAAGGGGCTCAAATACAAGAACGCCGCATCAGACTCTGGTCCGCAGACATTCCATTGGAAACATTGTCGTAAAGACGGCTCGACCTTTGATGTAGAGGTGTCTTTAAATGCCCTTATTCTGAGTGGCAAGGGCCATTTTCTAGCGGTAGTAAGAGACATAACCGAGCGAAAGCGGTCAGAGGAGGCCTTGCAGGAAAGTGAGATAGTCCACAGGGCTTTGTGTGAGAATATTCCGGGAATTGTTTATAGAGTTCAACTTGATGAACCGGTTAGAATGCAATTTTTTAACTCTACGGTTTATGCAATTACCGGATTTAAAGAGACCGAACTGACAGATGGAGAGGTTTGTTCGATCGACCCGCTAATTGTTGAGGAAGACAGGGCCAGAGTAGTGGATGTGGTCAAACAAGCCCTGGCTGAAGACAAACCATTTGAGGTGGAATATAGAATTATACATAAAAGTGGCTCAATTAGACATCTTCGAGAATACGGTAGACCCATAAGAAGCCCTTCTGGGGAGCTTTGTTTCATCGATGGAGTGATTTTTGACGATACCAGCCGTAAGCAGACGGAGTATGCCCTGCGTGAGAGCGAAGAACGTTTCTCAAAGTCATTCAGGAATAATCCGGCATTTCTCACTATTGTCCACATGCGCACTTACAAGGTTCTGGAAGTCAATGACGCATGGACAAGACTCTTCGGCTACACACGTGAAGAGGCAATCGGACGCACTACCGTAGAGTTGGGAATCTTCGATGAAGCGACATATCGTAAGATCATGGAGGAAGCAAATACTAAGGGCTCAATTCGAGAGATAGAAGTTAACATAAAGAGCCGAACCGGGGAAGATAAAGTGCTCTTAGTCTCCCGCGAAGCCCTTGAAATAATGGGGGAACCATATCTATTGGCTATGGGGATTGACATTTCTGATCGAAAGCGATTGGAAGAAGAGAAAGAGAAGGCGATTGTTGATCTTCAGAACGCTCTCTCCGAGGTCAAGAAACTGAGTGGATTCCTTCCCATCTGCGCTTCCTGCAAGAAGATACGAGATGACAAGGGTTACTGGAACGAAGTGGAAAGATACATAGGCGAACATTCGGAAGCCCTATTCAGGGCTCAATTCGAGAGATAGAAGTTAACATGCCCTATTCAGCCACAGTATATGTCCTGACTGCATGAGAAAATTGTACCCCGAGATTGCTGATGAAGTGCTTGCCCGTTTGGAGAAGAACGAAAAGAAATAGATAGGGTTTGGAACCGGTCTCCGGAAAACTTTACGATGGATATTTACTCAGTTGGAAATAGGCGTTGAATTCAGTTCCCTCGCCTGGTTGACTCCCACAGGTTATGTTGCCGCGACGCTGTCGAACAATGCCCCTGATCACTGAAAGACCTAGCCCTGTTCAGCTTATGGATCCTCCTTCCTTGTTAGAAAAGAATGGATAAAAGATTCCTGACAGAGTTTTCTCGCCCATACCCTTGCCGGTGTCTTTGATAGAAAGCATCACATATTCACCAGGTTTGGCTTTAAGGTCAGATTCACAGTGGATAATATGTTTTAGAACTGCGAATACGATAATAAGATGTAGCGGACGAAGTTTTATCTGAAACTCAACGCTCAAACCCTTAGTCTGAGAGCATTTCCTCAAGTTTCTTAGCATCTTGCGGCGCAAAGCCTTGTTGGTCATTATCGAAATAACAGAAGATCTCCCTGCCCTGCCGCGCCCATGTCGAGAAGGCTCCAGCCCACCCCGCCAAGGTTTGGATATTATACTGGCCTTCGTATCTTTTGGTTGATGGTCCATGAAGGCGTATGTACACGAAGTTGGCTGTAAGTTCCTTCGGTGAAACGCTCTGTTGCAAATCGAATATGCATAACGCGGCTTGGTGCTGGGACAGTAGCTCATAGACCTCGGGGACGAACCATCGCGGGTCTCGGAATTCGAACACGGACCGGTATCGTTTTGGAAGGGCTTCGAGAAAGGCCCTCAATCGATTAAGATTGCAGTTCCAGTTGGGTGGCAGTTGGAACAGAATAGGCCCGAGCTTGCTACCAAGAGTGTCTATCCTGTCCAGAAATCGTGAGAGGCTTTCCTCAGGATCCTTGAGCTTCTTCATATGCGTGATGTACCGGTTGGCCTTAACGGAAAAGATGAAATGAGATGGAACAGCATCATGCCAGGCTGCCAATGTCTTCTCTTCGGGTAGTTTGTAAAAAGAGTTATTGATTTCTGCGGTGGAAAAACACCTCACATAGTAAGAAAGGAAATCTTTTGGCCTAATGTCCTTGGGATAAAAGGGGCCCTTCCAATGCATGTAGTGCCACCCGGAAGTCCCAATGTGAATGTGCGAGCGATTCATCCAGTTCAGCCCTCCTTGCTTTTCAGGCTTTGCCGGTTCTTGGCCACTTGCGGTTAAGATCACTGGCAATTTGGGCAATATTAGATACTTCGCTCAGAGACCTTGGAGACTTTATTAAAACACGTTTCCAATTAGAAAAACGAGCTTTTTCCATTTTCAGAACTTTTATTTCAGAGTGCTCCTTTTTGAACACTGAGTTTTTTTGGCTTTGTCGTTCACATCCACACTGATACCAATGCCGATTTTATTGGGATCATTTCTCCAAACAGGAATTTCACTGCGCTTCAACGGAAGTCTTAACAGTGGCAAGCGTCAAAAAATACTTTTCATTTTGGGTAAAATGTTAGCAAATTTAAAAAATCAGGTCCAAACCAAGGAGGCTAAAGAGGTAAGTCGTGCATTTTATTGGCAGTCCCAACCGGTTTCGAACCGGTGTCTCCGCCGTGAGAGGGCTGCCAACAGCAAGGATTCACGCCATTTTCTCCATACCTTTCGCCAAGTTAACAACTTCATGATGTGATTTACCAATGTTTACATATCAAAAAAGTATCAGAATTTGACATGTGTTAATTGCGAGACATTGTAAACCGGGTCGTTTCGAAGATACTCTACTGTGTGGATACCCGAAGCTCCCGAATACTTGCCAATCACGCCACTTGCAATCTCCTGGCCTGTAACATGCAATTGCTCTCATTCAATTCCCGTTTTGGTCCCGCATGTTCCTGGCCAGGGCAGGCGTCGCGCCGCCATAAACATTCTACGTTTTTCCTCGCTCATTGTTGCGGATTTAAAATACAGAGTCTATTTGACAGTATCGAAGAGATGGAAATTGTTGGAGTGTTTAGGTAGTTTCATCATTGAGCCAGACCTTCGTGAATTCTTATCCTATCTTCTTCCACTATCCAGAGCATGCGAAATATCTGCTCTTTCCCCAGTAACGGGATAATCCGTCCAAGACAGTAAAGAAGGCGATTCTTATCCTGCGGCTGTATCCTGAACACAATAATTCCAGGCGACACTGACGGCGGATACATTCTAATGTCCGCAAAATCAATGTCCATCGTCATCAGTATCCGGTCTTCGTCGATACAAGCAGAGAACAGGTCATCATCTGCCACCCCGCCCATTAGTTGTTCCAGAACCGTTATTGCGTCGTATCCTATAGCACGTAGTTTATCCGCAAATTCTAATGGGAGATTTTCATCAATCTTAAATTTCATAAAACGGGGCTCGATTGTATCGCGATAACCCGTTCACGGGCCAGTTCCGCAGCATAGGCTATCACCGCCTGAATGTCGTCGGGGTTAATGGAAGGGTAGCTCTTCAAAATTTCATCCTGGCTAATACCAGCCGCAAGATTGTCCAGAATTACCGACGCCATGATTCGGGTCCCCTTCACGCACGCCTTACCGTGGCAAACCTTTGGATCGACTGTAACTCGCTCTCGCCAATTCATGTTGACCTCATTCAGATTGGACATAAAATACCGGTCGTATTCCAAACCTTACATTAATATAGTTTCCGTTTCCAGAAATGAGTTTCTGGCGGGCCTAGGTTCACGCCAGTAAAGTGACATCACAGATCACTGGGTTCAAGACCAGTATGTTTTGCAATCCTGGCTAGCATTCGGGGGCCGATTTCTTCTCCCTCATGGAAGGCAAATACGAAATC
>JAMCYH010000064.1:0-1311 GCA_023474025.1 Deltaproteobacteria bacterium
GTGGTCATGGTCGGTGAAAATGAACTGGCGCAGGGCCAGGCCACCATTCGCAATATGAAAACCAAGGAACAGTTTCTTGTCACACTCGATGAAATCGAACAAAGAGTTCGAGGAGAAAAAAGTTGATATTACAAGCGCTTGATGGCTGGAAACGCACACATCTCTCTGAAGAACTGACAGAGAAAGATGTCGACAGCCGGGTAGTTCTCATGGGTTGGGTTTTACGACGTCGCGATCACGGCGGAGTAATATTTATTGATTTAAGAGACCGTAAGGGATTGATTCAACTGGTTTTCAACCCTGAATTTGCGCCTACGTGTCACGCTCATGCCCATAGTCTCAGACCTGAATGGGTGATAGCGGTAAAAGGTGTTGTTAGGCCAAGGCCTGAGGATTCTCTAAATCCTGATTTAGTTACGGGTGGGATTGAAATATTCATCGACGAACTTAAGATATTGAATTCGTCTGATACTCCACCTTTCCCGATTGATGACGAGACAAGCCCGACTGACGCCATTCGTTACAAATACAGATATCTTGATCTCAGGAAGCCGACTGGCGCACGTTACAATATTCTTTTCCGAAACCGCATGGTCTCGCATGTGAGAAATTTTCTGGGTTCAGAAGATTTCATAGAAATCGAGACCCCGTTTCTTACAACCAGCACTCCAGAAGGGGCCAGAGACTATCTTGTTCCAAGTCGCCTCAACACGGGTAGTTTTTATGCGCTGCCCCAATCGCCCCAGCTTTTCAAGCAATTACTCATGGTTGCAGGCTTTGAGCGCTATTATCAGGTAGTGCGCTGCTTCAGGGACGAAGACCTAAGGGCCGATCGCCAACCCGAATTCACCCAGTTGGATATCGAGACTTCATTTATTGAAGAAAATGAACTTTTCTCCGTCATGGAAAGGATGATCCAGGGAATTTTCAGGGATTTACTTGATACAGACGTGTCAACACCCTTCCCCAGAATGCCCTATAGCGAAGCAATTGCGCGTTATGGACTCGACAAACCCGACGTACGGTTCGGACTTGAGTTGAAAGATATCTCTTCAGCGCTTAGCGAAACCGGTTTCGGGGTTTTCAGGAACGCTATCAACCTTGGGGGAATAGTAAAAGCAATTAAAGTCGAAAATGGCGCTAAACTTTCACGCAAGGAACTTGACGATTTGCGGGATTTTGCGGCTGTCTATGGAGGCAAAGGCGTCGCTTATACCAGAATCAAGGACAACGGGGAATGGCAATCGCCCATAGCCAAATTCCTTACTGATCAGGAACGCTCCGAGATTAATCGACTGGTGACGGCTGAGC
>JAMCYH010000064.1:1321-3373 GCA_023474025.1 Deltaproteobacteria bacterium
CATTTTATAAATAGTGTCCTGCCGGGTTGTCGCCCTGCATTACATATTTTGCAATCGATTGAAGCGTCATTAAAAATATAGACCGTGTTTGGAACTTACGTTTAATGTGAAGGAGCTCCGAGATTAATCGACTGGTGACGGCTGAGCCTGGAAACGTGGTGCTATTCGGCGCAGATAGCCCCAGAATTGTTAACGATGTGATGGGCAATCTTCGTAATCATCTTGGAACGAAGCTCGGCTTGATACCGGAAGCGAGTTACAAATTCCTTTGGGTAACAGAATTTCCCATGTTCGAATTTGATGAGGATGAAAAACGCTTCAAAGCGATGCATCATCCGTTTACTTCTCCAATGGAAGTGGACTTGGACCTACTTGAGAAAGACCCCGCTTCCGTTCGTTCCCGCGCCTATGACATGGTTCTCAATGGCTCCGAGATAGGCGGAGGGAGCATGCGTATCTACCGACAGGATGTGCAGCAAAAAGTGTTTGAAGCACTTGGAATCGACAGGGAACAGGCTGAACAGAAATTCGGTTTTCTCCTTGAAGCGCTTAAATACGGGGCTCCGCCACATGGAGGCATCGCTTTCGGCATTGATCGAATTACCGCCATATTAACAGGCTCGGAATCAATTCGTGATGTCATCGCTTTCCCAAAGACACAGAGGGCTACATGTCCGCTTACTGGCGCTCCAACTCCGGTCAGCCCTGAACAGTTGAAAGAATTGGGCATACATATTGTCACGAGGAAAGAGCGATAACATTTTATAAATAGTGTCCTGCCGGGTTGTCGCCCTGCATTACATATTTTGCAATCGATTGAAGCGTCATTAAAAATATAGACCGTGTTTGGAACTTACGTTTAATGTGAAGGAGCTTGCCTATGGCCACATGGGATCCTAAAAAAGGTGTTTTATATCACGAATTTAACAAATTCTACAAAGAACGGTTCCTTCGTGAAGTCGATAAACCGAACCTTTTGAGAAACATTTTCCCATACTCGGAAGTGCCAAAGGTCGATTTCGACTTTGCAATGATACCCATCAATCCGGCCCGCAACTTTCTTATGACGGACACTACATTCAGGGACGGTCAGCAGGCCAGACCACCGTTTAGCGTAGAGCAGATTTCGAAACTTTTTGATTTCTTACACACGTTGTCCGGCCCCAGAGGCATAATCCGGCAATCGGAATTCTTTCTCTACACAAAGAAGGATAGGGAAGCTGTAGAAGTTTGCAGAAGCAAAGGTTACCAATACCCTCAAATTACGGGATGGATCAGGGCCCAGAAAAAGGACCTCGCCCAGGTGAGGGCTGTAGGTTTGACAGAAACAGGTATACTGACTTCCGTTTCTGACTATCACATTTTTCTCAAGATGGGCCTCGACAGACGCAAGGCCATGGATAAATATCTGGATATGGTCCACGCCACAATAGAAAAGGGAATTGCGCCTCGATGTCATTTTGAAGACGTTACACGTGCTGACATCTATGGCTTTTGCGTGCCACTTGCCCAGAAGATCATGGAAATTCGTGAAGAATCTGGCGTCGATATTAAGATTCGGCTTTGCGACACCATGGGTTTCGGAGTCACATTCCCGGGATCGGCCCTCCCCAGAAGCGTTCCAAAACTCGTTCGCGCCATGATAGATGACGCGAACGTTCCCGAAGACCTGCTCGAATGGCATGGACACAACGATTTCCACAAAGGACTGACGAACGCAGTGTCTGCGTGGCTCTATGGCTGTTCAACAGTAAACGGCACGCTTTTGGGGATAGGGGAACGCACAGGGAACACCCCGCTGGAGGCTCTGGTGATTGATTACATGTCACTGAGAGGACACGCCGATGGCATGGACCCAAGGACAATCACTGAAATTGCTGAATACTTTGAAATGGAACTCGGTCATACAGTGCCCGAAAATTATCCGCTCGTTGGACGTTCCTTCAATACCACCAGCGCCGGAGTCCACGCTGACGGTGTTCTGAAAAACGAGGAAATTTACAACATATTCGACACCGCCAAGATCCTGGGACGGCCCCCTCTGGTAAACAA
>JAMCYH010000064.1:3383-9626 GCA_023474025.1 Deltaproteobacteria bacterium
GTTTCCACAATGTGCCCGGCATCCTTCGCCGCCTTTGCTATCTGGTAAACATTACCGACAAATCCGGACTCGCGGGAATAGCTCACTGGATCAACACCAAACTTTCCGTAGCAAAGGAAGAATGGGTGGACAAATCCCATCCAGCCATCTCGCGGATTTATGACATCGTTATGGAACAGTACGAAAACGGTCGTGTAACAGCCATGTCCGACAAGGAAATGATGGCCCTTGTCAAACGGCACCTGCCGGAGTTGTTTATTTCGGATTGGGACAGGATGAAGCTCATTGCCCGCGAAATGGCGTACAAAATTGTGGAAAGGTTCATCTCGTCGCCCCAAATGACTGTCATGGACACCAAAATCATGGAAACAGCGATGTATGATTTCCTGAAAAAATATCCTTTTATACAGTATTCTTACGCTGTGAACATGGAAGGTAAAAAAATCACAGCTAATGTCACTGACATCGCAGAGAAAGCCAAGTTCGTAGAATTTAAGGAACACGAAGATTTTTCAGACCGGCCCTGGTTCATCATGCCGGTCAAGGATGGCAAGATCCACGTCCTGGGTCCGTTCACCTCCAGAATCACCGGAGCTCTGTGTATTACAGTTTCAGCTCCACTACGTGACAAGAATCACAAGATGATCGGGGTTTTTGGGGCTGACATCAGGCTCGAAGAATTACTGAAGGTCGAGAGAGAACTCATGGAAGAACACGGCCTTGAATTCACTGAAAAGGACATCAGGACCTTGACCAAGAAATACCGAGATTAAATTCCCACCTCAGAGTCTAAAGCAAGATGACTCTGCATTTCCCCACCACCTGATCCAAAATCTCTCAAAAGCTCCGGCTGCTGAGAGATTTTGATCCTTCCCCCACAGAAAGGAAATATTATGAAAATTCTTAACCTATATTTTTCTGCTACCGGTAATACCGAAAAGATTGCAAACCAGATAGCAAAGGCGGCGAAGGATGCCGGGCACATTGTGGAAACTGTTAAAATCACAAAGGACGCCGAAGTGGACATTTTGGCTTATGACTTTGTGTTCATCGGGTCGGGCGTTTACACATGGCTACCTGGGAAGCCAATGATGGAATTCCTGAACCATACCCGTGAGAGATACGGCAATCTGGGTGAAATTAAGCCTTCGTCGCCCAGAAGAGCAGGCAAAAAGGCTGTCGTGTATTGCTCGTTCGGAGGAGGTCACACAGGAATCAACGAGGCTTTGCCCGCGGCCAAGTTCATGGGTCAATTATTTGATCACCTCGGCTATGAAATTATGAGTGAGTGGTTCTTTGTCGGAGAATTTCATGGCCGGCTCCAGCATCTTTCCACGACCGGTCGTTTGGGAAACATCGAAGGTCGACCCAATGAGGCTGATCTGCAGGACATTTACCAGAGGACACTCGGAATTCTGGGTGTCTGAAAGTTCGTCAGTCCGTGCGCTCGAGCAAAACGGGCTTATCTTAAAAATGGACAGGTCCGGGCATCATTGGTTGAGAGCTGGGGACGACCTTTGACAATTTTTGCTTCAACTGGTAGTCGTTGTCCCCATACATGAAGATCTTCACCATAGTTCTCAACCACAGCTATTATTGTCACTAGAATCAAATCCCGTCGAATCAAAAATCTTTGGGCGAATGATATTCTTGAGGGGGCGCCTTTAGCCCCCATTTTGTCTATGAGTTCAGTTTTTTCAGTAACCACGCCATATTTTGACCCAGGTCGTCCATGGTCTGTATCCCTTCCTCATCCTGCTCTACCTGCCCAATTTCCCTACCCACCGCAAATGCCCAGTAGCTTGAACCTGGCATAATCATATTGTTGACAAGGAAGAAATGATTGAGTGTATCCAGGGCGTGAATTGCGCCCCCTCGGCGATGAATCGCTATAGCGGCGCCAACTTTACGTTTATAAATATGGTCGTTTGCCCTGGAAACCATTCCGCACCTGTCTATTATCGCCTTCATTTCAGCCGAGACGTCACTGAAATATGTCGGAGACGCGAGAATGATACCATCGGCCTCGATCATTTTTCCGATAAAAGCGTTAACGTCATCTTTATCGTTTATGCACCGTTTGTCTTTCTTCTCCCAGCACTTGTAGCACGCCAGACAGCCGCGGATTTGCCGGCCTGAAAGCTGTATCATTTCAGTGGCGATGCCTTCTTCTTCGAGTCCCCTGAACACATGTCCAATCGCAATGGCTGTGTTGCCATCCTTCCGGGCGCTTCCATTGAACGCTACTACCTTCATTCTATGACCTCCTTCATATTTGCGAATAATTTCTTGCCCAGCACAGCGTGTTTACCAACTGGATCTGATCTATGGTATTACACCTGATGCTGAGTAACAACGGATTGACTACCAGGATCGCCAGGATCCGGGCACGGGAAATAGCCACATTCAAGCGGTTTTTGCTATAGAGAAATTCAATGCGACGAGGTAAATATTCACCACTCGAAGTAGTCATCGACACTATCACAACTTCGGATTCCTGACCCTGAAATTTGTCCACTGTGCCTACTCTCGCCCCCTTCGGTAAAACTCGTTTTAAAAGATTCACCTGCATGTTGTATGGAGCGACAATCATAATATTTTCAAGAGAAACGAGGTGTTCGTTTCCACGGCGATCCCGAAACGATTGTTTAACAAGACTGGCTATGATCTCTTTGATCAGATCAGCTTCTTCCTGACTTTTCTGGGAACAGCCGTCATGGACTATTGGTAAAAAACTGACCCCCGATGGTCTCAGACTTTCATGCGTCCCAGTATTAAGAATAAGGCGCTGTCGCCCATTGTGTGGCTCAGGCTTCAGCCGTGAGTCATAGACGGCGTCAGAAATAAACCTGCAAACATCAGGACACATACGCCATGTTGTGTCTAGGAACACTCCTCTATCCGGCCTGATGGTAGCATCGCCGTCGAGCAAATATTCGAGGGTAGACTCACCGGACCTTCCGGGATGAACTCCCTGAATCGGCTGCCCGAGCTGCATCTGGTCCCCAAGGAGGACAATATTTTTCGCTGAGACACCCATTGCTACAAGGTTCGCCAAAGAAACCTGACCAGCCTCATCGACAAACAGGAAGTCCAGGTCCTGGTCCATTCCGGCGAACAGCCACGCCGTCCCGGCGACCAGATTGGCCCGTGATTCATATATATCCCGGTTGTTCGTTACATCCTCTATAAACTTGCCTTTGAACCATGTGTTCCTGTTGTCAGTAGATTTCTTCAAACCATGAAATTGCAGTCCAATTTCTTCAGCGCGGGATTCCACATGTTTCAGCAGGTTGTTTATAGCCTTGTGACTGTTGGAAGACACCCCTACCCTGTAACCTCTACGCATCAATTCGGCAATTATGTGAGACCCCGTGTAAGTTTTCCCGGCGCCAGGAGGACCCTGTATAAAGAGGTAGCTGTTACTCAATCCTGCTACCGCCTCAATAATCTCATTGAGTTCGGGTTTTTCAGGATTGACTATCGGTTTTCCTGCGGCCTGCCCCCTTATGGCTGGCGTGGCTCTTTCAAGTATGGCCTCAAGCGCCGCATAACGTCTGTCTCCATTGATTACGCTGTCAGCAAACTTGAACACCGCTTTGGTCAGTGACCTGGTATTGATAGGAGTCCCTGTGGATACGGACATTTTTGCCGGTGGCGCTCCCGCGGATTGGAATTCGACCTGGACTAGCCGTTCATTTTCGTCAATGGAAACTATTTTGAATTCTTCCTTGAAGTTACTTGCATGGACACACTTGTCACCATCACCGAGCTTGAATTCCTGCTCGGGATATTGATAAACAGCCCCGCCGGCGCTGGGGTCTATTAATTTTCTTCCTGGCGCCAATCTCATGGCGCCTATGCACTCTGGATCATCGATAAGGTCTTCATCCGTCATTTCCATCCTCGAAAAGACGGACCACCATGCGGGTTTTTCACATCGTCGATGGAAATCCAGCAAATAGAAAACCAGTTCACGAAAAGATCTGTCTTTTGGATCGATCCTGTGGTCTCCAAGCAGGGCGAGACGATAAGACTCGAGTTTCGCCTCCAACTGAACCTGACGGTCGGATTTCTGACGGGTCTTTTTATCGTTTCCTGGCTGCGCTTCATTCATCCATGGCAATTCCGGCGGCCGGAAATTAAGCAGCCATTCTCGTAACAGATAAGTTGAACGGCAATCCTCATGGTTGTATTCGGCTATGTCGTCCAGAAATTTCCTGTCTTTACTTTGCAGCCACTTCTCATAGAAAACGATGCTTGACATGGCGTTTTTTACATCACCATCACGCTTTTCCGCATAAAATGTTTCGAGATTTTTTATTGAGTATCTAGGTTCTGAGACACGGATGCTTTCTCTAACCACTTTATAAAGATCAACAAGTTTGCGCTGGCGGAGCAGATCATCCACCTGCGATTCGCGAACTCCGTGCAAACACATGAGCCGCTTGAGGGCGGATTCTTCATAACTGGCGTAATGGTAAATATGGGCGGACGGATACTTTTTAAACCGCTGAGCCACAAAATCCATGAACGCTTCAAAGGCCTTTCTTTCCTCATCCCGATTGTCTTCGAGCCCAGAACTTCTGGAATTTAGGTTCATCGCCATCTCGATAATAGACTCCGAAAAGGTATTCCAGGCCATTCAATTCGAGCGGGTCGCCTTCCATATCAAAGAAGAGATCACCGGGGTCCGGCTTCGGCAAGCGATAAAATCCTCTCAAACCATCAGGATCGAGCGGAAGGATTTCTCTTTCATTAGAGCCTGTATTTCGTTTATTGAGCTGCAAAGACGCTTGATGACACAGCTTAACAAAGGTATCCGCGGCAAGTTTTTGTATTTTGGCGCTGTCATCATGTTTGGCCAGTTGCGCCAGTGTACGAATCCCGGCTGACCATAATTTTTTTATCTGGATTTTGGTAATGTTGGCTACCTGGTTGAGATGATCGTCTTGCAACCATTTTTCTTCACATAGGCCACGCCAGCGGCACAAACTGCAATGTTCGTTACTTTCAGGGTATGTGTCCGCGTCATGTGAAATACGCTCAAGGAAACGTTCTTTCAGGGTTTGATAGTATTGGCTGAACTGGTCAAGCTGGAAGTTGAGTTCAGTCTTGTCCCCCAATATGACGTGCATCATGCGAGGACGAAAACCCTGTAAATCTGTAAGTAGGTCAGAGTAAAAACACAGTTGAATTATAAAATATGTCTTGGGGCTTCTGGCTAGTTTGGTGTCCATAACTTCATAGCTGAAGGGTCCCAAATTAGAAGGAACTTTTACCCTTCGAAGAAAATCGGGATGACCATAGAGGTTGTTTCTGAATAGCGTGCCCTGAAAGATAATGTCTGGTCCACTCTTCATGGCTTCAAGCGTGGCCGCAGCCTTGATCTGTGGGCTCCCTCGAACCTCCGATAGGTCTGAAAGGTTAACCCCACTGTCTACCAGTTTTTGCAGGTACGATTGTTCATGTTCAAAACCTTTGTCCTGAAAAAGCTGGGCGTCATCTCCATCTGGTGTCTGGGAAAGAGGAGTTACCAGGTTTATCTTGTCCAAAGCCGTTAGATGTTCACATTCAAGAAAATTGCAGAGATCCGTGGCGGAAAACAGCATATTGTTGTCGATTATTCTCATTTTTGGCGCCTTAGACGACTGGTTTGCCGAATTGAATTTCGTTGGGATTATCGATTATCTCCGTGATCGTCATGGTCGCTCTCGTCGTAGCCATTTCGATAACCATCATCATAACCATTCTTGTATCCGTCATCGTACCGGTCGTCATTTCGACCGTAACCGTATCCCCAGTTGGTTAGAATTCCGATTATCGTCCAGATAATTACCACAGTCCAGAAGATACCCATTTTCCTTACTCCCTAGGGCCGGAATGCTACCCAGTTGGATGTTTTATACATCTACTTGCAGCCTTCTCTGCCTACGATATCGGATCATAAAGGATACGCGTGTCAAATGGGGACACACGTCACAGAATTTTTCATATTTTTTTGATTAGGATAATTTTTTTTGGGCTATCCGGAAACCGGTCAAAATAGGGAGCAATTGAGTTACAGGCTATGCAGCCTAGTATTCGGGGCTATTCTAATCAACATATTTTTCAATGAACATTCTAGTGATCTTACCAAGGCGCGCGTCAAGAATCTCAAAAACCTTGTTCACAATTGGTTCAGGAACACCACCGTAAAAGGCTTGCGCAATTCCGCCGGTAAGATCACTAGAATGTTCATTG
>JAMCYH010000149.1 GCA_023474025.1 Deltaproteobacteria bacterium
AAAGAAGTACACACAGCGCCCTCACTCTTTCCACCTATGTCAACAAATACCCATTCTTCACCTATTGACACAATCTTGCCGTTAATTTTGCCGTCCAGCTTAACATTGAGCTCGTCTGCACGATTCGACGCCTCGAAAAGAGCGGCGAAATCTTCTTCCTGATCATTGGGTGAATTCTGACTACTTTGTTCCAGATCCATATTTTGCGCCATTTGAGTGAAAAGCCTTTCGCTGTATCGTATAGCCGTAAATATTTACCTTTTTTTACACATCCTTGCAAGCGACTGTCTATAATGCTATGTTCATATGAACCCACTCTGATTTTTCCGGACTATTTGCCGAAAATTATAAATGCGCCATAGGATTAACATTCTTCGGGCTAAATCCGTTTGTTGTTTCCATCAGCCTTTCTGAAGGAAGTTGGAATCATTAACAACTAAAGATCCTGCTTTTACGAGGTCCTTATGCCATTTCTGAGAAGGAATGAAATAGGATGGAATGAGAGATTCAGACGCTGTGTGTACTTCTTTTTGCGTGATGAACTTGACGGCCTTCTGATTTCGGAAGGTCTTATAAAGTCCTATAAAGCGTTCAAGGATTCAGGAGAAGAGTATCCGTTCGTCGAAATGCGAGAACTTAAACCAAGAGCGCGAATTATCGGTCAGGAATACGCGAAACATTCTCATTTCATTCTTATCTTCAACGAAGGAACCATACCAAATACAGCCAAAACTTATATACGTTTTTTTGACTCAAACAAAATTACCAAAGAAAACTTGGTCAACCTTGCAATTTTTGACCTTAAGGAGCTTTTTAACCAAAAGATGCGGTTTTTCGAGGACACAGCCTTCCCGATTTTGCTTCGTGAACTTCTTAAATCTGATTATGCGGTTATTGTGCAGCAGGATCCTACTATCAAGGCCCGGTATAGATACGGTTTAACTCATTGCCACGTCAGGGTAGACTGGCCTGTTTCAGCGGCAGCGGAAGATCTTGGCAAATATCTCAGATATCTTTCCAGAGACATTTATGAAAAAGGTGAAAAGGTTGGGGAACTGATACAACAAAAACTCTACGAATACTATGGATTCCACCATACTGTTGGAGGAAGACGCACTGCCGCCCTGATCGCCGCTCGTTACCTGGCCAGGTTCCATTTTATATCTACAGTTTACATTTGCTCTTCGGAATCCAGAACCTTGTTCAGACTAGCTGAACAGGGAATTTCCAAATATGTCCTGATAAAACTGAGCAACAACGAAATAAAAGAACTCGCGCAGGAAGTCAACATGTCTGAGACCGATTTCGCAAGTTCTTATCTTATTGATCAAACAGAGAATTACGGTGTAGGTATTTTTCTGGTATCATACGAATATAATGAACACTCCACACCGCCCGCAGATGGCAAAATAAGGGAGTTAAATCCTGACTATCAATGGCTGAATGTGGACCTGCAGTTGCTGGTGCCCCCGCCGTCCCGCGGTGACAGCAGGCCAGTTCATATTTCACGAGTGTATTCCTAATCCGGAACAACCAGCGATCAGTCAATCTCGCTACCGGTGGTGGTCATGGTAATCTTGCCATGCTTTACACCACGAGTAGATATTAATAACTCACCCGTATTCCTCACATGTTCGGACTCCCCTCTCAATATTAGAACTTCCAGGCAATTGTGGGCGTCAAGATGAACATGCAACGCTGAGACTATCAGGTTATGGGACCTATGTTGAATCTCTGTTAGTTTTTGAGCCAGATCGCTCTGTTCATGGTTGTAAACAACCGTAACAGTCCCGACGACCTCGTGCCCCGCTTGGCTCCACTGATCTTCTACCAGTCGATCCCGAATCAAATCCCTAATAGCTTCAGACCGATTTGTATAACCTTTTTTGTTGATGAGTTCGTCGAATTTTTCCAGCAAATCATCCGGTATCGAAACGCCAAACCTAACGAGCTCAGGCATGACTGATTCCTTTTTCCCTAAACAATCTTATCGTAGACAGAAACAATGGGTTCAATTATAACATGGACTACTAATTTTACACAAAGGGAAACCATTCTCAAAAAAGGGTTTAAGCGTTGGCGCTAAGATAATTCAGTATCTGAAATCGGGGCTTGCCTAACTTTTTAATTCTTAGAGGAATTTTTTAATCCGCAATATTGTCAGAAATCAGGATGTCTTCCTTCTCCATATTGTCAACGATACACTTTGCCCAGCGGTCTGTGACTGTATAAACCATCTCCAACCCTTGGCGAGATGACTGTATGATACCCCTGGTCTTTAAATGAATGAGATGTTGTGAAACTGTCGCTTGGTGCATACCTAGACATTCTTGCATATTCTTGACGTTACAACCACCAACCTTGAGAAGCCCGTAGACAATTTTCAGTCTTATTGGGTGCCCCAGAGCTTTAAAAATCTCGGCTTCCCTCGAGAATTCCTTTTTCTTGATTATTTCAAAAAGCTCTTCCTTGTTTTTATGTTCAGCGCCGCTTTTTGAGTGGTCCGGGCCGAGTCGTTGGACTTCCTCGTCAGCAACGGAATTGTATTTTTCCTGTCCTACCTGTTCACTTGCAAAACCCATCTCAAACACCTTATAATGAATGTTATTTGCCACTCTTGTTAGAAACTGCCACGTTTTGCGTTCCCTTATTCACGGGGGAACAACTTGGCGACATTCAGGTCGCAACACCCATTTTAGGAAGGATCCACCGGTTAAGAGCAAACCAACCTAAAAATACACCTATGATTAAAGCGAGTTCCATTTATTAAAACCTTCTTTTTCATGGTTCATAAAAAGCCACCAGGGACTTACCATGATTTTGAGATATATGCGCTAGAGGGGAAATTAAGCCCAAGCCCTTTTCAAGCTTTCATATATATATATCTGAATATAACATTTCTGTCAAGCGCTTTTCATTAAAAAGCGCTAACTCTTATCCCCTTTCACTCAACTCCATGTTCTCATGTGAAATTTTTTCTCTCACTGCCTTTAAATATCTTAATTCTTCCGTATTCACCGTCATAACCAGCCTCAATACTTACCTCCTCAGCGCGGACACGTTTGAGGGCCTCGACTATTATGGAGGGCGCACGTCCGGCAATTACTTCAAGTGGGAGTGACCAAAGTATTTCCAATTCAGGGCCAAGGTCTCGTATTAATCTCTGATAAAGCTCGGCCGACTTCTTGGTCTGAACGCCACAGCCCAGACAATCCGCTATTATCTCTATTAACGGTAACATCCTCCAATAGTAGCCGGCTTTTTGCGGCGTGTATCCTGTCGGTCTGTCGGCTAGCTGGTTGACACGGTTCATCACTCCTACGGTTATTGGGTGACCACAAACAGGGCATTTGCCACCTGTACTCTCTGTTTCATCCGGGACCAGGCGAACACCACATTTCCGGTGTCCATCCATGTGGTATTTCCCTTCCTCGGGAAAAAACTCTATCGTTCCCAAAAAACCTGGTGTACCGTTTCTTAGGCGGCGATCCTGCATTATTGATTGTTTTGGTCCAAGGATTTGCTTAGTATTTCGAGTCCCGGCTCCACCTACGCGAAGCCCTTCTCGTATAGACTGATAAGATGGCTGACCTATAAAAATGTTCACTTCTCGACCAAGACGCGACGGTGAGTGCGTGTCAGAATTTGAGACTAGTGTGAATCTGTCTAGTTCCGACACTCTAAAATTCATTTCCGGATCAGAGGAAAGCCCGGTTTCCAGCGCAAGGACATAATCAGTCAGATCTTCGAAGCATTCATGAATCGACTCAAAACCCGATTTCGAGCCAAGCACCGAGAACCAGGGTGTCCATATGTGTGCAGGAATAACAAAAGATTTTTCGGAAGTTTCAAGAGCAATATTAAGCAAATCCTTGGAATCAAGACCGAGGATAGGTCTGCCATCTGAATTCAGGTTTCCTTTCTTGGCAAGACTCTCGCAAAAAACGTCCATCCTCTCCATATCTGGCATAAAAATAAGGTTGTGTGACTTTCTAACCTTACCCTTTTTTTTGTAGATAGAGCTGATTTCCACATTCAGGATAAACCGAACATCACCAGGCGAGAAATCCAGGGAATCAATTAATGGCTCCTGCGGTAGCCCGGACTTTAGGCCAAAAAGCCCATCTTCCCGGGGTTCCAGATTTTCATGTATTTCCCGCCTCCATGCGGGGTGAGTAAAATCTCCGCTCGCTATAACATTTATGCCTTTAAGCGCGGCCCATCGTGACAAGCCCTGTAAGTCGCAGTCCTTCGAAGTAGCACGCGAATATTTCGAATGCACATGAAGATCAGCAAAATAGATCATGTTTTTCCTCAGTATTTCCAGTATATTGGACACATATTTCTACCGCTTGGCAATTATCCTGATATTTCAGGTATATGAGAATATAGTCCAAATTATCTTGACTTTTTTCGATCAGAATTCTAAAAAATATCGTTGATCTTGGATCTTAACAAAAAACTAATATATCAAATTCCATGTGGGATTTGGTTTCCAACAGGGTCATGAATCTCCTTGGCGCTCCCAAACGGGTTCGAAGTCATGGGGTTAGTCATCATCCTGAAAAAGTTTATCTAGTCTTGTTTTGGGAAAGACTTTTGTCAAGGGTCTTTGGCATAGAAAATCAAGAAAAATATTTTGAGTCAAGTTGCAGGTTTTATTTTATTTTTACTCTGAATGGAGTTTTTTCTATTTTGATTCGTCAGTATAGAAACTGTTGTCCGGGAATATGGAGAGGAGGTTACGATGAACAAATCCGATCTTGTTAAGGCGTTAGCCAAAGATACTGACCTTCCTATGAGGAAGTCTGAAGAGATAGTTGATATGGTTTTCAACACCATGTCAGAAGCATTGGAAAGGGGCGATAGAATCGAGATAAGAGGTTTTGGCTCATTTGTAGTTAAAGAATACAAGGGTTATACAGGCAGGAATCCCAAGACAGGTGAAAAAATCGTAGTGCAAAACAAAAGCTTACCTTTTTTCAAAGCAGGAAAAGAACTCAAAGAAAATATAAACAAATAGTGTCGTGGATCATCATCAAGGCCTGTTGTCGTCGCCAAGAAGTGAAAAGGGGCCGGTAGCAAACAAGAAGGTTCCTTTTGAAATTGAATAATAACAATTTTCGTTCAACCGAGAAACTTCGCGTCAGCCATTTTTATTCACTCAGGCTAGGTATTGTTCTATTCTCACTCATATTTGGTGTGAATTTTTCCTACGCATGGATAACCGAACATGGAGCTGGCCGGGGGGGATATGTTCTTCCACAGAATCTTGTCAAGGAGGGCATTACTTTTGCGGGTACAAAGGTCCCAATTGAAAGGCCTAGCGTTCATGAACGAATCATTGAACAGTTAAACTATCTTCTTATGGATAGACGCGCGTCAGTGGCTGAATGGTTGAATCGATTCGTCGCTTACGGACCTATCCTGACAGATGCGTTGAAAAAGAACAACGTTCCGGTCGACCTTGTATACCTATCGATCATTTTAAGTGAATTAGACCCGAACCACAAAACTCGCTCAGGCGGCTATGGATGGTGGGCTCTCGGACCTTCCAGGAACGGGTCTCAAAAAAATGGGGTTCCCTGGCTGACCACTAACGATTGGGATGATCGAAGGGACCCGGAAATTTCAACTAACATTGCTGCCGATTTTTTTCAGATTCTCCGAAAACGGGAGCCCAAATACGACTGGTTACTCACAATTTGTACATTTATTGATGGACCTGACAAGATTGGAGCAATCTTGAAGAAATCTCCCGGTTTTTACTACTGGGACATAGTTACCCCTCCTTCATCAGACCTTTTGATCCCTCGTCTTGTAGCGCTCAAAATCATATTCACCAACAGAGACTTTTACTGTGTGACAGTCACAAGAAACAAACCTCTCGCCTTTGACGAGATCGGCAGGATCAAATTGTCAAAAGACCTACCGTTGGCCCTTGTTGCCAAATGGACAGGGACTGTCCCGCGCAATATCTGGAAATTAAACACAGGTGTTGACATTCTGAGCGGCATGCTGCCCAAGCTAGACAAGCGTTCACCAAATGGTTTTCCGCTAAGGGTACCAGTTGGAACCGGGCCTAAAGTCAAGAAAATGATTCAAACTGAAGGATATGTGGCCAGGTAGGTGGTCCTGTTTGATAGCGTTACGTAGGCGCTGACAGGAATTAGAACCTCGGAACCGTCACCATCGACACGTAAGCCGAGCACATTATAATTGTTTGTTTGCAACTTTTTGCTTATAAGAAACGAGTTCCCTTGCAAAGATCTAAGACAAAATAACTGTAACGTGTCGCTGTACGGATTATGAATAAGTTCTTGGAAAAATACCTCAAGATTTATCCTCATGAAGTCACAAAATTCATTTGGCTTTCGTCCATATTTTTCGTCATCTTTCTTGGTTTTGCGTTCTTTCGCAACTACGTAGACGCTTCTTTTTTAAAGAGATACGGCCCTCAGTACATTCCTATCATGTTGGTGATTAACGCGCTGCTAACCTTCGTGGTTTTTGGAGCAGCAAACCGCCTTAACCGCATTTTTCTTGATCACACTATTCTCTCCTGGTTACTGAACTTTTGTGGCGCGTCCGTCCTGATTCTGTATTTTATGGTTAGGGCTGATATTCCTGTCGCATATCCGATCCTCTATCAGATCCTCAATCTTCTTGATTCCATATTGCTGGTTTACCTCTGGAATGTGGCTGGAGATCTTTTCGACGCTCGTCAGGGGAAACGGCTATTTCCCTATGTTACAGCGGCCCAGGTGCTTGCCAGCACAATAGGTAGTTTCGGAACAGGACCGTTTACAGCGTTCGTAGGCCAAGATCCCACTTTAGTTCTATTTGCTATAGTATCTGGGGGAGTTGGGATATTTATGCTGGTTTCCGGACGCAAGTTTTGCGGTCAGCTTACCCCAAAATCAGTTTCGACAAAGGCCCAGACCAAAAAACTTACCGAAATTCCTGGTCTGATAGCCAAGTATCCTATCGTCAGGTATCTGATAGTTACGGGCTTGATCCCTAATATTCTTCTCCCGATTTTCTCATATCAGTTCAGTGTCATCGCAAACCACACTTTTACATCAGAGCAGACCCTTATAACTTTTTTGAGCGTCTTTAGAGGATTGACGACGTCCGTGTCATTTGTGCTCCTATTCTTCATGGGCCGCGTATATCAATCTATGGGACTGGCTAACGCATCCCTCGTGCAACCGCTCAACTTCGCGGCGTTATTCGGATCTCTCGTCATGTTTTTCAACATATATGTGGCCGCTTACGGACAATTTACGTCTCTCCTGATACAACGGGCGGTGGCCGGACCGATAAACAAGGTTTTCTTCAATATTGTACCTTCAGATTTGATATCGTGGAGCCGCACTTTTATTAGAGGGACAGTACTCAAGGTTGGAATGCTGACCGGTTCGATGATCATGATCATCTTAAAACCTGTGATGATCCCGGAACAGTTCTCTTTTATCGCCGTAGGTTTATCCCTTTTCTGGTTATATGAGACCTTTGTTTTCAGAAAACATTACAAGAAAACTTTAAAACAGGTAATAGTCGAGAAAGAGATCGATTTTGACCAGATTGAATCTGTAAGAGGCATGGACAGTGGAACAGCTACCGTACAATTGGGACCATTGTCCGTAGAAGAGCGCTCAACAAAAATAGACACTGAAATGTTAAGGGTGGCCCCACCAAAGATTGATCCTGATACTGCGTTACGGCTGCTCTACGATGACAGTCCCGGCACTCGAGCGGAGGCCGCTCTAGTATTCGCATGTTATCGAGACGTAAGAGCGGTAGGTCGGCTTGTAGAGTTACTCGACGACATGGACGAAGAACCTCGAAAAGCGGCTATTGAGGCGTTGATGGCCTACAAAGAGGAGATCTTGCCTTTTCTGGAAGTTTCGCTACTCAACGCTCCGATCCGGACTAAGCAGGGAATCCTCGAAGTTATCCGATTATCGGGACTGAAAAATTTCGAAATGATCCCTTTCCTTGGCCAGGAACTTGGACTCGCTTATTCCAACTTAGTCGCAATCCACGTATTGGGTTCGATGCCCAAATCTTCAAGCGTTGACATGCTTAAAGAGTATCTTGAAGAGCTTAACGACGAGACACTTAGTCTTATTTTCTACGCTCTTTGGGTTTATCACGCTGACATGAGACTCATGTACCAGGCGCTTCAATCAGAGACTGCGTCTATTGCCGTGGAACTTGTGGAAAATTCAATCGAGAAAGAAATCGTTCCTTACCTCATTCCCTTGATCGAAGATATTCCTTTACATGAGAAAATAGACAGGGGGCGAAAACTTTTCCCCTTAATTAGAAACGATACTTTCGAGAGAGTATTGACATTTCTCGCAAATTCAGGAGACAAACTTACCAAAATTCTGGCCCTGTTTGTTATAGGAGAATGTCAACTTTCGAAAACATTCATGCCGACCATTGAATTTCATAGGAATGATGAGGATGAAGACGTTCTGCAGGTGGTTGACTACTCTCTAAAAAGGATCAACAATGAGGTGGCTGATATGCCTGACATGATTGAAAAAAATTAATCATTAAAGCAATTTGGTATATTTGAAGGCATGGGCGTTAGAGAACTCGCGGCAATCTCGTCTGTTGTTAACGTGGAACACTTTAAGACTGGTGACATAATGATATACGAGAATGAGCAGAATTCCTCCATTTATCTAGTGGTTGGCGGAAAAATAGCGATTTACAAGGACTATGGCGCACCAGAACAGATTCAGAAAGTAATTTTGGGACCGGGCTCATTTTTGGGAGAATTGAGTCTGTTTACACGCCAGGCTCCCAATGCGACGTGTATTGCCGTGGAGCCCACGGAAGCCTACGTTCTACGACATAGCCACTTTCAGGGAATAATGCGGATTTACCCTCAGATAGGGATTAATCTCTGCCGTTTTTTTACCTTGAAATTGAGGCAATTGTCGTATTAGACAAAAACCACATGAGTACAAACACCTAGCTGCAACCGAATTATTATTGCAGATTTGCAATGTTCCCAACAGGCAGGCCGAGTTCGCGGGCCAATAAAGCTCTTCGAACAAGCTCGCGGGAATTTGAAACAGGGAAATCATCAATAATCTCTATCTCTGGATCTGGAATTTCCTCTCTGATGCGATCCCGTATAAATTTTCTGATTTCATGCAAGAGTTCAGGGCTGGCAGAATGTGAATTATTTAGTTTCACGAAGGCCTTAAAACATGCTTCGGATCCAAAACAATTCCTGGAGATAACACCGGCCTCTATGATTTCAGGATGTTTTAACAAGGCGCTCTCAATTTCCGGGGCGCCAGTCAGTAATTGACCAACCCTAGCCATGTGGTCAACACGGCCAAAATAGTAATAGTAGCCGTCTTCATCCTTAAGGGCCAGGTCACCCGTCTCGAACCAGCCGCTTTTAAAACGCCCAAACATGTAAGTATCATCGTCGGATATTTCCAGCGCAAGATTCGGAAAATCAGGCTTCAAGGCTAACCGGCCCAAAATTACTTTCTGAAT
>JAMCYH010000283.1 GCA_023474025.1 Deltaproteobacteria bacterium
ATCCAGGGGGGCCGCTTCAGCAAAAATGTCACTGATCATCCGCTTCACTAAAGGAACACGGCTTGATCCGCCCACAAGAATTATACGATCGATATCATCTATTCCTAACTTAGCGTTCTCCATGGACTTTTTAACAGCCTCTTGGGATTGCAGCACCAGGTCTCTAATGGCATCCTCAAACTCTATCCTTGTCACGTTGTACTCTATGTTGTGGAGTTGACCTTTCTCATCCTTTATAAAGTTTGGGATATTAATTTCTGCCGACTCTCTGGCAGAAAGTTCCTTTTTCGCCTTTTCCGCTGATTCTTTCAGTCGCTGTTGCGCTTCCTTAAGAGTATTTTTGGATAGTCCCTGATCCTTTGCCAGATCTAGAATGTCCAGACCCGTCTGGTCTTTGAATCTTTCGCTTATTATGGCCATGAGTCTTGCGTCGAAATCGTCACCTCCAAGTCTCGGAACCCCTTCTTTTGCCAACACTTCAAAATTGCCGACCCAGTTATTTTCCGTCTCGGAAGCCTCCGGTGAGGCCGTTTTGACCCGTAGGATTGATACGTCAAAGGTTCCACCTCCTAGATCGTAAACGAGAATTGTCTGCTCTCTGGCTCTATCGAAGCCATAGGCAATCGCGGCCGCAACAGGCTCCTCCAGGAGGTAGAGTACTTGAAGTCCTGCCAACCTTGCTGCCTCAAGAGTCATGTTCTTTTTGGTGTCGTCAAAGTTTGCAGGAACGCAGATTACCGAATATTGTAATGCGCCTTTGTAATCAAAGGGGCTAGCCTCTTGAGCCCCGTTCCGGAGTTTTCCCAGAATCTTGGCCGAGATATCGGCGGGGGAGAATCTTTTTTGAGGTAGACGGGTAAATTCTTTAAAATACGAAGTGTTGCCCATTTCCCTCTTAATGCTGCCAACAGTGTTCTCCTGGTCGATCAACATCCTGTATTTCGCTTGTTCACCTACCAGGAACTCGCCACTTTCCTGAACACAAACCACGGAAGGGACTGTCTTTTGTCCTTCGATCTCTATTACCTCAGCTCTACCTCTGTGGAAAAGAGCTATCGACGAGGTGGAGGTCCCCAGATCAATCCCCATGATGTAGGGGCTGTTTTTAAGCACAAGACCCATCTGCTATCTCCTTTCGAAGAATGTATCGCATCTAGAAGCCTTTGAATTGCACCGCAACGCTTTTGGCGTGTCCATTAGTCGTGAGATCTTCCAGCGTTTCAAAATCCGTCAATAGACCATCCGGGGACACATTTTCCAGATAAGCCCTGGTTTTGGGGTTGTCGACCATCTCCACGGCGGTGAAGTGTATAATTCCATCTTCGTCCAGATTAAAAACCGCTGCTACTTGAATAAATCCTTTTGTCGGCTTGGATATAGGCAGCACAAGTTCTGTGAGAAAAGTATTTTCGCTGGGATTATCATTTTCTCCTCGATATACCCTCATACGGACTTCCTCTTGATAGGGGGCCACAGTAGAGCCCAGTTTGCCTCCCTTGCATGGAATCGTAGAATTCCTTTTAATCAACGGCTGAAAAAACACTCCTGAATAGTCAGGTCTCATCATTTCAATTCCTAACGAGTGGGCCGTGACATTTATCACTTCTACGGGAGAGAGGTCTTCTTCTGGTAGATAGAAACTTGCGGCTACGATAGCTGCTCCATGCGCTACAGCTTCATCTACTCGCTCGGAAGTGTAGGGCTCCTTGATTTTCTCGGCCACCATATCTCTCACTGCCGGTATACGGGTTGATCCGCCCACAAGAATTACTCGATCTATGTCTTCAGAGCTAATTTTAGAAATTGTCAGAGCATCGTCCACTTTTTCAAATGTCTTTTCTATTAGAGAACGAATCGAGTTTAAGAATTGCTCTCTAGAAAGTTTTAGATAAAAAGGACGTCCCAGAATATCCGGGATTATGATCTCGGTTTCTTGAGCCGAAGAAAGTTCGATCTTCGCGTTTTCTGCCTCTTCTTTGAGCTTTTGGAGAGCGATCCGATATTCTTTCGAGGAAGTCCCAATCAGATCCATCCCCTCCTGTTCCCTAAATTTTTGAGCAAAGTGCTTCACTATGGCTTCATCAAAATCGTCCCCACCCAGTTGAGAATCTCCATCGACTGCTAACACCCGAAATTTGTTTCCCTCTACTCTTAAAATCGAAACATCGAATGTTCCTCCGCCAAGGTCGTAAACCAGTATTGTTTGGTCTTTACCTTTATCCAGTCCATAAGCCACCGCAGCTGCGGTGGGCTCTGGGATCAACCGAAGGACATTGAGACCAACCTTCTCTCCAGCCAACCTAGTATCCAGTTTCTGCGATTCATTGAAATATGCCGGCACCGTAATAACTGCGTTTATGACCCTTGTGTTGAGGTTTTCTGACGCTCCGTCCACTAATCTACTTAGGATCAAAGACGAGATATCGACCGGACTGTATGATTTATCATGTATTTTGTACTGAATAGCCGGATTTCCCATATGACGCTTTACTGACGCTACGGAGTTTTCCGGGAAGACATGAAGTCTGCTTTTAGCTTCTTCGCCGACGATCACTCGTGCATCAGCAAAAGAAACAACCGATGGGAGGGTGTTTCTACCGTCTATGGGGATCGTTTCGGCCTTTCCTCTTCGGTAAATCGAAATGACCGAATTCGTGGTTCCCAAATCGATCCCTACCGCATACTCGTTTGACATTAAATTTTCTCCCCAAGCGCTCACCAAGATGAAATAAGATGACGCAATCAATCAAAAGACATACTGAAATGCCAAACCATCCCACAGTCGATGGCGCTCGATCTCAACCAACAGTTATTAATGCTCTGAAAATAATGCGCTCCTTTCAGCCCCTGAGTAGAGTCATTTTTGTCAAGTAGAGAAATTTCGTGGCGCCAACCATGAACGTATCTTCAGGACAGATAGTGGCCTCGTGTACCTCCTTTCCATCGACGTTTAGCGCCCTGTCTCCGATTGTCTCCAGCCTAATCTTCTCCCTTGATCTGATAATTTGAACATGTTTGCTAGCAATACCAGTGTCCCCGACGATAGTAATGTCGGAGTCAGACCCACTTCCCAATGTTACAGGGGACCTGTCCAATATAATCAGTCTGCCAACCTGGTGGCCTGCAATCACCCTGATCCAGGCCAGTTTGGAAATCGATTCCGCAAACGGCACAGTGAAGCCTATGGCTGCGCCAAGCACACAAAATCCCACAAATCTGTTGACTATACCGGACGTTACACCCAGCCCCCCTAAAACGTATTGAAAGATTTCAAAAAGAAAAGCGCCCAGCAAACCTCCAACGAGTCCTCCCGTTGCGCCAAAGACAAAAGCACGAAAAGTTCTTCTAGGTATGGCGGCGCAAATTCCGATTGCGACGCCAATAATGGCCCAGCCTATACCCCTCGAGAAGTGGGACAATAGGCCCGCCGGATACTCTCCCGCCTGAGCTAGTCCCTGTCGGGCGTACTCCTCCAGTATTGGAACCAATCCGGCAATATCGTCCACAGCAGTAAACCGCCCACCAGTCTTTAAGGAAATTCGTTCAAGCAAGGCTCGATCGTAGTCTAATCCTGTTCCCACAGTGTTTATAGGAATTGAGTTAAAAATGAAAAAAGGCAAAGACTCCAGTACTGGAGAGTAACCTCCGGTTGGTTTGCCATCAGTAATAAGGATTATTTCGTGCCTTGGTGAAATGAAAGATTTTAACCCTTGACGCTGGCTTTTGAATGTCGATTTTGTTTCCCCGTAGTTTTCGAAGAGTTTTCTAGTCTGGAGCAAAGCTTCATCCATACGTGTAGCCCCAAACGCAGACATTTGGTTAGCCGTAGCGATGACTGATTTGTAATCATCAGTCGGGGGAGCAATGACCTTTGCATGGTCTGAAAAAGCTACGCATGCAAGTAGATTGTTACCCCTTTTGTCCATAGTTTCTACGGTGGAAATGTATGCCTCAACGGCGGTTTTCAAAGATGCGAGCGGTTTTCCACGCATGCTTCCGGAAACATCCAGAACAAGAATTTTCAGAGCTTTAGGGGAGTCCGTATGCCCTTGAACCTGCTCTATGGCTAGTTTTGTGGCAAGTGTGGCAGGAACCAGGATTACCAGTGAATAGAGAATCGCCCGTAAAACTCCTGTAAATAAAGATGCCGGATTCCTCTCCAGGATGCCATCAACAGACATTACAAACAGGCAAATAAAGAATCCGACTGAAAGTAGTATGAAAAAATCGCGCCAAAAAGAAAAATTTTCCTGATAAGGTTCTGAAAGAAGCCAGCCAGTCAAACCACCAGTTAGGCCAACCAGTAAACCTAAAAGTGTTTTGTGATTAACTGCCCGATCCGGTCCAGCCGGAAGACCAATGGACGATAGGAATTTCTCCAGCCGACTCAGTATGTCGTTAAGATCAATACTCATGGTTTTTTCTAGCCTCCGTAGGTCGGGCGGCTTGCTCACTTTTCCCAACAAACAATTTTCATAGACATTTGTTCCGACCCAAAAAACTACGTCCTTCGGAACGCGGTAAGAGTCTGAAAGGTATATCTGTCTACCGCTCGTTTATTAATTCAGGTTTTTCACTTGTTCTCTAAAACTTCTAAATCAGAAAAAGCAGCCAAAACAGACAACTAGGCTGATAAGCAATTTGAGAAACAGCAAAAAATTAATTGAAAAAGCGCCGCAATCGATTTCCAAATTTCGGCTACATTATCAAGTGAAAGTGTATAAATTGATCTCCCCTCCCTCTGGTCCAGGCCCTTAGTCTGTTTAAGGCCCGGCTAAGCGCTCTGAGCGCGACTATCTATCTGGCCCCGAAAGACGTTAGCATGCGCTTAGCATGCTTATTACCTCTCTTGGAGGCTATTTCCAATGGGGTCTGTTTGTAACGGGTTGCGGCATTTGGATCCCCTCCACTTTCAAGGATCAGTTTGACCACTTCGATATCGCCCTTTCCAACCGCATAATGAAGGGCGGTCCACCCATCTTTTTCCTTTATGTTGACATCAGCGCCGTTCTTGATCAAAATCGTAATAGTGGAAGGATCTCCCGCAAGGGTTGCCCAAATCAGAGCTGTCGCTCCCGAGCTATCTTCCATATTAATTTTGACGGGAAAGCTTTCCAGGATCATGCTCACTGCGTTTCTCCGAGCTGTCTTGGCCGCAGCCATTAGGGCTGAGATACCGTCCTTATTTAGACACGAGGCGTCGGCGCCTTTGAGGATGAGCAGTCTGACAACTTCGACATGACCCTTTTCCGCTGCACGGATGAGAGCGGTATTTCCTTCTGTGTCAGCAGAGTTAATATCAGCTCCATGAGCCAGTAATAATGCTACAATCTCACGGCCGCCTATCGATGAAGCTATAATCAAAGGGTTCGAACCGGCTGCATTTCCAATATTTACTAGCGCCCCCTTTTCCACGAACAATTTCACTATTTCAATTCGATTCCTCCAGCATGCCCAACAAAGAGGAGTATCTCTGTCTCGCTTGTCTTTACCATTGATATCCGCACCGCTATCCAAAAGCAACTTGACGATTCGATGATGACCTTTTTTGACAGCCCGAATTAGAGGGGTAGCGCCATCCACATCGCTCACAGATTCGACAAGAGTGTCTTTATTTAGTAATTTTGTTACATTAGCCACATCCCCTGAATCAACGGCCTTGAAAAGAGCCTCAACATCTTGTTCTCTGTCAGCGCAACATATGCCGCAACCAAAATTGAACAAAAAAATCAATACGAATGTGATAAATGCAATTTTTGAGGAACCGGTCCCCCAATTTCCATCACAAACCCCTCGTACCAGGTGTGGACAAAACCCGGCGCTCAACCGTCCAATAAGAACATTTTTTCTCATATTTCAGGGTCTCCAGGCCAAAAATCACCGGACTCTCGATGTTGCAAAAGACGCCACTCTACCATTTTCATCATAAAGTACACTGATAAGCTTTTGATCTCCATATGTTGCGGCGATCAGTCTCCCCTTTTGATCATAATCGTATTTCAACTCCAAACCATCTTCAGTCGTTATGTTTTGAGGTTTACCGTTTTTGGGAGTTTCACCGGTGTAGTATTTCCATTTGACTATCGCACCATCAAAATGACGGACTTCAGTGAACCCAGACTCGCCGAAAGACACATCAGCAGATTTCGTTCCAGACGAGACTTTCATCAACTTTAACGAGCCGTTCTGAGGATCATAATGATTCGACTGGGAGGCTCCCCAGGACGTGAACACCTTTCCAACTTGACCGGAGGCCTCGCGCTCCACGGTCACGTATCCTCTGTTCGTAGAAACGGAGTCTGGTTTCCCTGTCGATCCGTAAACAATTTTTACATCGGCATGGGCTGAATCCTTGATTCCCACGGCTCTGCCTAATTTATCCAGGCTAAATGTTAGCCAGTGGATGGTTGACGGGTTGTCTCCAGATTGGTTGATTTTCAGTTCATCGAGAATGCCTTTTTCGTCTCTGTACCACCGAAATGCTGTCGGTCCAAATTCAAGTGTCTTGATAGCCCCGTCCTTGTATTTGTAAACATTGCCGATCAACGTTTCCCCTTCTTTGAGCAAAATGTGTCCGCCCTGCTCTATCAGGCTCTGTGTTCCGCCTTCAGGAAGTTTGAGGTTCACCTGAGCAACTCCATCTGGGGTCTTGTTTATCTGACATTTAAACCCATCCGGGTCGGTATCGGTTTCCACCGCTGATCCATCTTTAGCGTATCGGAAAGCGATTTTGGCTCCATCTGGATGCAGTTCGGTTAGAGGTCTTAGGCTCTTGTCATACTGAATTTTCGTTACGCCTAAAGATCCGTTTGGCAAAGTTTCCTCTTTAACTAGCAGTGTTCCCTCTTTGTTGCTTGCGAATTTGTAAGACGCCACAAGATTGCCATCTTGAGCAATTTCTTTCAGCAGACGACCGTCTACATCGTATTGATATGACCTTCCTTCTCCGTTCTTTTTTACGGACACAAGTAATGATTGGTCGTATCTGTACGATTCTACGCTATCAGTAGTATGAGTCTGCGTCAGGCGGCCTGAATCATCGTATAAGTAGTCAACATGCTGACCGATTGAGGAATCTGCTTTTTTTACACGATTTTTCTCATCGTACTCGAAACGGATGTCAGAGAGGGGTTTTTCGCCGTACCAAGCTTCAATTTTGGTTAATCGGTTTTGAGCGTCTCGTCGATAGACTAAAGTGGTAGCGCCCTCCGAATTTGCGCAAAGGAATCCGTCTTTCCCAAAATACCAAATTCTCCCATCTTTGAAGCGAATTTTGATATCACCCAACCCTGATTTTGGTTCTGAACCTCCAGTCATGGCGAGAATATCGTCAGATTTTGCTGGAACATGAAAGTTTCCCTGCAACTGGGCCACATATTTCTTTTCAAAAAAAGATACATTTACCGTACCCATAGGAGTCGTGAGAAAGTAACTAGGACTCAAGGTAATCTTGCGTCCTTCAACTTTGACAGGGCGTTTGGAATCCAATAATAGGTGAGGCAGATCAAGTGACCAGCAGAGGCCCAACTCTCCATTTGGCCGTAGAAAGGAACTGTAATACCGAGTCAATTCCAACTTCCTTTCGCTCGAGATAGGCAAGATGAGATCGACCCGTTTGAGGAGTAGGGGACCAACTTCCTTTGAACTCCTGCCAGGTAAAACCACAGCCGTGTAATTCTTTCCGTCTTTGGGGACAGTTATAGAACCTGGTTTGGGTGAATGCGGGAGGGATTCAGCTACCACCTTGCCCAAGGCAGAGGCTTCCGGGTCATTAGGAACCAACCTGTAAGGTTTGTCCTTAAGCGAAGGGTTAAAGATGGGTGACATCCCTACCCCTCCCATGGCTCTCCTCTCATTCCCGAGATCCCGCACATTATAGAACCTGGGATCAGATGTTGGAGTTGGGTAAAGGCTTAATCTATGATTCCTCATCCATATGGGCAAAGGCGCCCCTGAATCTCTTAATTTTTCAGCAACTCCGGTTATAGATGCGATTCGTTTCAACTCATTGAACACATGAAATTTTTTACCTCGATCCCGTCCTTCCAGAGGACCGCTAGTCCATTCTCGAGCTATGTCATCATAATGTCTCGTAAACCAGTTCGCATAATCCAGGTCCTTTTTGCGGGGCTTTCCAGGACGAAACGACTCACCTCCCACAAAAATGTCAGGAGGATCGACATTCAGCCGAAGAGGCACGTCCAGTAGCGTAACATCTTTGGTTTGGCTTTCCCGCCGAACCACTTCCTCAGGGGTTATCCAGAATCGGGTAGATGATACTATTTGCCTGCCATTTTCAGATCCCAAGCCGGACCAACCTTCGAGAAATCTTTGGTCAATCAATTGCCTATAGTCACGGATTCCCGAGCGAATTATTTGCTTGGTAATATTGTCAGCGCCTACACCATAATTCTTCATCACACGGTCCGCCTCATAAAGTACCCAACCGGCGAAAGTTCCCTCCATCTCGGGACCGTATTGGGGTTTATGGCTCCCTTTGCGATTTTTGGGATCGTCCTCAATGGAAACCCATGGACCCTCACCGTGGTCATACACACTCTTGAAAATGGCTACTACGTCATCGAGTCTTAAAGCTGACAAATCTAAAGCAGTTTTCTTTTCATCGCCGATCAGGACAATTCTCCCATTGGCTTGGTCCAAAGCGACCCCCTTAAGTTTTCCTAGCCCCTCCAACGTCTTTGAAGCTCCGGAAAGCCACACCCCCCCGACATTACCGGCATGGTGATGAGCAGCGCCATGTTGATGAGCGTACGAGTAGGAGCGGGAAATGCTCCTGTAGTAAGTCGATGATGACGAATAATACCTCCCGATATTATACGACGAGGAGGAAGGGTATGTTCGCCAATAGTAGACATAGGGCTCATAAACCCACCACAAAGGTTCATGCGAGTCCGCCCAGTAAGGAGCCAGACGATGGCTGATCCTTTTTCGACGTTTCTGGTCAAGAAGAGTCTGTCGCAGTTTTTCGATATCGATGTCGCAAAATCGGGTTGCATTTTTACTAGAGCAATAGTCTAAGACGTCTGTTAACCTGAGTCCCTGGACAAGGATCTTTAAAAGTTTTGCTTCCTGGGAATCAGCGTCTGAGGTCATTGCGGGTTTAATTCTTTTGTCGACGGCAGGTTCATCGCGTTTCACGGATTTGTCTTCAAACTTTGGACGCATACCCTGCGAGGTTAGGTCAGCGGTCGATGACACCCTTTTCCCATGCGTAACCAAACTGTCTGAATACGCATCCAGCGCCTGCGCAGTGGGCCGCCGACCATTCCGATCTACAAAATTCACGGGGTCATTCGCACAGTAAGTATAGGCTGATAAATTCTTTTGCGAACCGTATGAGACGCTATGGCTTGGATCTCTTTCCATAAATCGGCAGAGTTCGGGAACGTAGCGACGAACGCCGGCAACGTATATACCTACTGAAGGATCGAGAAAGAGTCCGGCAAATCCCGGCGCCAAGTCAGAAGGAAATGTTGATCCCGAAGGAACGCCAAAGGGGTCGTAGGAAAGAACTCGAGTCACATTTCCATCATGATCGACGACGAGCCGCACCGAGCCTAGAGCGTCTTCAAGATAGAACTCCGTTCCAATTCTCGTTAGCGATCCTATTGGCCTAGAATCCCAAATATATAGGCGTTCAATCTCATCTTTTCCAAGGGTCACCAGAGGTTGCCAGATGTCTGAAAAAGGGAGCAACAAAAAACGATTCGTTTTAGTTCCGCGGGTTCGTTCGATTACCTTCCCGTCACAGTCATACTTGTACGAAACGGAATTATCCCCTCTAGTGAAGCGCACAAGGTGATTTTCCACGTCGTAATCATACTTTGATTCATGGCCGTCTTGCGTTATCCAAGTGGTAAGGTTTCCTACTGTGTCATATCCAAATCTGTCCGTACCATTTGTCAGTATTTTCCCATCCCAGTCATAGGTTGCGTTGATCAATTTCTCTTTGGAATCAACTGATATACGGTTACCAAACCGATCGTAGCTCATGCGCAGGACTTTGCCGGGACTGGATTTCGCCTCAATCAATCTCCCCGCCTTGTCATACTGATACTGAACGTTCATCTCCGACGGACCAGAGGCAGTTCTTATCCATTCCTTTGTGGAAGCTATAAGCCCATCCGGACGATAGGAATAATCGAAGCTTGCAAGCACTCGATTGTCCTTGTCCGTGTGTACTATTTTTTGAAGCTTCCCGTCCGGAAGGTATTCGAATCGACTCGCCACACCATTAGGTAGTTTTCGTATGACGCGTCCTTTTGAAGGCCAATACGAGTAATCTACTTGTCCAACTGGAGTTTTCAGGGAGCTGAGACGACCCATGAAATCGTATTCATAATGCAACGAATGTTTTTCACCGACATGAATGGCGCTAACACGGCCGAGAGCATCATGTGAGTACGCTATTCTAGGCATTCCATCCCTTTGAACTGAAGAGAGCCTACCGTAAGAGTCATGGTTCACGACCATTTTGCCATTTGGATCTACGCAAGCCTTTAGCCTCCCTAAGCGATCGTAATCCCAGCTTATTGTTTTCCCGTCGGGCAATTTCTTTGTGACTCCGTGTATATCTCCGCTTTGGTTTTGGGTATATTCATACAGAATCATCCTCTCAGCAGGATCGACCATCTTGGTTGGTTTTCCATCCCGGTCAAAACTGAAACGCCACTCCAGGCGAGATTTATTTCCATCAGACCTGGAAGATCCCCTAGTTTCGTTCGGTGCCAGCGATTTCGATATTTGGTTGGCTGAAACTTCGGTTGAGGCCAGCATGACTCGGCATTTCTCAGAATCTAAAGAACTTTTTTCCACAACGATGTTACGTGAGAGCGCTTTTCCTGATTGGACAGAACTAGTAGTCTCCGCCAAAAGGCAGCATTCTGAGAGAGTTATCGAGCATACAACAGAAAAGCAAGCAAGGGCCAAAGCATATGTACTAATTAAAGATTTGTCGCTTACCATGAGAAGCCCCCTCCCAAACTCTTCATCATTTAGTTAATTTGTTTAATAAACCCTTCGTACCATTCGCGACTAAATAAGTTCTTTGGTTGTGAGTGCGGTGGCGCTACCAATTAGCTTTAATAAATAAACAGTAATTATTTTAAATATAGCCTTATGAAGCCTTTATAGCAACAAAAAGATCGTTGGAAGTTAAGATGTTAAGATAAATTGGCACATTTTCTGGAATTGGTTTAAAAGCCAGGCATAGGCTCCAAAAAGATCGTGGCCTTCGTCAAAAGGGAAAAGCACACATGGATAGTTGCCCTCATGAACCAGCCCCAAATCTTTGATAATTGGCCACTTCTGGCAACAAGCGCTCCGCTTGGGCCCGTTAAAAACAATCGATGCTAACAATTGAAAAAACGGCGTCGGTATTCCCGAATCACGAACTGCAGATGTTCATACATTGACCCCTCGGAGCGCTCTGAATCACGGTCTCTAATGGCCTCATAGATCTTCATATGATGTTCCAGAATCTTTTTCTGATCCCTGCGGCTTACAAAAACTTCTTCCCTGTGAAACCTTATGGATTCACGTATCAGGTCGAAGACTGAACCAACAATGTGAGTTAGGATGGTGTTGTGGGTAGCTCCGGCGATTTCTTTATGGAACTTTGCATCGAGTTCGTAGCGTATCGACCCGGCGTCGAAATCTTTCTGCATTTCTTCCGTCAACGAAAGAATTTGTTTCAGTTCGTCCTCTGTCCTGTTAGACGCTGCGCGTTTTGCGCTCCAGACTTCCAGCAGGGCCCTGACATCCATAAAACAGATCACTTTTTCTTTATCATTAACCAGGAGTGTTTCAATAGGTGTTCCTATTTCTTGAGCTGCGATATTTCGTACAACAGTCCCACCTCCCTGGACGGTTTCTATCATTCCCTGCAATTCCAACAGTTTCACTGCTTCTCGTATGGACGGTCGACTAACACCCATAAGTTCGGCCAGGTCAGGTTGAGATGGCAATTTTTCTCCAACTTTGAACCTTCCCTCTCCTATTGCCGTTCTGAGCTGATCGGCGACTTTTTCAGACAAACGTTCAGATCGAATTTTCCGGAATATCGGTTCCACAGGTTTTCTTTGATTGGAGCTATTTTTAGCCATATACCAAGAGTAATATAACATTACAAATCAGTCAACAAATAATAATTTTGTATAATTTTATTATTGACAGGTTGTCTGACAATGTTATCGTAAGTCTGAGCAATTCCGTTTGTCATTAACCCCTCACTTTCACGAGATGGTCTACCATGAAAAAAATCTATGTCTCAAAGCTCGAAGAATTGTTAGGGACTCAAAAGGTTCTGTCCTCTGAGTGCGAACTACTTTGCTATTCCTACGACTCCACTCCTCTCATCTCATCTCAGCCTGATGTGATAGTGAGGGCTCACAATGAAGATGACATCCAGAAAACACTCGAATTGGCCTCCAATGAAGACGTTCCTGTAACGACGCGTGGCAGTGGAACTGGTCTTAGTGGTGGTTCGGTTCCGGTAAAAGGCGGTATTGTTTTGGTTACCACCGCTATGAACAGAATCATCGACATCGACGCGGAGGACCTTTCGGCAACTGTAGAACCCGGAGTAATAACCAGCCACTTGCACTCTGCTGTCGAAGAATTGGATCTGTTTTATCCTCCTGACCCTGGAAGCATGAAGATCTCTACCATAGGAGGAAATGTCGCAGAGAATTCCGGTGGTTTACGCGGCTTAAAGTATGGGATTACCGGCGATTATGTCATGAGCCTCGAGACTTTTTTTATTGACGGCTCCAAGGTCAGATACGGCACCAAATGTGTCAAGGATGTTGCCGGATACAATATGACCAAGTTTCTTGTCGGAACTGAAGGAACAATCGGAGTGTTTTCAAAAATAGTCCTGAAGCTCGTACCCAAACCTAAGACCAAAAAGACTTTCCTGGCGCTTTATGATGATATACTTGACGCAGCCCGGACTGTCTCGACAATAATATCCCGTAAAGTCATACCATCCACCCTTGAACTCATGGACCAGACCACGATAAACTGTGTTGAGGATTATTCACAAATTGGCTTGCCCCGGGATGTCGCCGCTTTGTTACTTATTGAAACTGACGGCCATCCAGCCGTTGTTGAGGAAGAAGGCTCCGTAATCAAAACAGCATGCAACGCCAATAACGTAAGAACTCTTAACATTGCGGGAAGTAGCCAGGAATCGGACGAGTTATTTACTGCCCGACGAATGGCATTATCAGCGCTTGCCAGATCCAAACCTACAACAATACTCGAAGACATCACTGTACCTCGCCCGGCAATTCCAGAAATGATGGCGTCAATAAAGGAAGTAGCAAAAAGGTTCAATATTACGATCGGAACCTTCGGCCACGCTGGAGACGGCAACCTTCATCCAACATGCTTAACTGACGAACGGGACGTCGACGAAATCCGACGGGTCCATGAAGCGTATGAAATAATATTCGAAAAAGCCATAAACCTTGGGGGGACGATATCTGGCGAACACGGCACAGGGATAGCCAAGTCAAAATACCTCCCAGCAATGGTGGGGCCAAAGGCTATCGAATTGATGCGAAAAATCAAAACCTGTTTTGATCCTAAGGGAAGATTAAACCCAGGAAAAATTTTTCCGGTCTAAGAGGATTTTAACCGATGGGGAAAGATTTTGATCCGGACAAGATAGCTAGCGCGCTCTCAACTTTAGATGTTCATGACTACGGAGACGTGTTACAATGCATGCGTTGCGGACTGTGTCTTCCTACGTGTCCAACTTACCGAACCGACGGAGTTGAAACACAGTCTCCACGAGGACGAGTGGCTCTAATTAAGGCGGTGATAGATGGGAAGATGAAAGCGTCAGAGGAGTTTATCGAACACATTTATCACTGTCTTGACTGTCGAAACTGCCAGACTGTTTGTCCAGCAGGAGTTAAAGCCGGCGAGTTAGCGCTGGAAGCGCGGTATCGGATCGAACAAAATCGATCCCAACCTCTAATAAAGAGATTCCTTTTAAATTACGCTATCCTGGACCAGAAGAGACTTGCTAAGCTTTTGGCCCCCCTCAAGATTTATCAAATTTCAGGTCTTCAAGCTTTGGTGAGGAAATATGACATACTAAAGCTGATTTCTGAAGATCTCAGATTCATGGAGGCGCTTTCCCCCAAATTGCCTTCACGACCGCTGTCCGAACAGATTCCGGAGGAAATCCCGGCAATCGGACATGAACGCGGTAGAGTCGGGTTCTTCCTTGGTTGTGCGATGAATCTCATTTTTGCAGAAACCAGTAAAGCTACAGTTGACAATTTGACACGCTCAGGTTTTAGAGTAATTGTCCCAAAAGAAGTTCAATGCTGCGGAACACCGAACATAGCCGAGGGTGAACGAAAAACCTATCGGGAAATGGCTGAGAATACCATAAGGATTTTCGCCGACAGAAGAGTTGATTACGTGGTTACCGATTGCGCCGCCTGCGGATCAGAACTGAAAGCTTATCATGATATATTTCACAAAAACCCTAATTTTGCCTCCAAGGCCGAGGAATTTTCTAAAAAGGTCAGGGATGTGTCCGAATTTTTAGACTCAGTATGGTCCCCTGATATTAAACTCGGCCGAGTCCCGGAAATTGTTTGTTTCCACGACCCATGTCATTTAAGACATGGCCAGAAATTGATCTCCCCCCAAAGAAACCTCCTGAAAAGAATTCCTGATCTTGATTACCGGGAACTGCCGGACGAAGGTCAGTGCTGCGGCTCTGCGGGAATATACAACATCACCCATAGAGACCGTTCGATGAAAATCCTGCAATCCAAGTTAGAGGCTATCGGAAAAACTCAGGCGCAAACTGTCGTGAGCTCAAACCCTGGATGTCTGATGCAGTTAGCTTATGGTTCCAGAAGGTTTGGTAAAGGCTGGGATGTGATTCATATATCTGAAATTCTGAATCGATCTCTGCGCGCCGCCGATAAAGCCAGCTGAACCAAAGATGGAGCCAGTCATGGATTGGGAAAAACTCTACCCTTTAAAGATGCAAATAGTACTCGCAGGATTTAAGAGACATAGTTTCTTGATGATGTGTGTAACTTAACATTTCCGATACTAGCGGGGGGTAACAGGGGGAGAGGGTGTCGCCCTTTAGTTTCAATTTCATTCACAACATCTAGAGGAGGTTTGGATTATGCCCTGGCATCAGATTTATGATCCATTCAACAATGTGGCGCTTTCGACTATTTTCGCCGCGTTGCCCATTGTAGTGCTTTTGGGAACATTGGGTATATTGCGGATACAAGCCCATTGGTCAGCACTCCTGGGTCTGGCTACATCCATGGTGGTCGCCATAGTATTTTTCAAAATGCCTGCGACCTTAGCGTTTGCATCGGCAGGATTTGGCGCCGCATTCGGTCTCATGCCTATAGGATGGATAATCCTGAACGTAATATTCCTTTACCAGTTGACCAAGGACAAAGGTGAATTTCAGATATTACAGGAATCGTTAACAGGCGTGACAAATGATAGTCGACTCCAGTTGGTTTTGATCGCCTTCGCTTTTGGCGCTTTCTTCGAAGGGGCGGCCGGCTTTGGCACACCTGTCGCAGTCACAGCGGCAATCCTGATTGGTCTTGGTTTTGGCCCTTTGCAGGCTTCAGGCTTGTCTCTAATAGCGAACACGGCTCCTGTCGCTTTTGGCGCTCTGGGAATCCCGGTCATTACGCTGGCTGCGGTTTCTGGACTCGATGTCCACAATCTCAGTTCGATGGTTGGCCGTCAGTTGCCTTTTTTTTCAGTTCTGGTTCCCTTTTGGTTGATTTGGGCTTTTGCAGGGTTCCAGGGGATGATTCAGGTTTGGCCAGCCTTGTTGGTGGCCGGAGTTTTCTTTGCTGTCCCACAGTTTCTGGTTTCCAATTTCCATGGCCCCTGGCTGGTTGATATAATATCTTCGCTCTGCTCTATGGCCGCAGTAACCATATTTTTGCTGAAATGGCATCCCAAGAAAATCTGGGGACTCAACGGGCATGACGAAAACGCGGAATGCCGCGCATGCCATGGTTACTCTACCGGTCAGGTTGTAAGAGCATGGGTTCCCTGGACAATATTGAGTGTGCTGGTATTTGTCTGGGGACTGCCTCAGATAAAATCTCTTCTTGACGGCCTGTTTATATTCAAGTTCCCGATTCCAGATCTAAACAACATGGTGATGCGTGTTCCGCCGGTAGTAGCTTCAGCGCATGCGGAATCGGCTGTTTACGTTTTTAACATAGTGTCCGCAACTGGCACCGGCATTTTCATCGCCGCCATAATATCAGCTCTAGTCATGGGCTATTCCATTGGTGAAACCTTCCGGGTTTATTTAAGAACGATCAAAAGAGTCAGATTCTCCCTTTTGACGATAGCCGCCATGATGGCTTTAGGGTTCACAACCAGATATTCCGGATTGGATGCGACTATGGGTTTAACTTTCGCAAAAACTGGTCACCTGTATCCTTTCTTTGGAACTCTCCTCGGTTGGTTGGGAGTGGCCTTGACAGGTTCGGACACTGCATCCAACGTTCTGTTTGGGAGTTTGCAGAGAATTTCCGCCGAACAGATCGGTCTGAGTTCAACCCTTATGGCGTCAGCTAACAGTTCTGGTGGTGTAATGGGTAAGATGATCGATGCGCAAAGTATCGTGGTAGCGAGTACAGCGACTCAGTGGTATGGTCATGAAGGCGACATTCTACGTTACGTCTTCTTTCACAGTTTGGCGCTGGCTTCCCTCGTTGGAATTCTGGTTTTTCTTCAAGCGTATGTGTTTCCTTTTACGCTTATGGTTGTCAAGTGATCTGAAAGCCTTACGCCTATTTGATGATTTTTCATTAGGCCAGTCCACCTGCCGGGCCGGTTCCAAAAACTGAGGTAAGAAAATGAGGGTTCAACTCTTCGCAACTTGTCTTGTAGATACATTCTTTCCTGAAACAGGAGAAGCCGTCTTAAAGATTCTCGATCATTATGGCGTAAATATCGTTTACCCCAGAGAGCAGACCTGTTGTGGGAAACCCCCCAACAGCGCAGGATACAGGAAGGAAGCCAGGCAAGCTGCGAAGCATTTTATTTCAGTTTTTGACGGAACCGACCCGATAGTAATCCCTTCGGGATCGTGCGCATCGATGGTAAAGAACCATTACCCTGATCTGTTTAAGGATGACCCTAAAATGTTTAGAAAAGCTGAGGCGTTAGCCCGGCGGACTTTTGAGCTTTCCCAGTTCCTTGTAAACGTCCTGAAGGTCCATGAGACAGGATTTCCAAATGGTCATGGCAAAATAACCTATCATGCGTCTTGTCAGCTCACTAGAGAACTCGGTGCCAGGACTGAACCATTAGAGTTATTGAAATCCATCAAAGGAGCTGAATTCGTTCCGATGAACAACGCGGATCGCTGTTGTGGATTTGGTGGCGTTTTTATGGGAAAAATGCCGGAAATCTCAATGGCTCTAGCAGATGATAAGGTCGACTCCATAATTGAAACCAACGCTGACATCGTTACAGGATGCGACCATGGTTGCCTCATGAACATAACAGACGCCGCCAAACGACGTAATGTGGATTTTCAAATAAAACATATTGCAACAGTGTTAGCGGAGGCGCTATGAAGAAACCTGGAGGCCAATCTATAAACTTCCGGGATAACGCTCGTCAGGCTCTGCAGAATCCCACATTGAGACGAGCTATGCGTCACGCTACGGAGACTTTCAGAAACAAAAGGAATGACGCTATTGACGGAATACCTTTTGAGGAATGGCGTGAGCAGGCTTCTGAACTTCGAAAGAGCATAATTGGCAACATCAATGGATATGTTGACGAATTTGCCGTAAACGCGACCAAGCGGGGAGCCATCGTTCACAGAGCCAAGACTGCTGCGGATGCCAGAGATTTAATTACCGCGATACTTAAGGATAACGGCGCAAAAAGCATTGTAAAATCCAAATCCATGGTAACGGAAGAAATTCACCTTAATAAGTGTCTCGCTGACCTTGGTTTTAGAGTTATAGAAACTGACCTGGGTGAATACATAATCCAGATCGCGGGAGAAACCCCTTCACACATAATTGTCCCGGCGATACACAGAAGTAAGGAACAAATTGGTCAACTTTTCTGCGAAAAACTGGGTTGTGACTTTAGTGATGATCCCGCTGTTTTGACCGACACTGCCCGAAAACTTTTGAGACAGGAATTCCTTTCCGCAGACGCGGCCATTTCAGGGGCCAATTGTTATATAGCTAACACTGGAAGCATTGTGCTTTTCACCAACGAAGGAAATGGCAGGATGGTGACAACCCTGCCACCTCTCCATATAGTGGTTACATCTATTGAAAAAGCCCTGCCCTCAATCGATGATTTACCCTTATTGATGAGACTTTTACCGCGTTCAGCTACAGGGCAGGTTCTGACCAGTTATTTATCCATCATTTCAGGTCAGAGAATGGCATATTCAACCATGGATACCAAGCGGCTGCACATAGTTTTACTTGACAACGGGAGATCTGAAATAGCGAGAGGCCCATACTGGGAGATGCTCAAATGTATCAAGTGTGGAGCGTGTATGAACGTATGCCCTGTTTACGGTATGATTGGAGGGCATGCTTATGCTTCCACCTATCCTGGTCCCATGGGCGTGATTTTAAGTACTCTGTTGAACGGACTCGAAAACGCTCATCCATTACTTGATGCGACAACTCTTTGTGGGGCATGCGCTGAAGCCTGCCCTGTTAAAGTGCCATTGTTGAAACTTCTTTACGAATTACGAGAAATGAGAGTGGCTAAAGGTTACAACAACACACTCGAAGGTGTCAGCATGAGAGGATTTGGAATTGCTGCAAAGAACGCTCACATTTTTCGGACAGGTCAGGCGTCTGCCGGAGCACTGTGGCCGTTGGCCGGTATACTTTCGCCCGTAACCGTGAATCGTCTGCCCAAACCTGTCAAGAGAACATTTAGACGGAGGTTTTCGTGAGAAACGAAGAATTGATTCGCATTTTTATGGAGAATGCTTCCAAAGTCGCGGCCAAGCCTATTCGGGTTGAAGGATCAAACAAATTAAATGACATTTTGGATGAGATTTTGGCGAATGAAACGTCGGTATATTGTCCTGCAAAGACGGAACTTGAGAAATCCGTTATTATAGATGTTGAGCGTCGAGTCGAAGCTTTAGAGAATGCGACATCTTCTGTTGAAGAAGTTGTCGCGGGGATAGCGGAAACTGGCAGCATTGTAGTTTCAAGCGCAAACGGTCGAGCGCTTCAGACCAGTCTTTTGCCGACGTATCATGTGGCGCTTTTGTCAGCTGACAACATTTTTGCATCCCTTGATGAGTTTTTCAAAATTATGGGAAATGACCTGCCCACCAATGTCACTTTCATAACGGGTCCGAGCAGAACTGCAGATATTGAATTAACATTGACTATTGGTGTCCATGGGCCAGAGAAGGTTTCAATTCTTGTAATTTAGTCCAATTTTTTAATTGATTATTTTTAGTTATTCTAATAGAAGAGTCCAAGATATAAATTGACTGTTAAGGAATACATGGCTCTGTCCATATTTTGCAGTTTCAAAAACAACAATTACATCTTCTACCCGGGCTCAACCTTTTAAGAATAGGGAATTTTTCAACCATGCGGGGGGTATCAATAGTTGTGCCTGCTTACAATAGTGCGAAGACGCTGGATATATTGGCTCAACGAATATTCGAAACCATGAATGACATGGGATATCAATATGAGTTGATCCTGGTCAACGATGGAAGCGTTGATCAGACATGGAAAGTTATTCGCGAGCTTGCTTCTGAGAATGACGCGATTCTGGGCATAAACCTTTCGAGAAATTTTGGTCAACACAATGCTTTGCTTTGTGGCGTACAGTTCGCAAGATTTCCAGAATGTGTAACCTTGGACGATGATTTACAACACCCTCCTGAAGAAATTCCGAAGCTTCTTGCCAGGCTTGCTGAAGGATTCGACGTAGTTTACGGTGTGCCAAACGTATCCAGACACGGGTTGACCCGGAACATCAGCTCTAATGTTGTTAGATTGATCGGAGCCGTTTTTTTCAGGATCGAAAGAGCCCATATCCTTTCCTCGTTCAGAGCTTTTCGAACAAATTTGTTTAGCAGCTTTGAATTTTCACAAGGTAGACTGATCTCTATTGACGCAATATTGGACAGGAATTCTTGCAACTTTGGTCACGTGAGAGTTCGTCACGACAGACGATGTATAGAAAAATCCAATTATAGCATCCCAAAACTTCTCAAACTTTCAATAACCATGTTGATTGGTTTTAGGTTTAAGAAATCTCGATATGGGCCAGAAAAAGTTTCATATAGGATTCAGGATACTACAGGAACGCTAAAAACAGGGTTAAAAAATGGGGGGACAACATGAAATCTGGGTCAACCTCGAAGAAACCGGGCATAACAGCCCTGTTGTCTCCGGAGGAATCGAATCGTTTTAATAAACGAGTAGTACGTTTTATCGTCACTGAAGCGACTATTGGCCGACTTAAAAAACAAATTGAGTTAAACTATCCGGACCTGGCGATTATCAGAATTCAGTCCCACAATGTTCATCTGGTTAATGAACTTTATTCGTCATTTCCCGAGGTGTTTTTCGGTGATTGTATCGTCGAGTACAGAATCGATCTGGAAAAAATATTTGATACCGAAAAATATTTTTCAACAGATTTGGACATATTCATAGGTGAGGAAAACCACTTCGGTGAATTGGATCAACTGGTCAGTGAGGCATTTTCCAATTACGAAAACCACTACAGCCACAATCCTGTCCTTAAAGAATTTGATCTGATTCCAGTTTATCAGGAATGGGTAAGGTCAAGTGTCACATCCGAAGATAAAATCTGTCTTTTGTTTTTCTCCAACGAAGTTTTGTGCGGGTTCTTCACCGCCGAAAGATCCGGGAGTATTTTCAGGGGCCTACTGGCAGGAGTAGCTCCCCAACATCAAAGATCAGGAGTATTCAGGCAAATAATTCGATCAGTTAAATCGATTTTCAGAGAGAATGGAGCCACTGAAATAGTTACCAATGTCCTTCTTGAAAATCTACCAGTTCATAAGGTCTTGCAAAATGAAGGTTTCTTGATTAGCAATTCCTTTTTCACCATTCATTTGAACTTGCGCACATCTCACAGCCGGCCTCCATCACGTAGGTGGGCAAAAACGTTTAAAGCTTTGACCCCGTCGCCAACACGGCGTCGTTCACGTTTGGCTGAAACAACGGAAAACATCTACTAAGTTTACCTTAAAAGTGGGGGGAGAATGATTTACTGTTCTGGGCCTAAGGTCCCCTTTAACAAACCTTTCATAGCGGGAAATGAGTTAAGCTACATTTGGCAGGCGGTCATAAAAAATGGCCAAACGTCAGGTGGTGGGGTTTTTACTCAAAAGTGCCAGTCATGGTTGGTAAAAACCTTAGAATCGGACGCGGCATTTCTAACACATTCATGCACAGCGGCCTTGGAAATGTCCGCAATTTTGTGCGATTTACATCCTGGGGATGAAGTAATCATGCCGTCTTTCACCTTTGTCTCAACGGCAAACGCTTTCGCCCTTCGTGGAGCGACACCTGTTTTTGTTGACATACGCGCTGACACGTTGAACATTAATGAATCTCTCATCCAAGCCGCCATCACGTCAAAAACCAGGGCCATTGTTCCGGTCCATTACGGAGGCGTTGCCTGCGCAATGGATGAAATACTGCAAATTGCGCTTGATTATGGGCTATTTGTGATCGAAGACGCAGCGCAGGCTCTTCTATCAACTTACAAAGGCAAGTACTTGGGAACGCTCGGTCACATCGGTTGCCTAAGCTTCCATGAGACCAAAAATGTTATTAGTGGAGAAGGAGGGGCCATCCTGTTAAACAAAACTCTTGAAGAAGATCTTGCCTCAAGAGCTCAAATAGTATGGCAAAAAGGGACAAATCGAACAGCCTTTTTTCAGGGCGCTACTGATAAATACACATGGTTACAACTTGGTTCATCCTTTTTACCAAGCGAAATTGCGGCGGCATTTTTGCTTGCCCAGTTTGAGTTTGCGCACGAAATTATGGAAAAGCGCAGGCGTCTGGTCGACTTGTATAGTAGGATGTTAAAGCCCCTGGAAGATTTTGGGTTCATCCGATTGCCTAAAAATTTGGGAAAAGGATTGAATTCAAACGGCCATCTTTTTTATGTTTTGACATCTGGCTTAAATGAACGCTCCAGACTGATCGATTTTCTGGCTCGACGGGGAATAGTTGCTGTTTTTCATTACGTGCCTTTACACTCATCACCAGCGGGTAGGAAATATGGTCGTACCTCTGGCTTTTTAGCTGTAACTGATGACATAAGCGCAAGATTACTTCGTCTTCCATTATATTATGAAATGGAACCGGAAGACGTAGAGTTAGTCGCACAGGCTATTAAGAAGTTTTATCGGAACTGAGTATGATTTTTTTGTATATTGCACATGAAATTCCGAGGTTCAATCTGGTTCTGAAAACATGCGCTTTCACGGACTGTGAGGCTTCATGAAACAATTGATTGAAATACCTTGGGGCAATGGTTCCATTCCGATTAGTCTGCCCGAAAAATGGACAATACTTGGTGAGCTAAAACCTAAGGGACTCGTTAATCGCGAAACAAATCCTTTGACCGCATGCACACAAGCGCTTACCAGGCCTATCGGCGCCGAAAGACTCGCATACAGGAAGTTGGCAGGGAAGAAAACTCTGGTTGTGGTCGATGACCATTCCAGACCAACCCCGGTGGCTGAGTTTTTGCCCGCAATTTTGGCCGAATTATCGTTTGCTGGGGCATCGAATAGCGACGTAGAGTTCCTGGTAGCTACCGGCGTTCATCGCCCGAGCAGGCCAGATGAAGTTGTGGAAAAGCTTGGGATGGCTGTCATTTCCAATTACTCCTGGAGCTGTCATGATGGTTATGATTTGGCCAACCTTGTGGACCTTGGCCATACGTCAAGGGGTACTAAGGTCCTCTTAAATAGGAAGTTGCTTGAAGCGGACCTGATTGTTTGCGTTGGAGCCATAGAGCCTCATTTGCTACTCGGCTTCGGTGGTGGCCTAAAAATGATCATTCCCGGCTGTGCTTGGGCCGGGACAATCGGCATGAACCATATGCAGGGGGTTGACCCTGAACACTTTAACTACGTAGGTTCCAGTGGCGAGCATTCGCCTATGCGGCAGGACCTGGAAGAGGGAGCGCTACTCCTCCACCGTGAAATTTTCATTGTGAATCCCATAATGAATGAGCGAGCTCAGCCAGTTGAATTTTTCTGTGGTGACCCCATCGCGGCTCACAGGGCAGGAGAACGCTTGGTCGGGAATGCTTTTCGGCTTGAAGTCCACGAACAGGCGGATGTTGTAATAACCAATTCATCCCCTATGGACGCAGACCTGCGCCAGTCGGTCAAATGTATTGGAAATACTTTGTACGCGTCGAAACCTGGAGGCATAATGATGGGGTTAGCTCGATCAATAAACGGTCTCGGGGAAATGCCTTTACCAAAGAAGACCCTACCCTATCCCGTTATGCGGATAATTCTGAAAATGATCGGAAAAAACAGGATCCTCCCGTTGGTGAAGAAAGTAAAAAAGGATGAGCCCGTCGAGGAATTATTCATAGGGCACTTTGGACTTCAGATGCTTAGGCGGAATCATATCTGTATTTTTAGTGATAGCCAATTGCTACCAGCGGACATTGGGAAAAAGATGGGAATAGTCCGCAGCTTTTCTGATGTCCAGGCGATGACGGATTGGGCTGCTTCCAAAGCGCCCCGTTCAGCTTCGGTTTGGGTCTTCCCTTATGGAGGAGCGACCTATGCGACTTTTAATAAATTGAAGTAGCAATTTACGAAGAGGCATGAACTAACTTTGAAAAATTTCGTGGATCCAGTTTTCTTAATACATTATAATGAATTCTCTTGCGTTAAAAATTATTAGACAGCGGTTTCTTACTATATTTTCCGAATTGAGATAGACAGGGATCCTTTGAACGAATTCTCAGGTGATCCGCAATCTGCCTGGCAAAAGAAACAATGGTCTGAATAGCTATTCCAGTTTGATTATTGTGATGTTTATTGGTTGTCAATTATTGTTAACTGAGTTTATCTCATTACATTAACCTACTTCTAGATTCCGTATTTGAGTTTCCAATATAAATGTGCGCTATAGATTGCCCTAATTCTAACAGCCACACCTTTCAGGAAAAACATCTAACTAACTTTTTCCGTGAGATAAATTGCAGTGTAGTTCAATTGGAGAGTGGTCTCTGGCATTCAAATGGCGCCAGAATTTTTCAACCAGTGATTATGAGAGGTCCTATAGAGGTATCAAGTGATGAAAAGAAGCGACTATGGGATAGTGGTAGCCTCTTTTTGAGATACCCTGTTTCCCGGAATAATTGTGGCATACCGAGTTATATTCACTTAGTCGATGACAAGAATTATGACCTAGATTCCTTATGTGGAAATCAGCGAAAGGAAACCAGAAGATCTCTTAGGCACTGTAACGTCGAAAGAGTTGAAATTAGTTATTTGATCAAAAATGGTTTGGCCCTGGTGACTGATACATATGCGAGACAAGAAAGACACATTAATGAGTGGGGACTGAATTGGTGGAAGAAAAACTTTGAGGTATCAGCCAGGAATCCACTTTTTGAAGCTTGGGGCGCTTTTGTTGGAAAAAGGCTTGCAGCTTTTCGAATAGATTTTACTTACCGTGGCGGTTTCTATGGCGACGTCCTTTTTAATCGCCAAGATCTGCTTAAATATCAGGCCATGAATGCCTTAATGTTCGTCTCAACTCGCGAAGTTATTAAAAGACCAGAAATAGAGTATGTTTCTTATGGAATCCGCGCAACTTTTGGTGACGCCCCTTCTCTGAACCGGTTTAAAGAATCAATGGGGTATAGAAAAATTGATTTAATGGAAAAGATTGAAGCCGCTCCGATTTTAAAGCCTTTTTTAAAAGTTGACGGTATCTGTTGGTTCGGAAAATTTATTTTGAGCAGATATTCTGAAGAATCCGACAAAGCAAAACGACTTCTGGCCATCTTGGACGCAATCAGTCTCAGCAACCGAAGATGATTTACGAGGTCATTCTGAGGCTGGCATTTACGAGTATGACAAATTCATTGACTTTTTTAAGCCTGGTAGTCGAAATATTCTTTCGGGGATATAAATAACCAGAACTTTTCCGGCAGAACTGGACTCGAAGGTATAGTTGCTATGTTAAACCTTTGGCGAGACTTGTCATGCCTTGGAATAAACGTCTTGGTCATCACCGACAGATCCGGGAAATTAGTCTATGAGCTCTCATCCACTTTATGGCATATACAAGAAATTGCCCATCCCGCTACAGTCCGCAGCATGCTGGTTTTATGGACTCAACTTTGTAATTCATCAGTACAACAAATCATTTTACAGAAAACTCGCATGGTTACTCGAGTCTGAAAGGTGGTCAGCCTCCGAAATAGAGGCCTATCAGAATGAGCGTTTAGGAAATATTATTAGAGACGCATACGAAAATGTTTCCTATTATCGGGAAACCATGGACAAACTTAAATTGCGTCCATCAGATATCACAACTGTGAAAGACCTACCTAAGCTCCCGATACTTAAAAAAGAAGACATTAGAAATAACATCGACAAGTTTGTCTCAAAAAACACGGACAAGGATAGGCTTCTGTTCCGACACACCAGTGGAACAACTGGAAAAAGTTTACATTTTCATGTGAATCGAGAGACTGACACTCTTCAATGGGCTATTTGGTGGAGACATCGAAACCGATTTGGCATGACTAATAAGTCTTGGCACGTTAATTTTCGGGCTCCACTATTTACCCCCGCAGAGCAGAATGAACCGCCCTTTTGGCGATGGGTTCATCCTATGAGGCAGGTTGTAATTAACATGCAGCATATTACCCCATCCAAGATTCACCATATTGCGGATTTTCTGAATCAACATTACTTCAAATTCTATACTACGTATCCGTCTTTCATTCATTCTCTTGCCACTATCGCCATTGAAAAAGGGCTAACTTTGAAAAACCCACCTGAAGTCATCTTCATGGGATGTGAAAACACATTTGATTTTCAGAAACAGTGTGTGAAGAAATTTACCGGGGCCAGAATAACGGGTCAATATGGTTTCGCCGAAGCCTGTGGTAACGCTTCCGAATGCGAACACGGCTTGTACCATGAGGATTTTGAACTGGGCGTGATGGAATGCTACGAGCCCGAACGTCTAGATGACGCACGCGTTAAGGGCAAGATAGTTTGCACGGGGTTAACCTCCGCTGAATTTCCTTTTATCCGGTATGAAGTTGGAGATGTTGGTATTTGGGAAAATGACAACACACCCTGTCCTTGCGGCAGACAGTCAAAATTGCTCGTCAGGGTTGAAGGACGACAGGACGATTATGTTATTACTCCAGAGGGTGGAAGCGTAATGCGCTTTGATTACATTTTCAAAGACGCTCAAAACGTTATGGAAAGCCAGATTGTACAAGAGAAACTTGGAGAAATAGTAGTTTATATAGTGAAGCGGAGCAGCTACACCCAAAAAGACCAGGAATCCATTCGTAACGAGATAGAAAAATGGATAAGCAATTCTCTAAAAGTCAAATTTGTTTATGTTCCGGAAATTGAAAGAGAGCCCAACGGCAAGTTTAGAGCAGTAAAGTCGCTATTAAAGGAGGCCATAAGTGATGATGGCTGCCCTGATTGTGGGCTTCCTATTTGAATCTTTGAATCAAACTCGCCGTATCCATGGCAGCCACAGTATAAATTTCCAGATTATCCTTCCACAATTTAAAAGAATCAGCAAAATCTTTACGTTCTGGGTCATGTTTGACTACGAGACCGCTACCGTATCGTTCCAAAACGCTTTTAGTCTCTCCGACATCCGTTGAGAAAACAGGGATTCCGTTTGCTAAGGCTTCAAACATTTCCTTAGGGCCTCGTTGCTCGTATGTGCTCGTTATGACCAATCCGGACAGAACAGGATAGAATTCCTCAATATTTTCAACAGAGGCTATCCGCCTGAAGTTACTTAATTTGTATTTCGCCGCAGTAGCTTGAATTTCTTCCTGGAGGTCCCCTTCACCGACTATTACGAAAAAGCTGTTATCCTCGAACATCTGCATCCAATAGGCAAGCTTCAGAAATCCTATTGGTCTTTTTACCGGGCTTAGTTGACCACAATATCCAAAGATTGGGCGGTCCAAAGGTAACCCCCAACGATAAAATCTTTCCTCTAGCTCCGTATTGGTAGGTTTCGCGACAAATGACCGCCGACCATCTACACCGTGACCGGCGACCTTTGAGGATTCTTGTTGAAGATCCAGACGACTACGCCCAAACACACGGAAAATACTGAGAAATAAATTCACCTCTGGTTTCAAGAAGTTAATCCCTAAGACTATAATGTTTATGAATTTATCAACAAATCGCTTCGATATCTCTTGAATGAATATCCGAGTCTCTTCGCTCACGATTTCAGATAACCAGAGAGCGGCTTTTACAACTTTCCTATCCAGCTTCCAAACAAAAGATCTAAATGTTTCGTTTTCAGCTACTAACTGGAGGAGAAGATTATGGAGCAGCGCAACGTGTTGAGGACCAGTGTGGGCAAGAAACTTTGTACGTAAGGTGTAAATTGAATGCCTTGACCAGGCGCTATGGAGCCAACTGCCAGATCTTACACGATAAAGAAACAATCCTTTTGGTATCACATCCAGACTGAAGCCCTTCAGAACCAATCGAGCGAGGAATTCCCAATCATCCGCGACATGTCCTCTTATTCCACAGAACCCGCCCAAGGCTTTAAAAACGGATTTCTTAATACAAAAGTTGGCGTCGCCAAATACATTGTCTGTAAACCCGAGTTCCAGACATGCGCCTAAAGGCAACCATTGCCCAATAAAAATAGCGCTATCAGGCGAACCGCCCTCCCCCTTAAATTGGATCATGCCACAAGTAAGACAATCCACGCCGGATTTTAACATTCCCCGAACAAAATCAGAAATCATGGTTTTTGTAGCAAGATTGTCGGAATCCATGAAAATAATTAGTTCCCCCCTAGCCTGGGTTACGGCAAAATTCCTCGTTGGCCCTATACTTTCGTTTTCCTCCTTCAATATGAATCGCCAGGACTCAGACGCATACTCCGACTCCAATGTCTCAATTATTCTTAGAGATTCAATGTCTGTGCTACCATCATCGACTACTATGACTTCAAAATTCTCGTAATCACTCTGCTCAATAGACTTAAGCAAGTGTATAAGGTTATTGCCATCATTAAAGTGAGCCACACATATAGAAACAAGCGGCTTCGATTTTGATTCTTGCGTTCCCTGATTTTGGTTTGAATCAATTACGCTCTCTTTATTTCCCGGGCACTGCAGTGGAAGGCCCGGCTTAATGCCATCCAACATCATGACACTGCTGTGGTTTATATTCCATTTCTGACCAAGGCACCAATCGAGAATGGTGGCAGTGTGACAGATAACCAAGTCACAGTTTTCGCAGCAGTATCTCTCGGCAAAATTTATATGATTCTCAAACCACAGATTCCGGGATGTCTCAAGAACCTGGCGCTGGTGAAATTCATGACAGGATCTAAGCCAACTCACCAATAGCGTTTTCTCTAACCCCAGCCCCATTCTTTTTGCTCTTATCGGAATGAAGCCAGCTGCGTCAAACACATCAAAAATTACACAACCATAATCTAAGCCCGTTAGATATTCATAAAGTTGTGTTGACCGATCCAGGAAGGGCAAGGAATATAGTGGGCGGGCGTCCGAAAACTGGTTTCTAGGCGTATCTTTTTCTGTTATTAACTTCACTCCCACATGAGAGCCAAAATATCTGTTCAAATAGTTTTTATATTCTCTGACATCAATATCCGGAGGCAGCAGAACAGTTAGTCTTGATATCTGAACCAAGTAAGATATAATTCCATGAGCGTAACCAAGATCTAGCTCATGCAAATTGGTGGCCCTTTGATTCAAAGATGGTAAAACTAACAGGATTTCATCCACTTGCGTCTCCTGAACTTTAAAGCTGATTACTTGAATGTACCCTATTTGGGGTAACTTTCAAACGAATTCTTCACCCAACAGACTTTCAGAAAAAACCATTTGAGAAATGCCCCGTAAGTCAAATTCCCCAGACATTGCGCCACTACCTAATGTCTGTAAATTAATGTTCAATCTGTGGTGTCATTTAAAAAAACGTCGCCACCGTCAACTTGCGCTATTGCTAATGCTAATGCTAGCCAGCGCTTTTTCCGAAGTGATCAGTCTTGGGGCTGTACTACCTTTCATTGGGGTACTAACGTCCCCGGAGAAGGTCTTCAATCATTCCGCAATTAGAAAACTGGTTGAGATAGTCGGCATAACTTCTCCAGGCCAACTTGTAGCGCCTTTGGCCATGGCATTTGCCCTGACGGCATTGTTAGCGGGATGCATGAGATTACTATTGTTGTGGGCTAACGCAAAACTTTCTAATTCGGTTGGAGCGGACATCAGTATCGAGATGTATAGACGCACACTTTACCAGCCTTACAAGATACATGTTGTTCGCAACAGTAGCGAGGTGATCGACGGGATCACACATAAGTCCTGGACCGCTATGTCGATGCTACAGGCGGCGCTCACTCTAATTAGTTCAACGTTGCTTTTGATATTCCTGACAATAGCTCTTGTAGCAATCGATCCGTTTGTAGTTTCTGTAGCCCTGCTTGTTTTTGGAGTGAGCTACGGCCTGATTACCTGGATGGCGCGTCGAAAGCTCAAAATCAACAGCCAACTTATTTCGAGGGAAAGCACTCTGGCTATAAGGACACTACAGGAGGGTCTATGGTCAATTAGAGATGTCCTGCTGAATTGGACCCAGCCATTTTACTGCGATACTTATAGTCGTGCGGATGTTCCTTACCGCAAAGCTTATGGTAGCAACATGTTCATAGCGGTCAGCCCGCGTTTTGCCATGGAGGCCATAGGAATGGTCTTGATTGCAGCCTTGGCCTTTGGTCTTAGCCGCAAGTCAGGGGGAGTCTCGACAGCGTTGCCTCTCTTGGGAGCGCTTGCTCTCGGAGCTCAGCGCATCATTCCTTCCCTTCAGCAGATCTACTCAGCTTGGGCTTCCATTGCGGGTAACCATGCGTCACTGGCGACGGTAATTGACCTACTTGACCAGCCTGTACCAGTGGAAGCCTTGGAACCTGCTCCTGACCCTTTGCAATTCAGGGATACCATATGCTTTAAATCAGTGTGGTTTCGTTATCTGGAGAATGAGCCGTGGGTATTGAAGGACTTTAATTTAACTATTCCAAAAGGTTCCAGGATGGGCTTTGTAGGGAGCACTGGCAGTGGCAAAAGTACGGCCCTGGATCTACTCATGGGGCTCCTGGAACCAACGAGCGGTCACATATTGGTTGATGGTCTCGGCATTTCCGGCAAACGACTCCGATCCTGGCAACAATCAATCGCCCACGTTCCACAGAGTATTTTTCTGGCTGACTCGACGCTGGCTGAGAACATCGCTTTAGGATTGCCTAGAAATCTCATCGATATGGAAAGAGTGGTACAAGCAGCAAGACAGGCAAAGATCGCTGACTTTATTGAAAGTCGCCCAGAGGGCTACTTTGCCCTGGTTGGTGAACGGGGGGTAATGCTCTCTGGAGGACAACGTCAGAGAATCGGCATTGCTAGAGCGTTGTACAAACAAGCGTCAGTCCTGGTTTTCGACGAAGCCACCAGTTCGCTTGACAATGAGACTGAACAGGCTGTGATGAGTTGTATCGAAAGTTTCCATAGGAACTTAACTATCCTGATAATTGCTCATCGCCTCACCACCGTTCAACATTGTGACCAGATTGTGGAACTTGCTCATGGTGAGGTTACTGCTCAAGGAACCTATGATGAACTTATGAAAACAAGCCCAAGCTTTCTCAGAATGGTCTCAGCAAGATCGACCAATCTGTAGAAATCGGGATGCGCGCCATTATGTAAAATATTCTTTATCCGTAGATATAGATGGGACAATGAACCCAACTCCACAAAAAAGTGGACAACCACTTGAAGAAAAATATCTGGCCGATTTTTGCAGAGCCAGGGAGGTTAGATATTTTACTTTTGGAGGGTCTTTCTGGATGTCGCGGGGCATGAGACTGTTTTCTCCATGGCCGTCTTCCGGAGCGATCTCTTTGTCATCCAACGATCTGAATTTTATGTGGAAGCAGGGGGCAATGTTTCTTCACTACGCATGCTCCGACGATAAGCCGTATTATCCTGGATATGATCTAGTTATTGACAACAAAAACTATGACCTGGACAGTATTATAAGCCGTAAACGTCGCCACAATATTCGCTGGGCGTTGAAGCGCTGTACGGTTGAACAAATCTCCTTCGACTCACTGGTTGAATCTGGTCTTCCGCTGATAGAGGACACCCATAATCGTCAGGGTCGAGTGTCCAACGATTCTGTACTCGAAATGTGGAAAAACTACTTCAGACTGGCAGAATCAAATCCACTGTTTGAAGCTTGGGGCTCATTTGTATCTAACCAATTAGCCGCTTTCCATGTTTGCCTTTATGTCGGTGGCGCTGTTCATATCGAAATGACCTTTAGCCGAACGGACCTGCTTAAATACCATCCAGTTGACGCTCTTTGTTTCGTTTCAACCCAGCAGTCAATTACAAAAGACGGTATAACCCACGTTTCGTATGGTAGGCGTCCCATAACCGGAGAAGCTGAAGGCCTCATAAACTTCAAGAAATCAATGGGATTCAGAGAAATTCGCGTGAAAGAGCGGGTAGAAATTAACCCCATAATTAAACCCGTACTATTCGGACCCCTGGGCCCCATAGCTCATTGTATCGGGGAACGTTATTCCGGGCGTTCAATGTATGCAAGGATATTCTTTGCGCTTACAGAGATGCTACAGGGTCAGGTCAAGGACATTGATTGAAGACACATTACAGGAACACAATTTTTCGTTCTTCACGTCGTGATGTCCGACGTGTCGAATACGGTCTGACTGATGTTTAGCAGATTACACCACCGGATTTTACGTTTGACTAATCGGGTTATTAATGGAGATGGCAGGCAAGTCTTGTGGGACATTTATTATAAATTACGGGGTATTGATTTAGCATATGTCCCCCTTGAATCTTTAGACATAACCGAAGAGACCGGGAGCTGGCACGAAAATTCTGGAGGACCTGATTTGGAGGTTGTAATAAGGAGTCTTACGATAAACGCTAATGATTCAATCATAGATCTTGGGTGCGGCAAAGGCGGAGCTCTAATTACTTTTTCAAAATATGGTTTTCAATCGATTGACGGCTTAGACATTAGTAAGGAGCTATTATTGGTTGCAAAAAATAACCTGAGCAAGCTAGGTATTGTAAAGGCGACACTTTTCTGCTCTAACGCCACCACATTTACCGCTTTGCAAAAATATAGATTCATATATATGTTCAATCCTTTCCCTGCCAATGTGATGATCCAGGTAATTTCAAATATTAATGAATCAATTAAAAAATATCCTAGGAACCTGACAATTATTTACCGGAACCCGGTTTGCCACGACATAATAGTCAGTAACAGTGAGTTTAGAGTGGCAGGTAAATTCGATCATTTTTCAATCCCCATCTGGGTTTACCAAAACAGGTATGTAACGAATTAGACTGTTCCCCTTTGGTTTAGCATGCGTTTTTCAATTGTAATTCCTACTCTTAACCGAAGTGATTCCCTCAGAGCTACTATTGACTCTCTTCTTGGATCGAAATTTTCACCACATGAATATGAAATTCTTATCGTAGACAATGGTTCAACGGACAACACAAGGCAAGTAGCTGAGACTGCTATCGAATCTAATATGGGACGGCAAATCAGGTATTATTACGAACCAGTACCGGGTTTGCTTTCGGCCCGTCACAAAGGGGCATTGGAATCGAAAGGAGAAATTCTCGTTTACGTGGATGATGACATTGAGGCCGATCAATACTGGCTGGAGGCGATATCCGAAGCGCTCGAAGATCCTGAAGTTAAGCTGGTTGGTGGCAAAAGCCTTCCAAAATATGAGTCCGCGCCTCCCGATTGGCTGGATGCGTTCTGGTACCGTGACGGCGATTTAAGGCAGTGTTTCTATCTGAGTCTGTTGGATTACGGTGACAAAATTAGTGAAATTGACCCTCTCTATGTTTGGGGACTGAACTTTGCTATTCGTCGGGAAACACTGTTCGAATTGGAAGGGTTCAACCCAGAGTGTGTTCCAAAAACGTTACAGCGTTATCAAGGAGATGGAGACACAGGTTTGGCATGGAAAGTAAAAGCCGCTGGATACAAGATAATATACCAGCCACAGGCTCTAGTTTACCATATCGTACCCACTCAACGCCTTACAATAGATTATTTTGTTGAAAGGATGTTTTCAGCGGGGGTTAGCGATTCTTATACAACAATCAGAAGAAACCAAGGCCTAAGGTTCGAGTGGAGAATTCATGAACCCATACCAAGGATCATGCGGCTATTGCGGAGAATTGCCAGCAAATTATCGACCGATCCTTATGGCAGCATCAAACAAAGAGTTCGTGAAGCTTGGCTGGAAGGATACATTTTCCATCGAAATGAAGTCCGTAAGGATCCAGAATTACTCAAATGGGTCATTAAAGACAACTATTGGGATTATCGTTATGGTCAATTTATTCTGAACGAAACGGAAACCAAGATTGACACCGGGTTTAATTCCACCGAATCTCTTTTTGAAAAGACCTGAAAAACAAATTGGAACCAAACTTGCAAATAGGCCGGGCAACTCAAGCTGACGAAGAATCGATCGTCGAATTGGAACGCACGGTTTGGGGTGGAGCTGAAGAGGCGACCGCTAAATATTTTGATTGGTTAACGCGTCAGAATCCTTCATGGACAGCGCTGACTCATGTTGCAAGAAACAAACTGGGTGTCGTTCTCTCCATGCACGTTGTCCTCCCAATTCCTGCAGTCTACCGGGAAGAACATATCAAAGCTGGGATCTCGCTCAACATCGCTACTCATCCGGATTATCGCAGAAAAGGCCTGTCAATTCGGGTTGCCAACTCTGTTTATGAGGATGCCAGAAATTCAGGCGTAAAAATATTTTTTTCCGTGCCAAACTCTTTAAGCAAAGGCTTGTTTATCAGGAAAAACAACTTCGATGAACTTCGTTCTCCTCTTATGCTGGTGCGGTGGATTGATCCATCAATTTTTCTTGCTCAGCATGGTTTTCCAGGATTAGGAAAATTTGCCCAAATTCTGGAAAAACATTTGGTGAGGAAGCATGTAAAAAACTCGAAGCTTTCAGACAGAGTTACTTTTCTGGAAAATATTGACAGGCTGGAACTTGAAAACATTTTGGAGTCAGCTGAATTTTGTGTGGCTCCCGACGCAGAATGGCTGATGTGGCGTTACATGCGTCACCCGTTCCGGAAATACAATTTCGTCATAGCGGGGAAAGAAACCGAACCCGAGGCGCTAATTGTTTTCCACCTGCTGGAACAATATAAAAGGGCCCTGATGATGGAATTCTTTGTGGCGCAAAAAACATCTGTTTCGACCGTCCATCAGATCTTAGATAGTGTGATCGAAAAGTGCCAAATAGCTGGGTGTTCATCGTTAATCAGTCTGGGGATGCCAAACTCCAGGAAAACAAAACTGCTCAGGACGCGTGGATTTTGGGCCTTTCCTTTTTCTTCAGTCTGGAAGCCGAAAATAGCGCTTGGAGGCGACCATCAAATCCTATCCGGTTTGTCACCCCAATCAATTGATATCTCGTATGGTTCTCTTATCAACATCGAATAACATCACCGCCCAGAAGAGCCTGGAAAAATTCGTTTTGGAAATTTGTCCGGTTTTAACGACCAATAAAAAAGAGCCTGCTCAAGCAGGCTCTCATTCTATTTATTACTGGTATTAATCAAGGCAAAAGGACTACCAGCGCGAACCACCGCCTCTGTTGTCCCGACGGCCACCGCCGCCGCCACCACCACCGCTGGTTTTTGGGCGCGCTTCGTTGATTTTCAACGCTCGACCTGCGAAGTCCTTGGAATCAAGTTCCTTGATCGCTCGAAGGCCTTCTTCACGGTTCTGCATCTCAACAAATCCAAATCCCCTGGATCTACCCGTAAACTGGTCAGAGATAATCTTGACGGTATCCACCGCCCCATACTCTTCAAACAGACCTTTTAGTTCGCCTTCGCTCGCATTGAAGGACAGGTTACCGACGTAAATGTTAATACTCATTCTTTCTTTTAGCTCCTTTTGGAAAATCGCCTGACACATTTTAGTGAAAGCGCGTGTGGATTGATGGATAGCGGGTCTTGGTGATCGGGGATAAATCGACTGGGTAAATTAGCAGGATATCCGCCGCACGGGCCGCACGAATTACATTCTTAAGTCTCGCATGACATCCGTGAGCCCAGAAAGTAGGTCAACTGGAGCAATACAAGTTAAGTTTCCCTTTAAATATATAGTACCCAAAATGTATAGTCAATAAAATTCAGCTAAGATTTCCAACGTTGCGTAAGTTTGGCTTTTCCAAATACAAAAATTGAATTGCCATAATTAAAGATCATTAATTAAACTGTGAATAAATAGAGGTAAAATTGATCTTGAGAAAAGCCATAGTTGTAACAATTTGGGGTGTTGCTTTCGGATTTGTTGAAGCCTCCGTAGTAGAATACCTCAGAGCGCTCTATTATCCTCTCTCGGACGGAGGATTCCACTTCCCTATCAAAACACTGGCCGAACTGCAGGCAATGGGACCGCAGCACATCCTGCGACTCAAAATCGAGGTCTTTAGGGAGTTTTGTACCCTCGTAATGCTTGCCACTATTGGCGTAGCCGCTGCGAGGAACCGGCGCGAGTCGTGGGCGTATTTCATGATTGCCTTTGGTGTATGGGATATATTTTATTATGTGTGGCTTAAAGTTTTTCTGGATTGGCCTGCAAGTTTGATGACATGGGATCTGCTTTTTCTGCTTCCTGTTCCATGGGTGGCTCCGGTACTCGCGCCGGTGATCATTTCCCTGGGGCTCGTAGCTTGCGGTCTTGTCGCTCTCGCCTTTGAAGATAAAGGCCAGCCTCTCCTGCTTCCATGGAGAGACTGGCTTTTGATATCGCTAGGCGGGATTATAGTAATAGTATCCTTGTGTTGGGACTATAAAAATATCACCGCAGGGGGATTCCCAAATCCTTTCGCGTGGAAAATCTTTGGCGCTGGCCTTATTCTTTCAACCGCCACATTCTTGTTGGCAGTGAGAAAGCGACTGGCGACCTGATACATTATTCCCTATAACGAGGTTATTTCAACCGATGTTGAGACATTATCGTCCCAGCCATCCCATAGATAATCGTTTTCTTTCCCATCCGCTATCAGCCTAAGGGCATATCTTACCTGTTCCTCATACAGCTCACAGAATGCGCCAGGATGATTCATCGCGCCATTTATTTCAAAGGCTTCGGCTGGACACGGAGAGCCACAGAAATGACGCACAGCGCACGAAGAACAGGGCTGAATATTTTCGACTTTTCTACCTGTAACAGTCTTGAACGCATCTGTTTCAAGGATTTGCGCGATGTCTCCGTTAAACAGGTTTCCACCATTAAATCCGGGCACTCCAACGAATTCGCTACACGGGAACAGATCGCCCTTGGCTCCAACCGCAAAGAAACACCGACCTCCGCCACATGGGGAAATGTCGCACATAAGTCGGCGCGCTGACGGCGCGACTACGCTGACAAGGACGTTGGCGAAATTGGCTATAACAAGCTTTCGACCTGTCTTTTTATAAAGATCATGAGTTCGGTCCAGGGCCGCGCTGTAATAGGGCCATAGTTCGTTATCCATTGGTTTGATTTCACGCGCTCCCTGCCTGGTGCATCTAACAGGGTTCAACATGCCGATAGGGACCTCAAGTTCGTGCATAAAATCAACAATATTGCTGAGGTTGGCCATGTTCTGCATTGTTACAGTACAGATCAAATTATAATTCGGGTATCCCTTAAGTTTTTCCAACACAGACGTGACCTTGCCGAAAAACCCTTCTCCATTCCAGTTCTTTCGCGTTGAATTGGCGATTGCGGCTTCGTGCCCATCAAGCGACAAGCCTATGCCAATACCCTCTGAAGTGAGAAAAGAGATAGATTCTTCGTCAAGGAGCGTTCCGTTTGTCTGAACACCGAACAGAAAATCGTCCTTAAATTTTTTAATGCCTGCAAACACTGCGTCACGAGCAAGCATAGGCTCTGACCCGTGAAAAATAATTTGTGGCAATCTGCCTTCAGGAAGAGTCTTGTTGAAAAACTCCTTGAGAATGGACAATGCCGAAATCAGTTGATCTTCCGTCATCTGAACGCCGCTTCGTCGCATATCGTCCGGGATATAACAGTAAGAACAATTCAGATTGCATCGTTCAGTCGGGTTGAAATAAACTGCTGAAGGCTTTAGACCAAACCTCAGATTGTTTATTTCCTGTACGAAACTGTCCCGTTTCTTATGGAATTCCTGCATCAACGCGCTTGAGCCATCAAGAGCGTCGGCTATCTTGTCCTTTTTCAAAAGCGACCAGAACGCTGTATCTGGATCAATGAGCGCTACATAATCCTTGTGTCCGATGTCGACGAACTGCATCGTGGGACCCGCCCCTGTATTTGAGTAGCGGCCGCTTGAATAGCCGAATTGTTTTTCCTGCTGGTTTGGTTCCATCAATATTTCTCCTGGTGGATGTCTGGTTCTAATCAGGTTTGACTGGCGGGGCGATTGCGGCTTCGTGCCCATCAAGCGACAAGCCTATGCCAATACCCTCTGAAGTGAGAAAAGAGATAGATTCTTCGTCAAGGAGCGTTCCGTTTGTCTGAACACCGAACAGAAAATCGTCCTTA
>JAMCYH010000139.1 GCA_023474025.1 Deltaproteobacteria bacterium
CTGACGGGTTCAGTAACTCCAGGTCGCCCTCACCAGGGGACCAGCGCTGGTAGTTTATGACGCATGGCGATGTAATTACCGCAAGCGGCCATACGGTGTTAACATAGCAAAATTTAACTTATTTCGTCAAGCTCGACCCCGAATCTTAATTGGCGCGACAGGACTGAAACGAAATCGGTCTCACCGCCTGCATGATATTTGGAAGGATTAAGGCATCAGGTAGGATTTTCAGCGGTTTAAACGTTTTAATAGATGTGAAGATGGCTAAATCTTTCAGACTTTCTTAAAAAACTGACGATCGAGTATGAACAGGAGGAGAGATCGGAAGAGCGTCGTGTACGCATTAAGCCTGCTGGAGGAGAAGACCTTGTCACTTGTAATTCTGGAAAGCCATGGCAATTTGGGGATTGTTCGCTTGAACAATGGATCAACCAATGCGGTGAATCTAGACATGATCCAGGACCTTTCCGGCGCACTGGATCGGGTTAAGATGGATTTTAAAGGTATGGTGCTGACCGGTGGAGAGAAATTCTTTTCTATCGGTTTCGATCTCCCAGAGTTATTGAAACTTGACCGAAAAAAAATGGGTGAATTTTTCTACAAATTTAATCAGGTGGTTTTCGAACTCCTTACGTTACCTGTCCCTACTTGCGCTGCAGTAACAGCTCACGCCATCGCTGGAGGAGCCATCTTGATGTTGGCGTGCGATTTCCGCATTGCTGCTTCCGGAAGGGTTTTAATTGGTTTAAATGAGGTTAAACTCGGAGTGCCCGCCCCCTATCTCCCCGATTTGGTCCTTCGTCAAATTGCAGGAGATCAAGTGGCTTCGGACATGCTTTACACGGGAGCGTTTCTCGATTCAACAGAAGCTGGGAGAAGGGGGGTCATCCACAACGTGCTTCCTAAATCCGAAGTTGAAACTAAAGCGCTGGAAAGGGTCTCAGAAATAGCCAGTTTACCTATGAAAGCGTTTTCAGCGGTAAAAGCCAATCGTGTCGAGAGTATTTGCAAGAGGTATAACGACAACTTCAGAGCCAGGAACGAACAATTTCTGGATTGTTGGTTTAACGACAATACTCAGGAGTTGCTCAGGGAAGCGGCAACAAAGTTCTGAGTTGTTTTGTGCGCTCAACGGAGCCAGGTCTGTTTGAAAATGTGATTGTTGAAGCGGCCTGTACAGTTGTAAGTGGATCGAAAATCCATTACAAGGTGAAATGCAATTAAAAACGCTTACCAGGGGGTCAATGTGAAAAGCGCCGTTTGCAAATGCCAGTCACCAGTTGATTACGCCCAGGATTACGTGAAAAGGTTAACTGAGTTGCTAAATAGCCTGGATTTCGCTGAAATTGATAAGGTTGTCGAAGTATTGATAGACGCGAGAGACAGGGGAGCGACAATATTTTTTCTGGGAAACGGTGGAAGCGCGGCCACGGCTTCCCATTTTGCCAATGACATGGGGGTATGCGCGTCGCCTGAGGATAAGAAGCCTTTCAGGGCCATAAGCCTGGCTTCGAATATGGCACACGTGACGTGCCTGGGTAACGACATGGGCTATGAGAACATATTTGTGGGTCAATTGCGAAATCTACTGAGACCCGGAGACATCGTAGTGGCAATATCAGCTAGCGGAAATTCTCCAAACGCTGTGAAAGCTTTAGAATACGCTAATCAGCACGGGGCTACGTCTATTGCTATAGTCGGTTTTTTTTGGGGGGGTGATGAAAAGAAAGGCCCATCACTTCATTCACGTAAAATCAGAAAGAGGTGAGTACGGTCCTGTCGAAGATGTCCATATGGCTCTGGATCATTTGATTTCAACCTATTTGGCTCAGGTATGAAATCGCCGGTCAAGTTCTAAAATGAGCCCATGAAACATGGCTTTCTTGAAAAGGATGAGTCTTGGCGCTAATTAGCATCGAAAGTTCTGAAGATTTTGCCGTTGTACGGCTCAATAATGGTTTGACAAATGCCTTGAGTCCTGAACTCATTGGTGAAATGTCTCAAGTAATCTCATTAGTGAGAAAACATTCCAGGGGGGTTGTGCTTGCTGGTGGTGAGAAATTTTTTTCGATCGGATTCGACATTCCTGGCCTGCTGAAACTTGATAGACCATGCATGAGCGAATTTTTTCATAACTTCAATCAGTTGGTTCTGAACATCCTGACATTGCCGATACCCACTGTAGCCTCGGTTAAAGCCCACGCTGTCGCCGGGGGTTCAATCCTGATGTTTGCCTGTGATTATCGTATTGCCGCTTCGGGTAAGGTGTTGGTGGGACTTAATGGCATAAAGTTGGGCGTGCCGATCCCATATCTGGCGGACCTGATCCTCCGGCAAATCGTTGGAGACCAATTGGCTTGCGAAATGCTCTATCGTGGGGAATTTGTCGATTCCTTATATGCGCGGAAAAAGGGAATCGTTCATCATGTGTTTCCCAAACCCGAAGTTGAAACCAATTCTTTGGAATTGGTTACCAAAATAGCCGATCTTCCTTCAAAGGCTTTTGCGTCTGCCAAGGCTAACCGGGTTGAGCTTATTGCTGAAAGATACGAGAGAAACTTCAAGGCCAGGAATGAAGACTTCCTGGACTGCTGGTTCAGCCCTCAGGCTCAGGAACTCCTGAAAGAGGCGACAAAAAAGTTCTGATTTTGGCCTATACGGATAGAGAAACCAGCGGGCTTGTCTAATTCTGACTATCAGGACCTTGAAAGGACTACCTTTAATCGTCTGGTTGAATTTACTTCACTGGCCAGGTCGAATCCTATGGATTGAGCTATGTCTATAGATCTCCTGAATTCTTCTGCCTCCACATGGAAACGTGGCTCTACAATGAGAACTTTTGCTCCTGTCTTCATAATTCTGTAAATTTCCTGAAAAAATGTTTCATGGTCTACGATCTCGTGAACAACATAAAGCGCTGCAACGAAGTCCACGGTTTTATCCGCAATCTGTTGTTCGTTTCCTGCGGCAAGAACCATTATCCTTTCGGACAAACCCGTCCTCTGTGCCCTCTTGCGCAATCCATTGAGCATTTTTTCCTGGATATCCACGGCGATTACTTTGCCGCCTGGACCCACTAGACGAGCCAATGGAATCGTGAAGAAGCCCATTCCGCAGCCATAGTCAATTGCGGTCATGCCGCGACTGACGTATGGGCTCAACAACTTCTCGGGATTCTCAATAACCCGTCTTAAAGGATTTGCCAGTAAATAGCCAACCCACCAGGGGCAAATGTGATCAGCCATTTTGTGTTGAACCTCTCATAATTGGCGCAGAGTAAGGACCGGACGTCAAAGTGGATATTTTCCTGATTCGGTTCAGTTTTTTGCCCCGTAGGACTTTAAAAGCTCGATTGCCTTAGTCTGTCCCTGTTCAGTTGCCAGCATGAGGGCCGTTTTACCGTGTTTGTCCTTTGCGTCAACTTGGGCGCCATTCTCCAGGAGCAATTTCAAAATGTCTACTTGGCCAGTCCAGGCAGGAACCATGAGGGACGATTTACCGCTATTGTCCTGAGCATTGATGTTGGCTCTATGATCTATAAGAATTTTGATGACTTCAATGCCTCCTCCACCGCAGGCCTGGAGTAGAGCTGTCGCTCCATGATTGTCTTTTGCTTCTATATCCGCCCCTTTTTCAACCAAAAACCTGACAATATCCGGATAGCCTCTGGTCGCTGCCCGCATAAGAGGTGTAAAACCTCGATTGTCCCGGTAGTTTATGTCCGCTCCTGATCCGACAAGTTCGCGAACTTTCACAATGTCTCCGTCTAAAGCTGCGTTTATCAGAGCTTCATTTCTGTCTTGGGCCCAAATGGGAGATATTGAACCCATTGCCAGGATGATTGAAAAAAGTGTGAAAACCCTCCCGATTATTCTAGTAATGTCCGACCCACGAGTCGCCATGACAAATACTCCTTTAGTAGTTGTGAGCCACGATGGGGTTAGGTTAATCTTCATAACTGTTTGACAAAATTATAATGCGTTGATTACTTCAGTCTACTGTATCAGTAATCTATCGCCGCCGCAAAAAATAATGACTGATATGTTTTCACAGGCCGTATAATGTTTAGGCCCAGGTCGGAATAAAAAAGGACATTTAACAAAATGACAAGAAATCCCTTGATTGCGCTAACCATGTTCTTGTTGGTGTCCGGGCTATCCGCTGGTGGCGCCTCTGCAGGTCGTACGCTTAACCCGCTGGAACCCGTAGATGTCTCGAGCCCAAGGGCCACAATGGAATCTTTTATTCAATACAACAGTCAAGCCGCATCCGCTTATATGGCCGGGAATATAAAAGAAGCCAAAGTATGCGTAACGAGACTTTTACAATGCCTTAATCTCGATCGGGAATTGCCTGATCTAAAGCGGGCCGTTGGTTTTGAGAGCATCCTGTATCTTGTAGAAATCCTGCATCGAATTCAAATGCCGGCCTACACTGATATCCCGGACCGAAAAGCTGTTCAGGATCAAAAGTTGACCAGTTGGACCATCCCACATACGCCTATAACAATTGGCCTTGTGAAAGATCAGTCTTCTGCCGAGCGATTCCTTTTTACCCCTGATACCCTGAAACGTCTTCCAGAGCTTTACAACAGCGTCAAACAGCTTCCTTACCTATGGGGAACTGAAGGAATGGGCGCATACAAGGAACTGACTTCTCACGGGGGGCTCTTCATAACCAGAAAATTTATCAATCTGCTTCCATCCTGTGCCATGAGGCATTTCTGGGGGTTACGTCTGTGGCAGTGGATTGGCCTGACCCTGTTCATTCTGAGCGGGTTTTTGGCTATTGCGTCAACATATGTATACGGCCGAAAAGCGCTAGAGGAACTGGACCGAAAATTTAATTCCAGTCTTAAACATTCCGTCGGAGGATTGTTTTTGCCCATCGGACTTATCTTTTTCTCGAAGGCAGGGCTCTGGTTTGTCATCTACGGGTTGCACATTTTTAATGCTGATATCTATATGCCGATCGCGTTGACCTTGTTGTTTATGTTCTACATTGGATGGATATGGTTTGTAGGCGCCTTGCTCAACAGGTTAGCAGCGATTGTAATTTTTGTGGGTGGTTTCGCAAAAGGAGGTATGGACACTCAACTCATAAGACTCGGATTTCAAATCATGGCGTTGATTATTATAGGGATCCTGGCAATAGATTTCGGGGCTCGCCTGGGCTTGCCAACCTATTCCATGGTCACCGGCCTGGGAATCGGTGGTCTAGCGGTGGCGTTAGCGGGGAGGGAAGCTTTATCCAATCTCATAGGAACAATCATGATAATTCTGGATCAGCCATTTAAGCCGGGGGATTACATTGAACTCGGTAATAGTGAACATGGCACTGTTACCGAAGTAGGGTTTAGAAGTACCCGCATCCGTACAAGAGATGGCGTTCTCATCTCTATTCCCAACTCGACTGTGGCCAACATGAAGATCGTGAATCAAAGCGCTCCTGTAACTGTTTCAAGAGTTCACGTTCCTGTAGGTGTCGCATACGGCTCAGATCCTGAAGAGGTGGAGGAAGCTCTGCTGACAGTCGCCGCCAAGTGTGAACACGTTACATCAGACCCTCCACCATCTGTCAGATTCTTGGGATTCGGTGATTCATCCCTGAACTTTTCTTTGCTGTGTTGGATAGAACTACCAGAATTTAGAGGACGGGCCATTTCCAAATTAAATTTGGCCATTTACACGGAATTCCAGAAAAGGGGCATTGTAATGCCCTTTCCTCAAAGAGACGTTCACGTTGTCAAAAATTAAAACATTGTTCATGATATCGTGAAAGGAAAAGAGCGCATTAAAAAATTAGCGGCTTTATTAAACATGTCTCGTATTACACCCTTAGCTCTTTTATGCTCTATGTTAAAGATACACACCCCATGACTGAAAGATTCTCTTCGTATTTCCGTTACAGACCGTTTGCCGATCTTTCAAGCATTTGATCCGCAAGGTAAGAACTCCTGACTAGTGGGCCCGCTGCAACTCCAGTGAAACCTAGTCTTCGGGCGCTTTCAGCCAATTCGTCAAATTCCAGGGGGGACAGGTAGCGAACCACAGGTAGGCTCCTTTTTGAAGGTCGAAGATACTGTCCGAGGGTTAGCATCTGGCAGCCGGCTCTTTTCAGTTCCCCCAGAGTTGCCATAATTTCCCTGCGACTTTCTCCCAGGCCGAGCATGAGGCCTGATTTCACTCTCAACCCAGATCGAGCGGCAAACTCCAATATCCTCAGCGAGCGGTTATAATTCGCCCCTGGACGGGCTAGAGGATAAAGGCGTTCAACAGTCTCCAGGTTGTGATTGAAAACATCAGGACGAGATTGCAAAACAGCTTGCAGCGAGTTGACTGAACCCTGAAAATCAGGGACCAGAATTTCAACGCTGGCATTCAAACAGCGGGCCCGTATCGCTTCCATTGTGGCCTTGAATTGCCCGGCGCCTCCATCAATGAGATCATCACGAGTCACCGATGTTACCACCACATGATTCAATCCCAATCGATGGGCTGCATGGGCAACCCTGCGAGGTTCATCGAGGTCGATTGGGTCTGGAGTTCCCCTGTTTACTGCGCAAAATCTGCAACGCCTCGTGCAGTTTGAGCCCAGAATCATAAAGGTGGCAGAGCCTCGCCCAAAGCATTCGGCCAAATTAGGACACTGAGCGGCGTGACAAACCGTACCCAGGACCATTTCCGCTAGCATGGCATCCATTCTGTCTATGGCGGCCCCTAACGGGGCAGGCCTAACCAGCCACGGAGGATGGCCCACATTGTTTCCGGCCTGCGTCACGACTGGAGCATGATAAGCAAAAACCCTGGCAAATTCACCAACGAAAAGGTTTCTGATGCGACCAAGGTCTAGAGAAGTTCCCAGTTCACTTTCCATGGAGGTAACGGTGGTATTCGGGTCGCCACATGGAATTATTATTTCAAACCCCGCTATATTGCCATTAACATTCAAGGCCATACCGTGATAAGTTACCCACTTCTGTATAGCCACCCCCACGCTAGCTATCTTCTTGCCATTTACCCAAAGCCCCGGGGAACCCTTTCTCCATTCCGGTCGAAGGCCATATTCCCAAAGTGTTCCCGCCACCGCTTCCAGCAATCTATCTAAATATTTCCGCAGATCCTTATCACGGAGTTTGATTACCGGGTAGGCGACCAATTGCCCGGGACCGTGAAAGGTCACTTTGCCACCACGGTCTACCTGGCGCACGTCTATTCCTTTAGCACGGAGCGCAGTCTCAGAAACGAGAATGTCTCGAGCGTCTCCACTTCTTCCAATTGTAACTACTGGTGGGTGCTCCACCAACACCAGACGGTCAGGGGCTTCATCGTGGATCCGCTCCTGGACAAGGGATTTCTGTCGTTGAAGGGCCTCCTCGTATTCGAGTGTTCCCCAATCAAGGACTTCCAAACGCCTGGCGTAATCTTTCATCCGTGATAGCCTGTGAATTCAGCGATGACGCCGAGGTATGGTCTGTCAATAATTCTAAATATGATCAACCTCCTGGGCATCCTTTTTGCGCAACCAGTTTTTGGCTTCCCAGCTTAACTTCTTGGCAGATATAATGCCCAGTTCAAAACATCTCTCGCCGCATCTACAACAGATTCCGAGAAAGTCGGATGGCACCGAATGCTTTCAGCAAGTTCTTTTACAGTCGCCTCCAGTTGCATGGCCATCACAGCCTCTCCCACGAGTTCAGTGGCATTTGCGCCGACAATATGAACGCCGAGTATCTCGCCGTAGTCAGCGTCAGCCACAATCTTCACTGAACCACTCATTTCATCACGTAACATGGCCAAACCGTTGACCGCATAGGGGAAGGCCCCGACTTCCACATTCAAACCCTTAGCCTCGGCTTCTTCCTCAGAAAGACCGACTGATCCAACTTCAGGAATAGTCCAGATAGCCCTCGGAATAAGGTGAAAAGGAAACTTCCTGTCATTTCCCATTGCGTTCTCAGCCGCCGTAATCGCCATTGAGGATGCCACGTGGCTCATCATCCAACCACCAGTTACGTCTCCAATCGCGAAGACACCGTCCATGGAGGTCCGAAGCCTATCATCAACCCAAATGCCGTTGTTTGGGTCAACGCGGATTCCCAGTTCGTCCAGACCAAGTCCATCAAAATAGGGTCTTCTAGACGCCACTAACAAGCAATTCACATTCAAAGTCAATTCATCTGGTCCAGATATCTCAGCAACAAAACGATTGTTTGCACGAACAGCCGATTTCAGACTATGACCGGTGACCACTTCCACGCCCTGCTCCCTGAGCGCCTTGGCCATTCGCTGGCTGGTCTCCTGATCTTCCTTGAAGAGTAGCCGGGGGTGTTCGGTGACCAGGTGAACCCTGGATCCAAAAATGTTCATATAGGTAGCCATTTCGAGGTCTATTGGCCCTGCGTCTCCCCATATCAGAATCGAATCTGGAATCTCGACCATTTCCAGTATTTCGTCAGTGGTGGCGGCAGCGTCCTTCAACCCGGGAATGTCCGGAATTTTCGGACGACTGCCGGTTGCCACAATGCTGGTTCGGGTTTCTAAAATCCTGCCATCGACATGAATTTCTCTGGGGCTCTTGAAAATCGCCCTACCTCGGATCAATTCGATCTGGTTGTTTTTCAGCAGGGCTTCCATGCCCATGCGAATATCTCTTGAAACACCGTTTTTCCGTTCCACTATTGCTGGAAGATCCAATTCATTTATAGTCGCGCGAATCCCCAGAGATTCGGAGTTCCGAAACCAATGCAACATGGAGGCGGCCCTGTGCCAAACCTTGGACGGAATACATCCTCGGTTAACACAAGTTCCGCCCATTTCGGCGGCTTCCACCAGCGCCACCTTTCCCCCCAGTTGCGCAGCACGTACCGAGGCGGCGTATCCTGCTGGACCACCACCAATCACTACCACATCGTACATCCGTACACCCCCTACAAATTCCGATACGATTTTCCGGCCATCACATCATCATCAAAGTGGGATGCTGTAAATATTTCCCCACTGTTTCCAGGAACCTGTGCGCAGGAACTCCGTCAACCACTCTATGATCATATGTCAGACTGATGGTCATCAAATTTCTCAGGACTATTTCGCCGTTGTGCCCAGCAGGCTTTCTTTTGATTCTGCCAACACCCAAAATACCAGTTTCCGGAGGCCTTAGAATAGGGGTGAAACCATCCACCTCGAACATACTGGTGTTTGAAATGGTAAACGTTCCTCCGGTAACTTCTTCGACAGTGAGCTTTCCTTCTCTGGCCCTTGTGGCTAAATTTCTGGCTTCACGGGCAATTTCCAAAAGACCTTTTTTGTCAGCCTCGCGTAATACAGGTACGATTAGCCCCTGTTCCAGGGCAACAGCAATCCCTATGTTGACCGAATCATATTCCAGGATCTCGTCTCCTATTAATAGAGAGTTCATCATGGGATGGCGCTTTAGGGCGCGAGACACAGCCAGGATAATGATATCATTATAGGATATCCTGACTGACTCATCTTTCCTG
>JAMCYH010000196.1 GCA_023474025.1 Deltaproteobacteria bacterium
TTGTAGGGTTTACCAAGAGGAGAAGTAAGAGAATCAGGAAATTGATCAGCTGAATAAACAGAGTGAAATTTACATTTATCACCGGCTTGATCTCCTGATTCAAGAAGTTTTTCGCCCACTTAGCACGACTGTACCCCATGTCACGCTAGAGGACGCCTTCAAACTGATTTTTTTTGGCAAGGATATTTTTGGACCCAGACTTTAAATGCCCTATTTTCTAACACCCAAGGCTAAAATGTGTCAAGATTTTTTTCATGACGAAACTGGGTCCTAAGGTGAGATTCAGCGATTTTGATCTACCGCCGGCTCATCAGCCGATTCCTCATTAGAAAGGCTGTCCGAGGTCTCGTAACTTGGAGGCCAAGCCTGAGCTGATATCACTTCGATCGACCCGTCTTCCAGGCCTTTTTCACCCGAACCATCGGTTAATTCAGGCATCTCCGGCTGGAACGACGCCATAGAACATGTACCCTCGAATATGACGCCTTCCTCTATTATTAAACTCGGAGTCTTTAAATGCCCAAAAACCTTGGCTGGAGGAAACAGTTCAATTTTTTCGGTCGCAGTGACATCTCCTCGCACCTCACCGGAAACCTTCAGGATGTTGGAATGAATTTGAGCGTGAACAATCGAGTCGGAACCGATCACCAGCGTTCCCCGACTGATAATTTCCCCATCAAATTGACCATCCAAGTGCACTATCCCAGAGAACGATAATTTTCCGTTGAATTCGGTCTGAGACCCTAAAAAACCTGTTACTGCGTCACTTTTTGTCTTCCTGAATCGGAGCATGTGCCCTCCCTGTAATTCCGGCGCAATTGTCTCTGGTCTAAGGGCCGGTCGTGATTTCATTAGCACAGTCACAAATCAACTTCAAGAAATAATTGAAAATTGTTTAGTTCTTTCGTATAAATTCCAGAAAATTAATTTGATCCTAAGTGATATGAAAATCCATTCCTGCTGAACTTTCCAAAAAACATCTGGCTAACGCGAAAATCTTCGGGAACTCACAGAGGCCAGGATTGCCGTTACGAGAAATGAGGACAGTAACGACGATCCTCCGTAACTAATAAAACTTAGCGGGACACCCACTACCGGCACGACCCCCATCACCATGGCTACATTAATTGAAACATGCCAAAAAATTATTGAAACGCAACCGACCGAAAGTATTGTTCCAAAATCCTCTCTGGCGCTGCCCGATATCGCCAAACCGCGAAGCATAAAGGCCATCAATAGTATGATGATCAACAAGCAACCGACAAATCCCCACTCTTCGGCAAGCACAGCAAAAATAAAATCCGTGTGCTTAACAGGTAGAAACATCAACTGATTTTGAGCGCCTTTCAAGAATCCTTTCCCGAGAAATCCTCCTGACCCGATGGCAATTTGCGACTGTATGATTTGATATCCTGCGCCCAACGGATCCAAATCGGGGTTCAGGAAAGTCATCAATCTTTTCTTCTGGTAATCCAGGAGCAGATATTTCGATCCCAAATAGATCAGAGGAAGACTCACCACCATACATAATCCTATAGTAGTCCATATCCTCTTGGTAAACCCTACAAATATGATCATAGACATTGCCACAAACAGTAGAACTATGGAGGTTCCCAGGTCAGGCTGTGTTGCCACAAAAGCCGCCGGAATAATAACTAAAACCAGGTTCTTGAAAATTTCACTCCAATTGCTCAGACGCCCCCTTGGCCTATCACTCAGACTCTTGGCAAGGACTATTACTACCGCCAATTTGGCAAACTCCGACGGTTGAAAACGCATCAACCCCAAGTCTATCCATCTCCGGGAACCTGCTGTAACCCGGCCAAAGATGGAAACCGATATCAGGGCTATCAGGATGAAAACATAAATCCAGATCCCCCAACGCTCTAGTAACCGATAGTCTACAAATGAAAACAGGACAAGAATAATGAGCCCCAAACTCAACCAAGCTGTCTGTCTTATTACAAAAGACCTTCCGGTACCAGCCATAGGAATGGTCGCGCTGTAAATCAGGACAATTCCTGCCAGAGTGAGCATAATGGTGTCTATACACAAGAACCACTCAAATTTTCGAACCGAGTTTACCAGACTTGACTTTAAATATGTCTTCGGCATTCGAGCAACCAGGCCTAATTTTTAGGGTCCCCGGGGTCGGGAATGCCATAGTACCTGCAAATAATTTTTCGTGCGAGAGGAGCAGCCGTCTTTCCCCCACCACCGCCGTGTTCTATAACTACCACAATAGCTATTTTTCGCGGCTGATCATCCACAAACGCCACAAACATAGCGTGAGTTCTTTCGTGATAAGGGACGTCCTCTTCAGACATGGATTTCTCTCTCGCGCTGACAACCTGTGAGGTTCCAGTTTTGGCATAGACAGACAACCCGGGAATTCTACACTTACGTCCTGTGCCGACTCGATCTTCTACCACACCACGCATCGCTTTTCTAATGATCGACCAAATCTTCTGGTCTGGATTCATTTTCCATCGGATCACTGGAGTTTGTTGAAAAATCACTGAACCGTCCGAAGACTTAATCTCTTCGACAAGATACGGCCTCATTATATTTCCGCCATTGGCCAAGGCAGAAGTCATCACCGCCAACTGTATAGGCGTTGTTAACGTATAGCCTTGACCTATGCCGATTGTAACATTTTCGCCATCCTTGATAAATGTCCCATAGTTTCGTTCTTTCCAGAAATTGGTCGGTATAAGCCCTGGCAATTCCTGGGAAAGTTCTAGTCCTGTCGGTTTTCCAAGGCCAAACAGCGATGCGTATTTTGCCATTCGATCAGCGCCCAACTTTAGTCCCAGTTCATAAAAATAGACGTCACAGGATTCAACAATAGCCCTGTGCAAATTTACCCGGCCATGACCGTGCTGTTTCCAACACCTGTAAACCTGTCCGCCAAGGCCCATTTCACCCGAACAAAAGATGTTTTTGTCAGGTGTTGTGACTCCTTCAGACAGACCTGCCAGCGCAGTTACCAATTTAAATGTGCTGGCTGGCGGATAAAGTCCCCTAATCGAACGATTCTCCAAAGGGTGCAAAGGATCGCTGTTCAACGATTTCCAATTGCGTTCCGAGATGGTCGGAGTGAACAGGTTGGGATCGAAGCCGGGCTTGCTTACCATCGCAAGGACTCGCCCTGTGTCGGGATCTACAGCGATTACGGAACCTGCCCTTTCAGTAAACGCGTCTTCAACAAATCGTTGGAAGGAAGCGTCTACGGTGAGTACGATATTTGCCCCGGCTTTAGCGGGTTTTCTCGTAAGGCTGGCCAAATGACGTCCCTTGGCGTCAATTTCGATTTGTTCCCAGCCTTCTTCACCTCTCAAATATGTTTCATATTCTCGTTCAATACCAGTTTTCCCTACGTAATCTCCAGGCCTGTAACCAACCCTTCCAACTTTCTCCAATTCTGAAGCTGATATTTCCCCAGTGACTCCTAATACATGGCATAAAAGAGACCCAAAAGGGTAACTCCGGTAAGGCCTGGCCTCAAGCGACACGCCTTTAACCTGACACGCCCGCGCCTTCATCAATGAGACTTCTTCCAGGCTTACATTTTTCCTTATAGGAAAGGACATGAATTTCGGAGCAAGCATGCTCTTTTCAATGACGCTCCTCATCTTTTCCGGAGAAAATCCCAGAGGATCCGCATAAGCTTCAATTATTTTCTGAGGCGCCTTTATGGCGCCAGGCACAATTGAAAATGTGAAACTCGCTCGATTTTCCGCAAGGGCCTTTCCGCAACTGTCTAGAATAGATCCCCGAGGAGGTGGCAATCGTAGCAGCCTAATCCTGTTTTCGACGGCCATATCGTCGAACGATTCTCCCATAATCAGTTGCAAACTCCACAAACGTATAAATAGCCCCAACATTACGATCCAAACGACAACAGAGAAGGCCAATATCCGCGGCCCGTAATAGTTTTGGGGAACCAGGTCACTTCTAAATTGGACCACTAAGAGGCTCCGATCACTTTGGAATAACCCTTCCAGGCGCCATCCAGAACAGGTTTTACAATTAGTAGACCCAACGAAGTTAAAATGGTTTTTAAAATGATCAATTTTATGATTGAAGACTCGAACAGGATTTGTCCGCCAAGCCAGCGGGCCAAAAATACCATACAAAAAGACACAAAACATGTGACTATTGTTATCGACCAACCTAATCCAAGGCGCTCAACATCAAAACTTTGGTTAACATATGAAACAAATAGAAACGCCGATAGGTATATGACGGGAAACAGCCCAAGTGGAGAACCGGACAGCAAATCCATGGCTAGTCCCAAGGTAAAAACTGAAAGTATTCCGTAAAAATAGTCACCCTTCACTCCGATCCATATAACGACCAACAAGGCCACGTCCGGTTTGTACTCAAATGGCAAGATTTTGCCAAGGACGGAACTCTGGAAAACCAGCGACAATAGACCAACAACTAAAAAAAAAATCAGTTCATTCAATTTTTACTCTCTAGGCCGGGTTCCATGGAGAATCCTCCCTGAATACCCAATATTACTATCACCTCTTCTATCTCTGAAAGTTTCGCTGATGGATTTACGACCGCCTCCTGAAAAAGACCGTGTTCAGACAGCCTTACGGACTGCAGGGTTCCTACCACAAGGCCTCTGGGAAAAATCCCGTCGAGACCGGAGGTTACTACAAGGTCACCGTTTTTTAGATCCGCTTCTTTGTTTACATATTGAAGCAGACAGGAATATGAATAAGACCCGGTAAGCAATCCCCTGTCCCGCGTCCGTTCTACCCTGCAATCAACCGACATACTAGGATCTGTTATCATCATCACTTGGGCCATTACGGCAGATGATCGATTTATCTTTCCAACAATTCCTTCTGGAACCGTTACCGCCATGTCCGGCAGAACTCCTTCATCAGATCCCTTATTAATTAATATAGTCCTGAAAAAACCCGAGGCGTCCTGACCAATTACTTGTGCTACCACAGTGGGAAAATCCAGCCTGTTTTTGAGTTCCAGAACCCTCTTTAACCTTCTGTTTTCAAGTTCCTTTTCTTTCAATGACACGATTTCCGTGCGTAATTTTCTGACTTCGTCGGCCAGTTCACCATTCTTTTTGTTGACCCCAACCAACCAAATATAGGACTTAAATAAGTTGGTCACTCTCTCTTCGACGAACGTAACCGTTTGCTGGATAGGCTTGAAGACTGAATAAATTACACTGACGAATGTTCCGCTGCGCCCTTTTTCAAATGATGAAAAAAGCAAAACTAGGCCAAAGCTCAGGAGGACAACAGCAACTATTAAATCTTTTATGGATCGGGGCATAATAGAGGATGGAGGATGACGATCAGAAATTTAAACCATCCGCCAAACAAACGAATGGCCGACAAATTGTGGAGCAAATATGTTCAGCGTACGATTCATCATAATGAATTCATTAAGCCTTGATTAAAACATCCCGATACATATCGAAATTTTCGAAGACAATACCAGACCCAAGAACGACAGTAGAGAGCGGATCATCAGCTACAACCACTGGCAGGCCGGTTTCTCTGCGTATGACTTCGTCAAGATTCTTCAACAGTGAGCCTCCTCCCGTTAAAACAATTCCGCGGTCAACTATATCTGAAGCAAGTTCTGGAGGTGTCTGTTCCAAGGCGATCTTTACAGTTTCCAGTATCGCCCTGACTGGTCCAGAAATAGCTTCCGTCACTTCACTCGACCTCAATGGGATCACCTTCGGCACACCTGCTATAAGATCCCGCCCTTTTACTTCGATGACCATTTCCTCATTGGTGTGGCAAGCGCTTCCGATAAGCATCTTAACCATTTCGCCAGTTCTTTCACCAATCAACAAGCTATATTTGTGTTTCACGTATTTAATGATATCGTTATCAATCTTGTCACCAGCTATCCGTAACGATTTGGCGTAAACGATATCAGACATGGATATCACTGCGACTTCAGTTGTACCTCCCCCGATATCCACGATCATGTTACAGGTGGGTTCAGTGATCGGTAGATTAGCCCCGATAGCCGCCGCTATTGGCTCCTCAATCAAATAGACCTCGCGCGCGCCAGCGCTTATAGCAGCCTCTCTTACCGCACGCATTTCCACTTGAGTCACACCAGCCGGTACGCATACTACAATTGTGGGCTTGACAAACATTCTACGTTTGTGAATGCGAAAAATGAAATGCTTCAGCATCGCTTCGGTCACTTCGAAATCAGCGATAACCCCATCTCTCATTGGGCGAATGGCCTTGATGTTATCCGGGGTTCGCCCAACCATCTTTTTCGCGTCAGCTCCTACGGCCACTATTCGTGGACCGCGTCGCAAATCCATTTTGACCGCCACAACTGACGGTTCAGACAAAATGACTCCTTTACCCCGGACGTATACCAGAGTATTTGCAGTACCCAAGTCTATCGCCATATCGTTTGAAAATGCTCTAGATAACCAATTCGAAATCATTTTGGCGCCAAAAAAACAATCTTGTTGAATGTGGAATAGCGATACGACAATAACAGACACCAAGACATCGATCAAGCGTCGCAGACATTAACACTGTAGAAATATTGCATTCGCATACGATCCTGGCAATCAGCTACAAAAGGCGCTTTCACTGCCATCCATTGACTTCGTTCCCATATGATCTTATTATCGCTCTTTGGAAGATACCCTTTCGGAGAGGAGAAACCCGTGCTCGACTTGATGAGACGACACGCCAGTTCTTGGATAATCAAAGTTGCGCTTGGCGGAATTATTATTGTTTTCATTTTCTTTTTTGGATGGGGTGGACCGAGAAACAAGGACCAGGATTATGCGGCCAAGGTCAATGATCAGGTTATTAGTTATGATCATTTTTATAACACTTATCAAACCGAGGTGGAGAAAGTGAGGCTGAGGTTTCGTGACGCTATGCCTCCGGATCTTTTAGAGCGACTTAATCTCAAAAAAAACGTTCTCGACAGACTTATTGACCAACAAATTCTAATCCAGGAAGCAGATAAGCTTGGTTTGTTCGTTAATGACTCTGACGTAAAGACTGAAATTTTGTCGGATACAACTTTTCAAAGAAACGGGGTTTTCGATCCTGAGATTTACAGAATGTATCTTAGCTCTATAAAAGAAAGCCCTGAAACGTATGAGCAACTACTCAAACAGGAACTATTAGCCGAGCAGGTAGCAAAACTCATTACTGATTCAGTCAAAACGGATTCTAACGAACTCAAGACTCTTTGGCATTTTCAGAATGATAAAATGATTCTCCAGTTGTTGATCATCAAGCCAGAGGAGCCAGATAAAAAATCACCTATAGACGAAAAGGCTCTTGAAACTTATTTCAAACGAAATGAATCACGGTATCAAATCCCCGCATCGGTCAAAATTGATTACGTCTGGTTCTCATGGAACAACCTACTGAAAGACTCCTCAGTAACTGATCAGGATGCGGAATCATTTTACAAATTGAACCCAAAACAGTTTATTGTACCAGAAAAGGTCAGAATCAGCCAAATATTATTAAAAATTCCCGATAAGGCTTCCGATGAAGAGAAGGAAGCCATTAAGCAAAAGGCCCTGAAGTTGGAACAAGAGCTAAAATCGGGAGCAGATTTCCAGAAACTTGCCAAAACGAATTCCCAGGATCAAACTACGGCTTCTAAAGGAGGAGATTTAGGCTGGATTTCACGAGGGTCGGCCAATCCCAAAATTGAGGATGAAGCCTTTAAACTTAATAAAGGGGAAATATCCAGCCCAATCCTCACTGACAAGGGTTATCACGTGATTATGGTTCAGGACAAAGAGGAAGAGCAGGAAAAGCCATTCTCCGAGGTAAAAGACGAAATTGTTCAAACTCTGAAAGAAGAACAAGCCAAGAAAAAGATTGCCAAATTCGCTGACGATTTTTACGAACAGGCATATAGGACAGAAAATCTGCCCGAAGAAGCAAAAAAATTTGGGTTAAAGGTCGAGATCGCTGACACTGTTACAAAAGATGGTGGTATCCCCGGTGTTGTTGACGATCCCAGCTTTTCACAGGAACTATTTGAATTGAAGACTGGAGAAATTTCAAAGCTGCTTCACAGTGGGGACCATTATTTTCTTGGACAGCTTTTGGAGAAAAGCCCAGAACGGATCCCTAAGCTCTCGGAAATCAGGAGTCTCGTGCTGAATGATTATCTGAAGAGCCAGTCGCTGGCATTGGCAACCAAAAAGGCCGAAGGACTCATTGCGGCCATTAGTGAAAACGTTTCCAAAGCTGACCAGATAGCTGAGCGCAACAATTTGACTTGGGAGACTTTGGACCCTGTTTCAAGGACAGCGGGATTTGTAACACAGCTAGGGAAGTCAAATCAGATATCCGAGATGCTGACTTCAATATCCACGGCGGCGCCGGTGTTTCCAACCCCCATACCAACATCGGGTGGGGTTGCCATCGTGAAGTTGGCGAAAGTTGTACCTGCGAGCCAGGAAGAATATGAAAAGGGCGCGGCAGAATTCAAGAACTGGGTATTGGAAGTACGCAAGACCGAGTTTCTAAAAGGTTGGTTAAGGATGCTGCGCGATAAATCTAATATTGATATAAACCAGAAATTATTGTAGGGCTTACTTCTAAGTTTTGTGTAAAGCGTTGATAATATTTTTTAGAGTTACTCTATATACTTGACATTGGGAAGGCTCGCTGTTACTCTTTAATTATGCGGGTATAGCTCAGTTGGTAGAGTGCAAGCTTCCCAAGCTTGATGTCGCGGGTTCGAGCCCCGTTGCCCGCTCCAGTGAGTGGTTTTTTACCACCCGGGTTTTTATAATCCCGGGTTTTTTATTATAGATCGTATATGATCGTTTGAAAGTAAAGAAGGCAAATGGTTACTGACCGTAAACTCGTTTCGGATCTTTGGGCCATGATTGAACCGGTACTGGAGCCTGACGGGATCGAGTTGGTTGAGTTGGAATATGGACTTTATGCAGGGGCTTGGACCCTCAGATTATATATTGACACTCCTTGTGGGGTAACTATAGATGTCTGCGCAATGGTAAGCAGGCAGGTTGGGGCTTTGCTGGACCTTGAGAACCCAATAGATCATCCTTATAACCTTGAGGTTTCTTCTCCTGGTATTAACAGGGTCCTGAGAAAACTTCAGGATTTTGAACGATTTTCGGAGCGCAAGGCCAAGATTAGAACCTTACGAAAAATTGAAGGAAGAAAAAACTTTCTCGGTGTGTTGAGAGGAATAAGAGACACTGCCGTGTTAATAGAACTAGAAAACAAAATAATCGAGATCGACGTGGACAATATAGAAAAAGCTTATTTAGATATGCCGCCGAACGAAATTTTGCAGCAGGACCTTCACAAGAAGGCGTCTAGCGTGGGAGGCTGACCATGGGAAGTTTGGACCGAATGATTGACCAAGTAGCCAAAGAAAAGGGTATTTCGCGAGACACCCTGGTGGAGGCTCTCGAGGCGGCGCTCCGAAAATCGTT
>JAMCYH010000073.1 GCA_023474025.1 Deltaproteobacteria bacterium
AAACGCACCCGCCAGGCGAAAAACACGTGAATTTGCTTTACAAGTTTTGTTCGCGGCCGAAACACTCAATAAGTCGCCTCTAAAAACCTTGAAGTTTTTGGAAAGCCATTTTGAATCAGATTCGGAAAAAGTTGTCCAAATGGACAGAGTGTCCATGGATTTTGCGGATGCTCTGATAACTGCGGTATCCCACCATAAAGACGCTATAGACAATATAATATCGGAGTATTCTGAAAACTGGAAATTGCATCGCATAAATCAGGTAGACCGGAACATACTACGAATGGCCATAGCCGAGATGTCTACATTTCCGGAAACCCCAACAGCGGTAATATTGAATGAGGCTATCGAGATAGGCAAAAAATATGGTGTTGAGAATTCAGGGGCCTTTATTAACGGGGTACTCGATAGAATAAGGTCTGTTGGTCTAGATTTGTTATTGGGCGCTGACCAAACTAAAGTTGATGATGAACTTGACTAATGATGATCAACAAGCTAATATAATAATGTGTTTCATTCTGGGAAGCTGATAATTAGCGTTTGACGAATATAATGATGATTGATTCGCGCCCTGGATTGCGCCCGAGCCTTTGGTCATGAGACGTTTACAGGCAATTAAACCAATGATATCGATACTGACGGCGTTGTTGGTTTTGACTCTGAACAACTTGTGCTTTGGTCAAGCTTCTGGCAATCCGTTTCATTCCAGCCCATCAAACCCGACGACAGGTGAAAATACCGCTACTTACGCTCCCGTAGGACCATCCGGATACAAGGTCCTGATACCAGAAATTAAAATGAACAGAATCGTGGGAGAGGCCAAGCCGAAGCCCAAGATTCCAGCGAACATTCCACCGGAACCTGTAAGTCCAGTAGAGGAGCCCAAGCCTGAATTGGCTGTCAAGCCGGCTCCTGAAACTGAAACTTCGTCTGGAACGCAGGAGACTACAGAAAAGCCAATAGATGATCGGGCCGTTGAAACTCCGACACAGCCAGTTGAAGAAGCCCCTTCTGAACAGGTAACGCGCCTGCCCTTTGACCATAGTGACCGAAAATCGGCATCACCTACCGGAAAAGAAGATCTCGAACAGGATCTGAAAGAGAAGATTGAACAGGATGGCCACATGTTTGGACCTCCATTGGCTCCAGTTAACATTACAGAGGCCCTGCCTGAACCAACCAAGGAGTCACTTGTAAGACCCCAATCGCCATCGATTCCGAAAGTAAAAGGCTTGGGGATGTTAAAAGGGGAACAACAGCCGGTCGAGGTCGAATCACTTCAGGACCAGGGAACTTTGGCGCCGGAAGATTGGGTGGCTTTACAGGAAAGAAAGGATGGGGATCAGTTACCTTTTGAAGAGCCGAAGCAGGAACCCGTCATTGAAACTACTCAGTTAGAAAAACAGGAAAAGCAGGAAACAAAGGAAATCCAGCCTAAAGAGGCTTCAGACGCTGGGGTTCAAAATTTGACTCAGCCCGAAGAGGAACCCCCCCCCACCAACTCCTCAAAAAGAAGAGCAACCTATTAACGAAAGTCAAAAAGTTGATACAGGGGCCTCTGAAACTAAAATCGAACCAGCCCCAGCGCCAAAAGAACAAATTCCTTCGCCTTTGGATGATCAGGCTCTCAACGACAACAATCTAAGACTGTATTTATCTGAGACTGCGCCTGTTCTGGAAGAACTTTCACTTCTTATGGCCAGAGCGCCGAGCCTGACGATGGCCGATTATGATCCTTCAGAAGTAAGCACACCAACCATGCCTCAAGATTTAGGCCTTAAACTGGAATCAATGAAAAGAGATCTTCGGATTCTTGACTCCAAGGTCTTTTCGATCATCCCTCCATCAAAATATGATCAATTTCATGAATTGATAAGACAATCAATTTCACAAACGTACTTAGCCTGTGAAGCGATTTCCAACTATTTTCAGGAAGCAAAACCTGAAGATCTACAAAAAGTTAAAGAGCATCTTACGAAAGCGAAGGAATTAATCCAGCAAACGCGAAAGCGCAATGGCGCCAGTTAATTCCTGTTTTAAACAAAAGGCCATCGGTTATACTTCTATGTTGTGATTACCGATTGTCAAAAATGTGGCTTCAGACTTGGAAATTGATGCATAAGCCTCCTGACCAGATACTTTATAAATGTTTACTGGGACAACTTTTCTTACAAGGTTGCCATTTATCTCTCTTATTTTTACTGAAATGTAGTTGTCTGTAAGTCCGCTACTCCATCCACCAGAAACTGTAGATGGTGATTCAATTAAAGCTTCCAGTCGCCGCCCCAGAAATTTTTTAATGAACTTTGATCTTAGCTCTGCCGAAAGGATACGAAGAGCCCGAACTCTTGATCTGGCTACCTTGGTTGGGACGCGATTTGGAAATCCATAGGCTAAGGAGCCTTTCCTTGGAGAAAATGGGAAAACATGCAGGTAAGAGCAGCCGGATTCCCTGATGAACTTTTCTGTTTTTTCGAACGAAATATCTGTCTCACCAGGAAAACCAACTATCACGTCCATTCCGATACAGGCGTCTGGAATCAGGTCAAGTAGTTTTTCGAGCAATTTTAATGCAAGATCCGTTTTATATGGCCTTTGCATGTTCTTAAGTATCCCGTCGTCACCGCTTTGGACTGGGATGTGGAAATGTCGACAAACTCTTGGGGTCTGAGAAATCAAATTGAGCAGTTGGTTCGAAAACTCTTGGGGTTCAATTGAACTCAACCTGAATCTGCAATTTGACGTGTTTTTTAACAAACCAAGGACGAGGTTTGCCAGGGTTATCCTGGGTGACAGATCTCGACCATAGGCTCCGAGGTGAATTCCTGTAATAGCGATTTCCGAATACCCCGCGTCTTCAAGACGTTGAGCTCCTTGAACGGCTTTCTTCAAATCCATGCTCCTCGATGGCCCTCGAGCTATCGGAACTATACAATATGAACACCTATGCGAACATCCATCCTGTACTTTTAAAAAAGCCCTACTCCGGGAAGGCCGTAATATTTGCCAGGCGTCAGAAAAATCTGTACAAGATGAAGCGGGGGGCAAAGCCAATGAAGCGATTTCCATATTGTCCCCAAGGATAATATCGGGGTAATGGTCTTTGGCTTGAGTCCCTAACACGATGGCTTTTGGAGCTACCCCAATAATCATTTCCGGATCAATTTCCGCAAGACAACCTGCAACTAGCAGTCTTGATCCAGGATACTTTTCCGACATCCTTTTTATCGTTCGGCGAGATTTGCCGGCTGCGGAATCTGTCACACAACAGGTATTTACAAAGATAAGTTCCGGCGATTCACACTCGGGGTCTATTTGAAATCCATTGTTTTCCAAAAAGCCTGCGATACTATCGATCTCGGCCTGATTGACCTTACATCCTAAAACGTACAAATGCGCCTTACGGGGAAGCGCACTTTCTTTGGTTATTATGAGTTTTGACATGTTTGTGTATCCATGTTATCAATTTGAAAGTTGTGGTAAAGGGCCTGAGCCGAAACATAAATAATCCAAAAACAAGGAACCGGATGACCCATCATATTACAACGAGTTGTATCAGGTTGCGACCTATTACGTTTGTGTTAAAGACTGTCGTTTTTCTTGCGAATCCGTCTCGAGACTTGTTGGATCTCAGATATCTGAGGACATTTCTCATCCTCGCGTCATTGATCCTGATTTGTCAGCCCGGGTATTGTGAGCCTCCAAAAACACGCGCATGGATAGTCAGACAGATAAATGATACCATGGAAATCAAGATCCCTAATGATTTTAAACCTGAGGGGGTTGATGAACCACATATATTCAAGTGGACCAAAGATTCAGCGGAAATATATATTGTGATTGGTGACAGGCTCGTTGGTTCACGTACAACAATGATTAATGCTCTAAAAAAGTCGGCGGCGGCCGACAAGACTGTGGATCAGGTAAGAATACTTCGAATCCCAAATGCAAAAGGGATCATTCTAAAAGAAAAGACTCCATCTGCTGCCGACAGACTAATGTACTGGAACCTTAAGATCTTTTCGGACAAAAGGGAGATCAACGTCGAGCTTTCTGCGCCCGGCAAGGACTTCAAGACCTATTCACCCGTATTTGAAGACGTCGTCAAGTCAATTAAGGTTGTCAAATCTCCTTAGTGAGCAATAGCGTGGTCGATAGAAATTCAGAAACCCTATTCAGTCTTATTCCATCTGTTGACAAAATATTATCTCATCCCAGGATTCATTGCGTTTTGAATGAATATTCGTCGACGATTGTAAAAAATATCGTTGCGTCTATTCTCAATGATATGCGGGGCTCAATAAAAAAGAACCTGTTGACACCTGTAGATCTTAATTTGGACGCTGTCGTAGATAGAATCGTTAAGGCAGTAGCACACCGATTGGGGTCAAGTCTTCGGACGGTCATTAATGCAACGGGGGTGGTTGTTCATACGAATCTTGGCCGGTCTCCACTGTCGCGGAAGGTCGTAGACCGAATTGTAGAAGTTGCTATGTCATACTCGAACCTCGAATATGATTTGGAACAGGGGAAGCGAGGCCAGCGGAATGCTCATCTGAGGGCTTTGATAGAGGAACTTACCGGGGCTGAATCTGTGCTTGCTGTTAATAACAATGCTGCGGCAGTACTCCTGGCTATCGGGACTCTCGCTAAAGGCAAGGAAGTCATAGTATCCAGGGGAGAACTAATAGAAATAGGAGGGTCTTTTCGTATTCCGGAAATAATGGCGCAATCTGGCGCAATACTCAAAGAGGTGGGAACTACTAACAGGACGCATCCTGGGGATTACATTCAGGCCATAAACGAGAATACAGCCCTTATCCTGAAGGTACATACGAGCAACTATCGGATAATAGGATTCACCAGAGAGATGTCTTTTGACGAACTAGTTCTAATTGGACGGCAATATAATTTGCCGACCATGATGGATCTTGGGAGCGGCTGTCTGGTAGATCTCTCGCCGGCCGGGCTTCCTGACGAAGTTACTGTTCAGGAGGTTCTTGCAAAAGGGATTGATGTTGTCAGCTTCAGTGGAGATAAGCTCCTTGGTGGACCTCAGGCGGGCATATTGGTGGGGAAAAAGGAGTTGATAGACAGGATGGCCTCTAACCCGCTCGCAAGAGCTCTTAGAATGGATAAATTAACTTTAGCTGGACTGGAGGCCACTCTACAGGAATACGCAAGTATGAGCGGTCCAAGGCTTTCCATTCCGACTCTGGCCATGATAAGTAAGACGCCAGAAGAATTAATGATAGTCGCGGAAAGAATATCTCTCGACTTGAATTCGCTGTTAGAGGGGAAAGTTAAAATCTCGGTTGAAAAAGGAGCGGGTAGGGTTGGGGGCGGCGCCCTCCCGATGAGTGACCTGGTTGGCCCGCGTGTTTCCATAAAACCGACAGGTTTTTCAGCCGCTCGGTTGGAGAATTCCTTACGTCAGGGAATTCCTCCAGTGATTACTATGGTTAAGGATGACTGTGTGTTAATTGATCCTCGAACACTCCTGGATAATCAAACGGAGATGATTGTGGGACTTGTCGTTAATGCCTTTGACAGGGTTATGAATTCGAATGAAAGAGGTTAGGCCTTAGCGCCTCCCCTTTTGTAAAAAGTCTTCGGAATGACAGACCAACAAGAATCATGCTACCCACTGCCGCAGCGCAGGAAATCATCAGCATGACTACGATTTGATACCTCGCTGCTTCAACCGGGTCGGAACCTCCCAATATTTGACCGGTCATCATACCTGGCAGGCTAACTACGCCTACAACCATCAGAGAATTGATAGTTGGAGTCATGGCCGACCTGATGGCTTCTCGAACAAGTTCATGTACAGCTTCCCATGGTGACGCTCCCATGGATAACAGGGCTTCCACTTCATTACAATGACTTCGAACCTCACCATATAATCTGTCAATCGAGAGGGTTATAGCGCTTACAGTGTTCCCCAGAATCATGCCGGAAATAGGAACAACAATTCTGGATTCATACCAAGGTGTTGGGCGTATGATGGCGAGTGAGACAATTGTGGCTACCAGATAGGTAGTGGTCACCAAGGCCAGAAACGCCAGTACGGTGGGAAAGTCCGACACGTTCGGTGTTCGACGAGTAGCTGTTCTAGCTGCGAACAGAGCCATCAGCGCAATGACAAGAACAACAATTTCAAAACGATTGACGGAAAAAATCCAGGCTAAAGCATATCCTACAACACTTAGTTGCAATACGCATCTAATAGTTCCCCAAAGGAGCGATTTCAGCAAACCCAACTGAAAGAGCGCTGAAATACAAGCAGTTACAAGAACGAGAATTCCTGTAAAGACTAACTGATAATCAGATATTGGGATGACTTGCGTGTACATGTTGTTAGAATAAGTTGTAACGTAAACCAATTAAGGCGTCTGAGGCGGAATTATAAAATGAGGGTTAGGATTGTCCAAGATGAATTTCAAGCCCTGGGATCATTTCGGTCAAGGTTTCGTCGTGGGTAACCCCTATTATCCCACTATTGGTTTGCGATAGCCATTCTTTCAATGTTATTGCCACTGCTATCCTGGATTCTGAATCAAGGGAAGCCGTGGGTTCGTCGAGCAACAAGACGTCAGGGTTCATCAGAAGTGAACGAACCAGACAAATTCGGGCCATTTCTCCTACTGACAGCGTCAAGGCGTCTCTTTCAAGAAATGAATCCGATAAATCAACCTTCCTCAATAGTTTAACTACCAAGTCAAGGTTAGGAACTTTATCCCTGTTAAGTTTTAATCCAAAGGGTTTGAAAATGTTTTCACGGACGGAGCCCCTGAAAAGAATGGGTCTCTGGTTGACGTAAAGTATTGAACGACGCCAATTCCGGGGCGCAATTTGACTATATAAAACCCCTCTGTATTTCATGTCAACGCGAGGATCCTCATGAAGGCGGGCCATCTTCCGCAAGATGGTTGTTTTCCCTATTCCGGAACGGCCCAATAGCCAAACAATTTGTCTAGCGTGGACACTGAGATTCAGGTCCGGTTGTACGGTTTTTCCTGCAACCATCCCCAAAGGTATTTTCGCTTCGAATATAGGATAGGCCAAATTGCCGTTGGTCGGGAAAATCTGCTCGTTCAATTTATAGTGAACCAATACGTGGAAAATAGGTAGCTGGCGTCAATTAGTAACTAAGAATTGCGACAATGCCCCATATTTTCCAAGTACCATGCATAGGTCGATTCTAAACCGGACCTTAGCCCAATTTTAGGTTTCCAGCCTAGTTCGCTGATTCTGGATATGTCCAACAATTTTTGCCGGACCCCATCAGGCATTTCGGAATTGAATCGTAAATCTCCTTTGAAACCCACGACTTCCTTTATCAGTTTAGCAAGATCCAAAACCGATATGTCACTACCAGACCCTATGTTGACAATTTCCAGGTCATTGTAATTTTCCATTAGGAATATGCAGGCGTCCGCCAAGTCGTCAACATGAAGGAATTCCCGTAAAACCGAACCACTCCCCCAAATCTCTACATATTCAGCTCCTGAAGCTTTAGCTTCATGGGTCTTTCTGAGTAAAGCAGGCAGGACATGAGAAGTTTTAAGGTCAAAATTGTCAAAAGGGCCGTACAAATTTGAAGGCATGACTGATATGAAATTTGATCCATATTGACGACGGTATGACTGCGCCATAACGATTCCGGCAATTTTGGCCACGGCGTAAGGTTTGTTTGTAGGTTCCAATGGTCCGGACAGAAGATATTCTTCTTTCATGGGTTGGGGAGCCAACCGAGGATAAATACAGGAACTGCCCAGGAATAGCAGTTTTTCGATCTGAAGTTCATGACATGCGTGCATTATGTTACACTGCATCATCAAATTGTCATAAATGAATTCAGCAGGGAAAGCGTTGTTGGCATATATTCCGCCAACCCTCGCCGCCGCAAGAAATACCCACTGTGGGCGAATGCTGTCGAGCAGTTCGTGTGCGGCGCTTTGATCACGTAAATCGACTTTGCGACCGGGATGTTTTATGACGGGATAGTTTTCTGATTCAAGCCGCCGACAAATGGCTGACCCGACCATTCCTGTCGACCCGGCTACAAATACTCTTGGCTTTTGGGTAAATCCCATTAATTAAGTCCCGCTGATTTACATAATTGTTCTTTTTCAGCTTCTCTCAAGTCAGCAACAACCATTTTTCTTACCAGTTCAGAAAAACTGCATTGAGGGACCCAGCCGAGTTCTTCTCGGGCCTTGGTAGGGTCTCCAAGAAGCTGTTCGACTTCTGTGGGTCTGAAATAACGAGGATCAACCGAAACGAGGACTTTTCCCGTTTCACTATCTATTCCCTGTTCATCTATGCCGGATCCTTCCCATACAATTGAAATACCAACTTCTCTGAACGCACGTTCCACAAATTCCCGAACGGAGTGGTTTTCACCCGTGGCTATTACAAAATCGTCCGGCTCATGATGCTGAAGAATGAGCCACATGGCTTCAACATAGTCGGCTGCGAAACCCCAATCACGTTTGGCGTTGAGATTTCCTAAATATAATTTATCCTCCATTTCCAATTTTATGCGTGCCACAGCCCGCGTAATTTTCCGGGTTACAAAGGTCTCACCTCTCAAAGGGGATTCGTGATTAAACAGGATACCATTCGAGGCGTACATGCCGTAAGCTTCACGGTAATTTCTAATGATCCAATATCCATACAACTTTGCGACAGCGTATGGGCTACGCGGATAGAAGGGTGTAGTCTCTTTCTGGGGAATTTCCTGGACCAATCCGTACAGTTCACTCGTCGACGCCTGATAAAAACGAACCTGATCCACCAATCCAAGGATACGGATCGCTTCCAATAATCTTAGTGTGCCTAAAGCGTCAGAATTGGCGGTGTACTCCGGAGTTTCGAAAGAAACCTTTACATGGCTTTGCGCGGCAAGATTATAGATTTCGGTAGGCTGAAACTGTTGAATAATCCTGATCAGGTTCGTTTTATCCGTCATGTCTCCGTATTCGAGAATTAATCGTCGGCTCGCAAAGTGAGGATCTTCATAAAGGTTATCGAGTCTTTGTGTATTTATTAAAGAACTTCTTCTTTTTACTCCACATACCATGTAACCTTTGCGCAAAAGTAACTCGGTCAGATAAGCGCCATCCTGTCCGGTTACGCCGGTTATCAAGGCTCGTTTGCTTTGACTTTCTGGCATATATTCATACCTGAATTCTTTTAGGAATAAGTGCGGAGTAAATATGCTATCATTTGATGCGAATCGCCGTCAAGAAACTTTAGGCGCCTATTGTGTCTGAAAACACATTGTATTTAGATCATGATTGCCTATTTAATAATAATGAGTAAGAACACATGAGGTGAAACCACGGAAAATGGCACTTCACATGGATCCGGTGTGAATATTTGCCCGAGACCGAAATTAATATTTTGCCATAAGACTGGCGGACAAAGACCATGTAACCCGGAAAATTACGCGGGCTGTGGCACGC
>JAMCYH010000244.1 GCA_023474025.1 Deltaproteobacteria bacterium
AAAGCTTCGGGCTACGCCCTGCGCTTGTCTCCCGTAGTTCCTAAAAAGAGGACAATTCATTTGCTATAAAAGCGGACATTTCTATTTGTTGCTAACATTGGACAACTATATGGTGAGTTCACGGAAGAAGAAATTCGCGCGAAACTTGCGGTGAAAGCCATGGAACCCGATGATCTTTTTCTGCTGAAACGGGTCGTTGAGACAGCGAAAGCGTATTTCAACAACCCGGAACTCCATAAGAAAGTCACCGAGGAACTCTTGGGAGGCCTCAATGGGTAGCGCCGTTTTCCCTGTTGACCAGTACAATTATTCGGGAAAGGAGGCGCTGTTATTTGATACCAATGTCTGGCTCCTTATTTTTGGCCCCCAATATAGCGTGAACGATCCCAGAACGGCTCGATATTCTTTGGGCTTTAAAAGAATCCTGGCTGCGAAGGCCTGTATTTTTATTGATGCTCTGATCCTTTCCGAGTTCATCAATCGCTGGGCCAGATACGCCTGCAATAATGTTCCGGCTGGTCAAAAACTTCAGAATTATAAAGCGTTTCGTAAGAGCCTCCTTTTCCAGACTGTTGCGCAGGATATTGCGGCTACAACAAGAAAAATTATGAATTTCTGTAATCGAACTGACAGTGGTTTTGACACCTTGGACATAGATTCACTCCTGAATGATTTTGAAACCGGAAAAAGGGATTTTAACGATCAGGTTTTAGAAGACTTGTGTACCAGACGGGGATTCTATTTGGTCACCGATGACTCGGATTTCAAACCTGTGAATCTCACTTTGTTTACTGCAAATGCTAAGCTCCTGCAATCATGAGCGATCGAGGCGCCAAAGACCGAGACAGAAGATGCAAAACCCACCCAGACCTGCCGCATCTGTAAAAGACATGGCTCAACTGTTCCAATGTTCTGTGGACAATATTTCCCTGCATCTGAAAAATATCTATAGCGAAGGGGAACTCACCCCATCAGCAACTAACGAGGAATCCTAGGTAGTTCGCCTGGATGGCCCCGGATATGTCTCTCACCCGCCATCGAAATGGGTCGTTGGCTGAATCAAGTTAAATTACTGTAGACGTAACGACGATGCCGAACATAATGAATTATTATGGCCCTTTCTCCCCTGTCTATAGAATAGATCACGGGATAGTCCCCAACACGAACCCTGTAAAAGTGTTCCGCTCCAGTCACTTTGATGGATTCCCGTGAAATGGGATTAACCCGGACTCCCTGGATTTTTGTGAGGATTCGAGTAAATGCGGTTTTGGGCAGGCAGCGAAGGTCTTTCTCGACAGACGGTTTGAATACAATTTTATATTATTCCATCTTCTTTTAGCCGATGTTCCATTTCCTCCAGGCTTATGGGTTTTTCTTCACGTCGTTCAGCGATTACCGCCAAATCATGCAAATCCTCAAGCAATTTCTCGTAACGCTTTACCGGCAAAGTAACTCCCGTCTTCTTACCCTTGGCGTCAATAACAAATTGTTCCTGTCCGGCCATTTCTAGTATTCTCCAGTGTTGATCAACTACTCTACTTTGCAAGAAATTTTGTCGTCATGCACTAATTTTCTAATCAGTAAACTAGCCACTCCAGCCAATCTCGGGAAGCAGCTCAATGATTCTGAACATGGCCAGGACTCATCACGGGATTGTGACCTCCAACTGGTTTACGATAAGATTCACTGACCGCACGGCAGAAGAAATATGAAACTTGTTGCTGTATTTCGAAAAATCCCTGAAGGTTACATTGGCTTTGTGGAGGAATTACCGGGAGCTAACACTCAAGGGCAAACTTTGGAAGAAACCAGGAGAAATTTACTGGAGGCTGTCTCTATGGTCCCGGAAGCCAACCGGTCACTTTCGGAGGAAAATCTAATAGGTCAAGAGGTCATTTCCTAAACCTCTTTAAGCAACTGCCGATGAATTCTCGGTAGTGCGGATGGAAGGGGCCAGCGCTATGCAAAGGCAGTCTAGAGCGGAGACCTTTGACGTGGTATTTCCATTTCCGCGCTGTTTAGATATTTACCACATAATGGTAAATATCTAACCATGTACAGGCGAAATATCCTCAACAACATCCTGGATACCCTATCCGATACGCCTGTTGTTTTCTTACGTGGAGCAAGGCAAACAGGAAAGAGTACTCTCGTCCGCAAGATTGCAAATGGCCCATATCCTGCCCGATACGTGACTCTGGATAACGCCGCGATTTTTTCCGCCGCAAGCGCTGATCCCACAGGATTCCTCGCCGGCGTTAAGAAACCTGTGGTGATCGATGAGGCTCAGCGGGTCAGGAACCTTTTCCTGGCTATCAAGGAAGACGTGGACCAAAATCGGGCTCCAGGCCGTTATCTCCTGACCGGGTCCACAAATATTTTAGCCATCCCAAAGGTTGCAGACGCCCTCGCAGGAAGGATGGAATTGCTGACCCTGTGGCCTCTGTCCATCAGCGAATTGAAGGAAGGCGGTGAGAACACCCAGGACGTCTTCTTCGACAGGGGTTTCCCAAGCCGTTTCCATCCCAGGACCGATTTTGACCTTGCTGAGACCATTGTAGCCGGTGGGTTTCCTGAGCCCGTGCAGAGAGGTCGTCTCATCGACGAAGGAGAGCCTGGTTCGAGTCTTATGTCACAACAATCCTCGACCGGGACGTCAGAGACCTGGCCCAGATTCAAGACCTTGCAGTTCTGCCAAGACTTCTCCAGTTTCTCGCCGCTCGAACAGCAACCTTGCACAATCAGTCGGAAGTATCGAGAAGCAGTGGGATTCCGAACAGCACACTCTCCCGATACCTGACGCTCCTGGAAATGACTTTTCTTGTGCAGACCCTTCCCGCCTGGTCGCCCAACCTGGGAAAGCGTTTGGTAAAGGCGTCAAAGCTCTTTATGGTAGATACCGGGCTTGCTTGTCACTTGCTTGGTATCGATGAAGAGGGTTTTTGGCAGAGAGGAGAAATTGCTGGAAGAGTTTTTGAAAACTTCGTGGTTCTTGAGCTATTCAAGAGCGCATCCTGGTCTGATAAACCCGTGAGACTTTTTCATTTCCGTTCGCAGGCAGGACAGGAGGTGGATGTTGTCATAGAAAGGAGTGGCGGGGAAGTTGTCGGTGTCCAGATCAAGCTCTCTGCCAGCCCATCACAGCGGGATTTTGACGGGCTTAAAGTCCTCAGAAAGCATCTGGGCAACAGGTTCGTCAGAGGTATCCTCATCTACACGGGAGGGGAAATTGTGCCATTCGAAAAGGACCTGCATGCGGTCCCAGTTAACGTTTTGGCTGGTAGGCTATAAATACAGCGCAGTTTCAGCATCTTGTGACCGATGGATACGGAATGGTCATGTAACAGAGACTCAATTTTTTACCCTTGATTTTCTCGGAAGAAATTAATTTTCACGTTGAAATGAAAACAGGGACAGGCTCCAAGAAGGCCCGTTTCTAAAGATTTTATTTGCGGTAATCATATACCCCACGTCCTGTCTTTTTCCCGAGGTGTCCGGCCTTGACAAGCTTGACCAGGAGGGGGGCCGGTCTGTATTTGTCACCCAGCTCACTGTGAAAAGTATTCATGCATGCCAGAAGAATGTCCAAGCCGAAAGCGTCTGCCGCGGCCAAAGGCCCCAAAGGCAAGCCGAGACCCAACGCGCATGCCCGGTCTATTTCTTCAGGAGCCGCTAAACCTGTCTCCAGAGCAAAAAAGGCTTCATTAACCATGGGGAGGTACAGACGGTTGATAAGAAACCCGGGAGAATCTGTGACAGTGACTGTTTGTTTTCCACATTTCTTTAGGAAATCAACGATCGTGTCGTGGGTAGAGTCAGAAGTCTGTAATCCTCGGGCCACTTCCACAAGGGGAGTCAGAGCCGCAGGTATAAGAAAGTGAGCGCCAATACATTTTTCAGGCCTCATGGTAGCGGAACTTATTTCCGTGATCCACAGAGTTGACGTGTTGCTGGCAAAGAGGGCGCCTACTTTACAGAGCGAATCCAGTCGTTCGAATACGGCCTTTTTTACGTCGATATTCTCATGTACAGCCTCTATCACTAGATCTGCGTCCCCGCATGCTTTTGCCATGTCGATTTCGGCTGTGATAAGCGCGAGAATCTCATCCATCCTCTCCCGTTCCATCTTCCCTTTTTTGACCCTGTTTTCCAGGAATAAATGAACAGTTCTCAAACCAGCCGCGACTTTTTCCTCGGACGTATCAACCATAGACGTTTTGTAACCACCGCCTGCCGACACGATCCCGATCTGGCTGCCCATTGTCCCCATGCCAACTATACAAACGTTCTTTATTTCCATTGGATGCCTCCGGTGGGCAGGATATAACCTGAATTTGACTGTTTCACATCATGCGATATTTCAGGTCATACTAGTCTTTCTACCTGGGCAATATCGAAATTTGGTAAACGTTCGTTTTAACCGCAGAAGATTCCCACGGTCTTTTTAATCGCATTTCTATTTTAGTGTTGCCCGGCTTCAATGGAACGAACATGAAGACCTGTTTACCAGACGCTCCCAAAAGTTTTGACTCCGGCTTTTCATACCAGGATTTCTCGAGTTTCAGCCAGGCCTTGTCAAATTGGGCGGACCAGCTATATCCAGTGCTTCCGATTGCAGCGGTAAGTTCAATTCGGAAGGGTTGCTTTAATATTGCCGTGATTTCATGCTCTCCGGCGTAACTGCTGTGGGGCCACCCGAACACAGTCAGAGCGAGGAATAATAAACCTGCCAATAGTTTGAGATGTTGAATCATTTAAATACAAAAAATAGCTTGAACCAAATGAATAATCAACTTCATCGCATCAGCAACCATCGCCCCAATCACCAGTCCGGTTCATAATGACGAACCGGCGTTCATCAGTCAACTACAGGACAGTTTCTTGAAAATATTTCTTGACCCTTTACATTACGTCAATTCAGAAACCTTTTTGGCAATATTTGCATCAATAAGTCTTCCAAATTCTAGAATGTCAAATATCTCAACTGGATTAAATGGATTTTCTTTATCGTTACAAATAATTTTTTTTACACGTGTGTCCCCATCTGGCACAGGTATGAAATACAATTGATCCATTTCAAACGATGGAGGAACAATGATGAAAACAACAATTATGGCAATCATCCTCATCATGGCGCCGATCCTGTGTTGGGCGCAAACTACCGACATCAGGGATCGCAACGGTAATCTTGTCGGTACCAGGCGCTATGACCGGACAAGCGGAGAAACTGAATTCCGGGACAGATATGGTAACCTTGAATACACCGGTAAACGGCGCGGCAATGAATATGAAATTCGGGATCACAATGGCAATCTGAAATGGACCGAAGATTCTGAAGATTAGAATCAGTAATGATTTTTGTGGATCAAAAGAATTTTCTGTTCTTATGGAAAAGTCCAAATTGTATTCGGCGGTCTAGGGTATAATCCCTGTTAAATTAGATGCTTAAGTGTTACTTCCGGCATTGAACAGACTATAATTATAAGAGGAGTCAAAATTCATGATAGGCATAGAGAGAGTCGACCATATATGCGTCGCTGTAAAGGATTTAGACGGGGCCGCGGCCATTTGGGGCCCGTTTTTCGGAAAGAGTAAACCGGACCTGGAATATATTCACGAAGCCGAAGCAATACATGTGTTTCGTTACAAGGTTGGAGAGATTTACTATGAGCTCATGGCCTCGACCAGGAAGGGCAGTGAAGTGGACCGTTTTATTTCCTCGAAAGGCGAGGGAATTATGCTGATTTCCTTTAAAGTCCCGAACGTTGAAACCGCGATGAAAGTCCTGAGGGATCAGGGCTACCGGTTAATAGATGAGACCCCCCGGACCTGGCGCCAGTCACATTACGCATTTGTGCATCCCGGATTCATGAACGGGGTCCTGGTTGAAATCATAGATTGAGGCGTCCGCTCACAGGGAAGAAGCAAAATCATTGTTATTCATCAATTGGAGAATGGTGGATACCCTCACCCTTTTGTCAAACACATGTGGCAGTATTTTCATGATAAACCTTGCACGGTCCATGTTTCTCGAAACCAGTAACGTAGCGAGTCTAACTGCAAATAGAATACGGAAAACCAACTTCACCGGGTCGGCATCGTTGGAACGTTTCCAGAAGTCAGCGTCCCAGTAGTAACGCAGCTTTGTCAATATTGAATCAAAAGAATAGACTGATTTCACTACCTTCCGGTACCCCTGCAACAAATCGTCTGGCGCCATTCGGGCAGGCATAAAGACAACATGCTGAGTGTCATATTTACTCCAGTCTCTGTCCAGAATCCTTCCCTCTTCTTCAAGACGTTTGTACAAAATTGTTCCCGGCAATGGAGTGAGAATGTTGATCAAAGGCATAAGGAGGTTTGATTCCTGAATAAAACTTATGAGTTCATCAAATGTCGATTTGGAATCAAAATCGTAACCTACGATAAATGAACTGTGAACGAGTATCCCATAGGATTGTATTTTTCGTATGGCATCCATGTATTCATATCGCTGATTAATCCCCTTGCCCATCATTGAAAGGTTCTCTTCACATATTGATTCCAGGCCGACAAAAATCGCCCCGCACCCACTGTTCCTCATTAATTCGAGTAGATCATCCTCCCGTGAAATGTTGATGGACGCTTGACACATCCAGTTGATGTTGTATGGCTGGAGAGCCAGAAAAAGTTCCCTGGCGAATTTCCTGTTGGCCATAATGTTGTCATCTGCGAAAAATATCGCGGTCTTCTTCTTGTATGTGGCATGAAAACTGTTGATACCCTGAATTTCCCGGATGACCTGGTCTACGGTTTTGCTTCTGATAGCCTGTCCATCAAATGCATGCACCGAACAAAATTCGCAGTCGAACGGGCAGCCTTTTGTGGTCTGAACGAGGTCCAGAAGGTATCGTTTTCTAGAGAGTGACGACCTATCGGGGATGGGAGCCGCCTTGAGATCGGCGAACTTCCCGGCTCTGTAAAGCCTGTTCAGGTGGCCATTTTCGGCATCCTCCAGGACCGTATGCCAAATCTCTTCAGCCTCACCGACGACAACACTATCACAGTGTAAAAGAGCGTCTTCAGGACACATGGAAGGATGTATGCCGCCTAAGACGGTTTTTATTCCTCTTGCCCGGAAGTTTTCGGATATCTCATAGGCCCTGTTGACAAACATAGTCCTTGCCGTTATGCCTACTAGATCTGCTTTCCAGGCATAATCTATCTCTTCGATATTCTGGTCGAAAATCCTAATCTCATGTTGTGGTGGAGTCAGTGATATCAAGGTTGGTATAGCGAGTAGATATGAAATATGTTTTCTGGAAAGAAGAAATCTGGTTCCAAATTTAAAATCATAGAAGCTTCTTTCAGATTCAGCGCTGATCCCCGGTATTACCAAAGCTATTTTCATTCCAGCGCCTTTCTGCCTGTTTTCAACAGTATAAACGAAATATCGACTTATCGACTTGATCGGATACCTTATTAGAGGAGCAGGGTCAACCCTTTTGTCTCACCACGCCGAAGGCCTTTCCGACAGGCGACAGGTGAGAATCAAAGAAAGATTCAATTTGTACCAGTTTGATCTCATCTTAAACAAAGGAGGAATAATTATGAAAACGGCGATTCTGACAATTATACTCATCATGGTTCCGATTTTGTCTCTGGCTCAGACAAGAGATATCAGGGACCGCAATGATGGAGGGCTAAAGAGTTCCCTGTTCATACCTGTTGATTCTGAAAGATCACATAACCAGGAGGGAACATAGCATGAGAGATTTATTTGCAATTTTGGCCAGGATGACGACTAACAAACCATCACAGAATAACCGCATCCCGTCCAGTAGGAAGCAATTTTTGGTAAGCGTCGCTCTATCACACAGAACTGGCGCCCTCGTTTGACACTATGTGGTTACCGTGAGCTACAATGATTGAAAGCAGTTCCTCTTCGTCGGGAATAAAGTCACGGCTTCGATCTCCACCCACCTCTCGCCAAACTCTCACAAAGCCTGCACCCTCAGGGGCTTTGGTGATTTTATGAAGAGTGGCTTTTTCAGAGAAGCATTTGGGAGGAAGTTTTAGATAAACGGGGAGCCCTTGTTTAATACCATCTACTAACGATTTGGCCTTAGGCCATTCTGAGACGATGAAATCCTTGAGTAGTCTCTCACCGTTTCTTCTGGCGTTCTCCATGTTTCTAGCCTTTATGTAAACTCTTAACGCCTTTCGTACTTTCGCATCATAAAATATCTGGTTCTTATTAGTACTGGCTGCGTCTTTGTCATTACTAACCGTTTTGATGTAAAACTTGTCGTTTATTAGCGAAACGCAGTAATTTGGCAAGATTTCACCCTGTGACATAATATTAGGATTGGCGCACTTAACAAATATTATATCGTAAGCGCTCCAATTTCCATATTGTATAGCAAAAGATTATAAGGAAAATAATATTTGGCGCCACACTGGAATATGAAATAGTAAGCGAGTGGTATTTTGTCTGAGAATTTCGTGCGCAATCGCAACATCTACCAACCTATTGAAAGGAAAGGCTTTTCAATGACGGACCTGATGCCGGCTATCTTCTTCGGACACGGCAATCCGATGAATGCGCTAACGCGAAATGTGTACAGTGAGGCCTGGAGTTCCATCGGTAAATTGATACCGCGTCCCAAGGCTGTGCTAGCCGTATCTGCTCACTGGTATATACCGGGATGCGCAGTGACGGCTAACCTTAACCCGCCCACAATACACGACTTCGGTGGGTTCCCGAAGGAACTTTACCAGGTTGAATACAGAGCGCCTGGTAGTCCCGATCTTGCCCTTCAAATCAAAGATCTGCTAGCGCCTGTTTCCGTAAGACTTGACGAAGGTTGGGGACTCGATCACGGAACCTGGTCCGTGCTCGCTCACGTCTTTCCAGACGCAGACATCCCCGTCGTTCAACTCAGCATTGACAAAACAAAGCCGCCTCTATTCCATTGTGAAATGGGGAAACGGCTTTCATCGCTGCGTGAAGAAGGAGTTTTGGTAATCGGTAGCGGTAATGTTGTTCACAATTTGTCCGCATACGCATGGGGTAAACCCGGGGTACAACCTTTTGACTGGGCTTTACGATTTGAGAAAATCATCCAGGAATTGTTGATCAAAGGGGATGATGCTAAAGTCATAGCGTACGAGTCGCTCGGCCCTGACGCTATGCTATCAGTCCCTACACCTGATCATTACTTGCCGCTGCTTTATATAATTGGTCTTCGGAGAAAAGATGACCCTTTGAGTTTTCCGGTGCAAGGAATTGATGGTGGATCCATCTCCATGCTTGCTGCTCAAACTTAAATGGAAACATTTCTACCGGTAATCGTGATTACACTGTTAACCATAACAATCATCATCCAGATTGTTCAGATTTTTCGTAAAGTAGCTGTTGAACTT
>JAMCYH010000235.1 GCA_023474025.1 Deltaproteobacteria bacterium
TGTTACCTCCTTGTATCAAGACTATCCCGTCGCCCCTCGTACGGGGGCGTGGATTGAAACTCTTAGCCACGACTCGCGCTTGGACATCCTCATGTCGCCCCTCGTACGGGGGCGTGGATTGAAACGGGGGACACATCCTGAATCTCAATCTCGGCCAGGTTGACCCGATTATAGGGGACGTGTTTCTCGAACCGTCAATAGCCCGGGATACAATTCGGTGGAATTGATGTACTACTTCCGCAAATTGCTTGTTCCTGATTCAAACCCAGGCCTCCAGCCTGGGCTGACATACGACGCCCTTACAAGGGCTATATGCGGATTAGGATTTGAGCCCTGAAGGGGCGAATTAGGCCAGCCTGGGGTGAAGCCCCAGGAATGCGGCATCCCAACATGATCGTGCTCCATCGCTGAATACATCACGCGCATGGATGGTCCGGAAGGTTGACCCGATTAGAGGGACGTGGTTCTCGAACCGTCAATAGCCCGGGATACAATTCGGTGGAATTGATGTACTATTCCGCAAATTGCTTGTTCCTGATTCAAACCCAGGCCTCCAGCCTGGGCTGACGTACGACGCCCTTACAGGGCTCTATATGCGGATTAGGATTTGAGCCCTGAAGGGGCGAATTAGGCCAGCCTGGGGTGAAGCCCCAGGACAACGGAGGACGAATAATGTGTGCGGTATGATATTGGAGGCCTATGGTCGGATGATGCCACGATTTAAGGTGTAATTGGTTTGGTATTCATCGGTATGCTCGCAAACCCAGGCCTCCAGCCTGGGCTGACATACGACGCCCTTACAGGGCTAGATGAGGATGGTTTTGAGCCCTGAAGGGGCGAATTAAGCCAGCCTGGGGTGCAGCCCCAGGAATGCGGCTAAACAAAAAACATTTGACAACCGGCACAGTGAAGGGTAATCCAAAAAGCTGAATTGATCAGATGGAATTGCGACGCAGCGTAACCTGTTCTAAATGCTGTAAAGGAGATAGACCCATGATCCATTGGTATATGGCGCTGTGCCTCGCAATTATAACTTTCTGTGGAGGATTTTTCGCTGGAACCCTCTTCATGAAAGATTACACGAAATATGTGGACACATTCTCGGAAGAATATGATAACCGGAAAGGTCCCGAGCCTTGACCCAGGACGAGGGTATTGTGACAGGTAAATAAATTAGGACAGGTCTGCGGAAGGATGTTTATTAATCACACAATTTCAATAATTTCCGCAGCCTGTAAGACGTAATCTTAACGCCTCCTTGACTCCTCCCAAGATTGCCCGCGTCACACGAACTCACGCAGTTATTGCTTACCGGAGAGCGCCTTCACGCCTAACGTTTCGATCAGCCGGTTGATGTCGGTCGTCTTGAGATTCATCCCGCCCTCTGACACCGGAAGCACCATAATATGCTTCCCCTGAATCGCTTCAGCGATTCTCAGTTTTACAATCGCTTCGCCTCCCGGTCCGGAAAGGGCGTTGTTCATTTCCTGTATCCCCTTCGCTTCAGCAACGCCTTCCGTTTTGATCGCCTCTGCAATAAGCTTTTGCTTTTCCTGGTAAACATCGGCTTCAATTTTGTCCTTCAGGTACTGGCCGTCGGCATCGGCTACCATTTTGTTGACTTCTCCCCGGGCCTCTTCCAGCTTACGCTTATATTGCTCACGAGCAGCGTGCTGTGCGGATTTGTTTTTCTCCACCTGCTGATCGGCCACTTTTTTGTCCTCGATGGCCTTCGTATATTCGGGGTTAAAACGATAGTCATTGGTCAGTACTTTTTCCACGATGATACCCATGGGTCCCAGGATATGCTGAAGCGCCTCCTTGGCCTTGTTGGCCTGCGCTTCCCGGGCTTCGGCCACGTAGAAAGATTCAGTCTTAAGCTCGCCGAAAATGTCCCGTGGCTTACTCCTGGCCACCGTTCGGACAACTTTATCCCGTAGGGTCAAGTCGTCGGGCGCCACGTATTGAAGAATGTAGGGGGCTTTGTTCGCATCGATGCGATACGCGATGATGACATCAAGACTGATGTCATTGCCGTCGACTGTTTTGAAAACAAGATCGTCTTGAGCTTTCCTGTCACCGCTAGTTTTCGAATACGTCATCTCGAGGTTCTGGAGCTTGGTGTCGAAAACATTCCAGTCGTTGATAAACGGCAGGAAAAAGTAGGTGGCGCCTGGAGCGTAGACTTTGTCCTCAACCCCATTTGGGCCGAAAAAAGCCAGTTTGTGGGTTCGGACGCCCACTTCCGTTGCCCCTGTGGTATGAGGAACACAGCCGGCGATGGAGAGTATGAAAAGCCCTGCTAATGCGGCGACATAAAGAGGCTTCATTGGGCGCCTCCTTTGCGAACGTCAAATAATTGCAGGGCGCTATTCAGATTTAACGGATTGACCGCATGCGGGCCGTCGCTGGGCAGCACGATGACGTCCAGCCCCTTGTATGCGTCGGCCATTTTCAGGCCCACCATTCGCTCGGATCCGATCCCCTTCAGGGCGTCATTTTTCAGGCGCTCCCGCTCCGCTTCCGACAGTTTCACCAGCAGGTCGGCGTCGGCTTTTATCTTGCGAACATAAAGATCCCTCTCGGCTATCTTACGGGTAACATAGGCCTTACCCTTTTCGAGTTCTACGGCGGAGATGACCATCCCCTCCTGAATGATTTTCTTCAATTCGGCCTCTTCCTTTGCCGCCCGGGCTTCCGCCCGGTTGGTAAACACCATTTGATCCTGAAGCTTCTTCTCCTCTATGTTCTTTTGGATCTCCTGGCTGTATTTGAAATAGCGAACCAGCACCTGATCCACTTCGATTCCTTTTGAATTCAAATCGTTGTTGAGCCTGTCCCTAGCCTCCTCCGTTTTTTGGACTCTCAACGGGCTGTTATAAAATTCTTCGGTTGTCAACTTTCCCAAAGTCTCTTTTAGGGCCGGTTCGGCTTTAGGGATGATACCATTGTCTTCAAAAAGGTTTCCTGGACCGATGGTGGTAAAAACGAGGTAGGGGTCCTTGATGTGGTAAAGAATGGAAACGTCTATGTCCACAAAAAAACCGTCCGAGGTCTGAATGTGGGCCGCCCGGTCTTTCCTGGCAGCCTTTGCCGCGGTGTCAGGAAAGTTGGTCAATTCCAGCACCTGGATACCTTTGGGAAACCGGAACATCTGCTGTAACCCGAAGGGCAGTATAAAAGTCAAACCCGCATGATAAACTTCTTTATGAACGCCGGGGCTTATTCCGACTCGAACCACCTTGATCCCGTAATCATAGGGCCGCACGTAAACCAGAAAGAAGTTGTAGAAGGTAATTCCCAGCGCTACGACTACGAGGAGTAACGTCAACGCTCCGCCGACGCCGAGACTAATCTTCGGAAATTTGAAGGGTTTTTTAAATTTATCTCCGATGGGAGATTGCTGATTCATTGGGTTGTTGTCCATAATTCCAGTTTCCTTAAAAAACTAGTGATTGTCTGACGGTTTGGGGAAGTTGAACGAGTTTTTCGAGCGCGGCTATTTGTTCATAGCTCTACTGTTTGTTTTAAGGAGAGTAATCAGTAAACCCCAAATGGAGTCCAGCGTCAAGCTTCTGACGGCAGGGTATTGCGGATTCCTACATCATTAGGGTTACATGATCGGTGGATTTTGAAAAGATTCGGAAACAAAGCTTCGGAAGTAGACAATGAGCGGTTAAGCCGCTGTTCCGCCAGTGGTTCATCCTGTGACGCTTCATGAATGTGACGCCGGGCGTCAAACGCCTTTTCAGGAGAGTTACAGAACAGCATGATATCGGTTCCCGCCTGATAGGCCAGCAATGCGGCTTCCCCGGGACTGTAACTCTTTGAAACTGCCCCCATATCGAGATCATCGGTAAGTATAAGGCCGGCGAATTTCAGTTTTTTCCTTAACAAACCATCAATCAGGGTAGGAGACAGGGAAGCGGGACAGGTTGCGTCAAGTGATGGGAACATGACGTGGGCGGTCATGATCATGTCGGTTCCAGCTTCAATAGCCTTTATGAAGGGCAGGACATCTCTCTCAAGGATCTGGTCGCGTGGCCTCAAGTCTATTGGCAGTTCGAGATGGGAGTCCACTGCGATACCGCCATGGCCAGGGAAATGCTTGCCACAGGTCAAAATGCCCAAGGATCTCATCGTACGAATCAGGATGGTTCCCAGATTGGCGACCATCATTGGGTCATGGCCAAATGAGCGGTCACCTATTACCGTATTGTGGGTGTCTATCCCCTCGCCAAGGACATCCAGCACTGGAGTGAAATCGAGGTTAAACCCGACTGCGGCTAACTCTCTTGCAGTTGTTTCAGCGTATTCCCGAATAGTCCCTTCGGGGGATTCGCAGCTTGCCATGAGCATTGCGGGAGGGAACTCGGAAAAGGGGGCCCTGAGCCTGGCGACCCTTCCACTTTCCTGATCCACTCCAATGAATAAAGGCCGCCCCAGCCTTTCTATCGCAAACTTCTGAATGGAATAATTCAACTGCGCTACCTGTTCAGGATCAATTATGTTCCTGCTGAACAGGATGACGCCGGCTGGGTTGATCTCGAGAAGAAAATTCTGCAACTCGGGGCAAAAAGCTGTCCCGTAAAAGCCGATCATAAAAAGGCGCCCAAAGTCGCGTTCCAGCATTAAAATTCAAAGCTCCACGATGAATGAATGCCCTAGAAATAACTATGAAGACCAGGCAGGTAATTTACACCGAAATAGGTAAACATGACAGCGCAAAAACCTACAACCGAAAGTAATGCGGTTCTGCCACCAGACCAGCCTCGTGACAGTCTCGCGTGCAGAAACCCCGCATACACCAGCCACGTCACAAGAGACCATGTTTCCTTGGGATCCCAAGACCAGTAAGTGCCCCACGCGTGTTCCGCCCACGCTGCGCCTGTGATTATTCCAAGCGTCAGAAGAGGGAAACCGATTAGAATCGACCGGTAAACTATTTCATCGAGGAGTTTTTTCCCGGGTAGCAGTTCCGCCGCTTTGGCCGAGCTTCTCGCCACAAGCAAGAGGAGCGCGGCTACAAATGATACAGCGAACCCCGCATAACCCAAAAAACATGTGAAAACGTGGGCAACAAGCCAGTTAGACTGGAGCGCCGGTATGAGCGGCCTTATATTGGGATCAATCAGGAAAGTTGAAGCCAGGATGAGAAAAACGATGGGTACGCCCAGGAGAGCGACCAAATCAGTACCGAACCTTCGCCAGACTACAATTAACGCTAATGCCACGGACCAGGAAAAGAAAACAAGTGACTCATACAAATTGGAAAGAGGGGCGTGTCCAATACCCATCTGGTAGGATTCCACCCATCTCAGAACGATTGACCCTGTATGAATACACAACAGCACGATCAACGCCGCACGGAAAATTGCGCCCGAACGGGCCCGATCCCTGAATGCGACGAAAGCTACAAGATAGGCTATGATCCAAAGCAAATAGCCGAAAGTCAAATATGTATTGATTTCAATATTGGTCATTCATAAGCCTCCGTCACGTCTCCCTGCGCAACTCAGTAATGCCTGCGAAGGCTCCCTCAACCTTTTGCCTGAATTCCTTGCGTAGTTTGCGGCTTCGTCCTGAAATTGCAACATCAGTTCCTTTTGAAGATCCACCAAGTTCAATCGAAAGTTTCTGCAAATTTGTGAATAGAGTCAGTATAAAACCAAGCACAAGCATGGTACAGCCTAACCACACGATCCGGACTCCCGGATCATATCCGATTTGGAGGCCGGTCGCATACAATGGTGTAAATCCCAGAAACCTGATTTCAACACCATCGATATTCAATGGCCTTTTATCTTTCTGATAAATGCTCACGAGTTGCGGTTTGTCGGACTTGCCCGGGACACTGACCTGAATGCCTGGTCCCTGAGCAATTGTTCCAGGATCAAGGCTGAGTGTTTTGAGTTTCACGTCAGTACCGGGAATATCAATATCGTGACGCGGGTCGGCAACCTTGACCAAATCTTCGCCTTCTTTCGTTTTAAACGATAACTTGACGTCCTTTACTCCCAGTACCTTATAATCAGCCTGGAACAATGATATTCCTTCGTATGTCAACGGATGGTTAACCAGAATTGACCCTGTTAGCATGTCCTTGCCATCCTGAGTTAGCCTTACGTTACTCCTGAATTCTTTCGGTTCACCTGTTGGATACTTTACAAGTTTGAAGCCATCCACCGTGATCGTAAAGGGCAACGTTCGGGCCTCGCCTGAGGGTATTAGGGCGAATTTGTTCGATGAGTCTCCTTCGGCTATCATCATGTGGCCCTTGTAGCCCCAGAAGGCCCCAATTACACTGCCCAGGAGAATGACTATGATCCCTATATGAATCAGTGGAAAACCAATCAGGTAAATGCGGCCCTTAACCCACGAATAATGTTGTGTGTCTCTGGTCCCGGAAATTACAGGGGCTGCCCTCATGATTTCCTGACCTACCGGAACAAGTCTGTCTTTTAGTTGAGCGATTGTGAGTGAAGATCTGAAATGTAATTTAAAAGACGTTTTCGGGTTTCTGCCTCGCAAATCCTGCCATATCGAAGGCACTCTCTGGAACAGGCAGCCAAGTATATTCAGGGTGAGCAGTCCGAGAAGGCTCGTAAACCACCAACTCCGGAAAATATTGTTTATGTCAAGGATCAACGCAAGCCGGTAGAGAAACGTATTTCCTGACATGGCGATATGTTCCAGGGGTTCTCCCTGTGGAACAACAGTGCCCAGAATTGCGCCCAGAGCGATAGTGAACAGTAGAAAAACAGTTGTCCTGACAGAGGTAAAAAATGCTTTAATCTGAAATAAAATAGAGACTGATTCCGAAGAACCAGTCTCCATGGTTTTTGATTTCTTCATGAAATGTGAACTCCAAACGACCTAATCACGCGCCTTGCAATCAAATTTCGATCTTTGATAAAAATATGGTCGATTCCGAACGAAGCAAATTCAATTTTGGCGCTCCGTCGCTCTAACACTGTGAAGCATGCAGGTATTCCCCGAAAACTCCACGCAAGACGTCACAAATTTCCCCTAGCGAACAGCGTTTCCTCACAGCGTCCAGGATGAGAGGCATCAAATTGTCGTTACCCTGAGCGGCCTTCCTTAGCTTGTCAAGCACCTGTTGTACAGCGGTTGAGTCGCGTTCGGCGTAGATTTTCCCGAGCCTTGCAATTTGCATTTCCCGGACTTTGGGGTCAACCTTCAAAAGGCCCTTTGGCGCAGCAGTCTCGGTTTGAAATCGGTTAACACCCACTATGACATTTTCTCCGGATTCAAAAGCTTTTTGATAGGCGTATGCTGAATCCTGTATCTCCTGTTCGATGAAGCCACATTCCACGGCCTTTACTGCGCCACCCATCTCATCGATTTTCTTGATATAATTAAAAGCGAGTCTTTCTATTTCGTTTGTAAGGGCTTCAACATAGTACGAGCCTGCGAGCGGATCAACCGTATCAGCTACTCCGGTTTCATAAGCGACTATCTGCTGGGTCCTCAGGGCGATTTGTACAGATTCCTGGGATGGCAGGGCATAAGCTTCATCACGGGAATTCGTATGCAACGACTGGGTACCACCCAGCGCCGCGGACAGCGCCTGGTAAGCGACCCGGACCACGTTGTTTTCAGGTTGCTGCGCAGTAAGCGTGCAGCCCGCTGTCTGGGTATGGAAACGTAACATCATCGCCCTTGGATTGGTCGCTCCGAAACGCTCCTTCATGATTCGCGCCCACATGCGCCTGGCTGCCCTGTACTTGGCGATTTCTTCCAGAAAATCCTGGTGAGCGTTAAAGAAGAAACTTAAACGCTCAGCGAACGCGTCAACGTTAAGACCAGCTTTTATAGCGGCTTCCACGTAGGCGATACCATTGGCCAGAGTGAACGCTACTTCCTGAACTGCTGTGGAACCGGCTTCCCTGATATGGTAGCCACTAATGCTAATAGTGTTCCATTGCGGTAAATTCTGGTTACAGAATGCGAAGATGTCAGTGATAATCCTCATTGATGGCCGCGGCGGGAAAATATAGGTGCCGCGGGCGGGATATTCCTTGAGGATGTCATTCTGGATTGTGCCCCTAATTTTAGTTACATCCGAACCCTGCTCTTCCGCCGTTACTATATACATCGCCAGAAGTATGGCCGCTGGCGAATTAATCGTCATTGATGTGCTGACCACGCCGAGATCTATTCCGTTGAAAAGCAGCTTTAGGTCCTCGACAGTGTCGATAGCTACGCCGACTTTTCCGACCTCTCCCGCAGCCAGTTCGTGATCCGAGTTGTAACCGATCTGGGTCGGTAGATCAAAAGCCACCGAAAGGCCCGTCTGACCCTGTTCGATGAGGTATTTAAACCTGGCGTTGGTCTCTTCAGCGCTGCCGAAACCAGCGTATTGTCTCATGGTCCAGAACCGGCCACGATACATGTTGGGTTGAACGCCCCTTGTAAAAGGATAGGCGCCAGGGACACCGAGGTCCTTTTCCAAATCGAAATCCGGGGTCTCCCATGGCCAGTAGACACGCTTTACGGGTAAACCCGAGATCGTGGCGAATTCCTGTTTGCGTTCAGGACGTTTGGCCAGACTTTCCTTGAATTTTTGATCAGACTTGAGACATTTTTCCTGGAATTCTTGAGTCACGGCGCACCTCGTTTTCTTAATTCGTCTCTAAAGAATTAATTACCCTTTTCCTCACGCTCAATCTTGCATGAAATCCCTTTACCCTTCAATCCGGTTTCGAAACAGCCATTGCACGAAATACATGTGGCCTTCGAAGTGTCCCCTGTCTGCCATCGCTTCACAAGATCAGGCTGCCTGATAAATGGTCTTGACATGCTTATGTAGTCAGCCTTTGTAGCGGTAAGGACCTCATCAATTTTCTTGAGTGATCTGAAACCCCCGACCAGCGCTATCGGGACTTTTACCTTTTCCTTAAAACGGGCTGACATGTTGGCGAAGTAGGCTTCATCCTCCTCATGGCGAATTTTGGTCCTGAGCGGACCCAGTTTACCGGAGGATGCGCTTCCACCACTGATCTCTATTGCGTCAATGCCGTCATCTGCAAGCCTCTTGGCGATTTGTAATGTTTCCTCAATTTCGAGACCGTTTTCAACAAAATCAGCAGCGTTGAGCTTGATCATGAGCGCCATATCGTCGTCGATGACCGCGCGTACGGCTTCCATTGTTTCCCCAAGGAATCGATAACGATTCGCCAGTGAGCCACCATACCCATCATGTCTGGTGTTCCAGCATGGCGCAAGGAACTGGTTTATCCCGTAGCCATGGGCCGCGTGCAGCTGAACGCCATCAAATCCCGCTTCCTTAAGCCGTCTGG
>JAMCYH010000234.1 GCA_023474025.1 Deltaproteobacteria bacterium
GCTCGATCATTCCTTCAAAGTCTGGCCATCCTTATCCGCAACAAGTTTGAGCGCTTCTTTTTGCTTCCTTGTCAATTTGTATGTCGGTATTGGCGGCATCATCTCAAATTGATAATCTTTCTTTCCTGATCCATATTCTGTTGCAAAAACTAATCGAACCCTTCTTCTTGCAAAAAATGAGGCGTAAGCCATCGCGAGTACAACGTGTCTCTCTCCAGCTTCAAGATGTAAGTAAATTTCATCTCCTTGTCCGAATGAATCTATAATCTGCCGAATTTCATTAATTAACTTACTGAATGTCTTTTCTCGAAGTGTTATTCTCGTGGATTTCATCTTGAGGTGGGTTTCAAGTTTTTCTACTACTAGCTCAACTTTCTTCTCAATCTCTTGATTCGGATATGGTGTATGAATTAAAACAAGTTTATCCACCCCAATTCTACCAAGCGGCGCTATCTCGATATTTTTTTCATCAACAAAAACTTCGGGGGTAAAGCCAGGGGAAATAATGTGTATTCGCATAAGTACTTCAAATACGAATACATTTATATAATTAACACAACAATTAACAAATAGTGTAAAGTGATGTTATGGTTTCAATCACGGCTTATGGCGGCGTCAACGAGGTTGGAGGAAATCAGATTCTAGTCCAAGACGGCAAAAACCGCATTTTCCTCGACTTCGGGATGAGCTTTGGCAAGTTCTTCACCTATTTTGACGCCTTCCTCGCGCCTAGAAAACTAAACGGCATGGGGGATTACTTCGAGCTCGGCCTTATCCCTCCCATAGCTGGCATTTATCGCAATGACTACCTCAAGCATATGGGCAGACCACAGGAGCCTCTTTCCTGCGACGGACTATTCATCAGCCACGCCCACGGAGATCATATCGGTATGCTTCATTTTCTACGTGAAGACCTTACCATTCACGGAACCCCTGAGACCCTCAAAATTATGGAATCGTTGGAGGAAACCTCCGTTGCCGGGCTGACCGAATACGTAAACTTGAAACGGACGTTTGAATTCTACCAAAACAAGAAGGGCGGGCTGTCCAGATTAGAAGGCGAAAAGGCGAAAGTTCCCCGTAAGATAGAAGCCGTGGATAAACCAGTCGAAATAGGGCAGATGAAAATCCGCGCCTCACCGGTGAACCATTCCATCCCCGGAGCGACCGCCTACATCATCGAAACTCCAAGCGGCACGCTGGCCTATTCTGGGGATTTGAGATTCCACGGTTACGGGGGCCATCTAACTGAGAAATTCGTCAAGGAAGCCGCGGGAGTCGATACCCTTATCATCGAAGGCACCCGAATGGAGCACTCTTCGTCCATGACTGAAGAGGAGCTCACCGCCAAAGTCAAAACTGAAATCGAGGCCACCAAAGGCATCGTTCTGGCAAACTGGCCAATCCGTGATGTTGAGCGCCTCATATCGTTCCTCAAAGCGGCGAAGTCGGCTGGTCGATATCTGGCGATAAACCCCAAGCAGGCCAATCTCCTCGAAAAACTGGGGGAAGCGAACAGCAAGATTCCCAAGCCGACCGACCCAGCCATCAAGATTTTCGTAACTAGAAAATCTTGGGGACTCATCGACCGTAAGCTTCCAGATCTAAATTTGGTTAATGAGGATTACAAGGAATGGGAGCGCAAATACCTCCATGCCTCCAATATGGTCGATTACAACGAGCTTAGGGACAATCCCTCGGCGTATGTGGTGCGGGCGGATTTCTTTGATATGACCGAATTGACCGATATCCGACCAAATGAAACCTCGTGCTACATCCGAAGCGTATGCGAGCCTTTCGACGAAAAAATGGAATTCAACGAGGCCATAGTAAACTCATGGCTTGACCATTTCCATGTGGGCCGCCGGCCTCCAACCATTCACTGCTCAGGCCACGCGCCAGGTCAAGACATCAAGCGTATCGTCGAGGAAATCAATCCCAAGACAATAATTCCTGTTCACACAGAGAAGGCCGCTAAGTTTAACGAATTCGGGAAGAAGTGCATCCTTCCTGTCGTGGGCTCAATCATCCAGCTTTGAACGCGTATCCTAAAGACTATAAGGTTCGTGTCCTTAGGGTTACCTCTCTACCTTTTAGACGTAACTTTTCAGGACTTTCCATATAGAAAAAAGTCACAAAATTTCGAACCACCGGAAAGCTACCCTCTCCAAATGAACCTAAAGACGAACTGTGTTAACTCTCTATGACAACCAAGACGAAGCGGGTATTGGTTTATAAATGATATAAAATTAATTGGCTCTTATGGGTGCTCGAATGTATGAATTCTATCTAGACGATTGCCTAGACGCCCTCCCAAAATTGGAGAAAAAATATACAACCATATACCTAGATCCTCCTTTCAATTCTAATCGCAATTATGCGTATTCTGCCTCTAAGGAAAAACATGGATTTAATGACGTCTGGGAAGACGGAGAATATGAAAAATGGCTGGATCAAGTTATCTCACTCTGCAAAACCAAGCTCAAGAAAGATGGTACATTATTTTTCCACATTAGCGCAGAATTATCTTTTATTCCAGAAAAAGTTCTGCGAAAACACTTTAACAAAGTAGAACCAATCTTCTGGAAAAAAGCACATGGAAAAAATACTGTCAAAACCAAGCTAGGTGCGGTTATAGATGTAATCTACAAAGCCAGCGAGAACGGACATAAATTTAATCTCTTATATACTCCCCTTGACGCTTACTACTTCGAAAATTCTTATCGAAACAAAGATGCCAATGGTTATTACGCACTAGGTTCGATTAAACATGACAAGACAAGAAAAGGTCATTTCTATAAGATAGAAAAGGATGGAATCATCTATGACGCACCTTATGGATGGAAGATGCCACGTTCTAAGTTAGACGAACTGATACGACAAAATAGAATTCACTACGCTAAACCAAAGCCTGGTTCAAACAAAGGTATGCTCTACAAAAAATTATACAAACATGAGTGCAAAGGCAAACCCCTTTCTAATCTATGGGACGATATCTATTATATCACCAGAACAACTCAGGATATACGTCTCTACCCTACTCAAAAACCAGTTGAATTATTAAAAAGAATAATCCAACTATCTTCGGATAAAGGAGACTGGGTATTAGATCCAGTCGCCGGCAGCGGAACAACTGGCGAAGCTGCATTACTATTGGGGCGAAATGTTACTCTGATTGACATCAACAAAGACGCGGAAAAGATAATCAAAAAAAGACTGGAATCGCTATCTTTAGTACAAGATGTGACTCCGATTTGCATTAACAAAAACACAAGAAAAATTATTAAGCAAAAGCTCGGCATACCCAAACTTCGAGGATATCATAGTCTTCAAGAATTTTGACGGATATATTCACCAACCTCGCGTATGGCGGTTTTACCATACCTCCTAAAGACTCTTACTGCGCGTTCTGTGGAGTGCTTTCGATTGTTTTTCTTTTTCTCCTTTTCAAAAAACGCTTTTAGCTCTTCATCAGTCATACATATCTTTGATTCAATAAAGTCCTGAACAGCTTTCGATAGCTTCAATTCGAATTTGGGAATACTCCAATTTTCTTTTCGCGCTTTTTTTAATATGGATAAATATCTTTTACAGATTTGTCTATTTCTTATCTCTCTAATCGAATTTATACCTTTTATTGTATCAGATTTAGAAGAATTGCAAGGTTTGCATAGTATCTGTAGGTTCTCGTCGTTGTCTGTTCCACCCTTTGCAATTGGCCAGATATGGTCGTCTGTTAATTTATTTCTAGTTCCACATTCTGCACACTTAGCGGCTTTGGGTCTTGGTCGAATTTTATGCCCATCTGGCGAGAATATTATCCACCTGTTCCCAACAGATTCAGAATAAGACTTACTGCATTTTTTACAAACATTATGCAGCCCCCGGTCCATTCTCCGTGATATAGCAAACGCTTCGGGTCTTTTTTTCTTACCACAACGCGAGCATCTGCAATACGCTCCATAATTCTTGACATACGCCGCGCGGACTCGTTTATCGGTCATCTTAGAGTATTTATTATTCCATTTATTCAATCTGCCGCGCCGGTATGCGCGTTCGCAATCAATACAATATGGTTGTAAACCTGGCGCCTCATCAATGATTACATTTCCTCTAACGACATTTGCACCCATCAGACTGAATCTTCTTATCGGTAAAGGATTCTTACCATTATGTATAACACCGTATTTACTCTTTTGTTTTGATGATCCACGAGAACAATACTTCATCTTTATTTTCAATTTATTTTCAATATACTTATAGATTTTCTCTTTGTATTTACTTCGGTTTAGACCTAAATTTTTTGTTTTACGTTGCGTAATCATACAGCCACCTTCCACCCAACTAATTTTTCTTCTATTTTTTATAATCTTCCATAGCTTCGTCCATCTTGCTTCGCATATGACCATACCGTTGAGAGTTGTGCACTTATCGGTCTTTATCTAACGCTTCAAACAACTCCCTAAAGGTATAACTCTTAGAACCCATCGCACCGATGCCTTTCTTGAGTTTCCGTTTTGTAATTGGGGTTAGAAATACTCTTTTTGGCTCTCCAAGCCGAAATACCAGCATTTTGTGCATTTCGCGGCCTTTTGCCTGCCTCAGAATCTCTTTTGCTGCATCTTCAGCTAAGTAATGCTCTTGATTTTGTAAATATTCTTTTACTTCATCTCGGTGCACCTGACGCATGTCTAAGATAGGTGCGATATATGAAATACCCTCGCCAACATCAATCATCATCGTTTCATTCGAATTATCCTTAGCCTTTCGAGTGAAATATGGAGCAAAATATCGATTTCCTTTTGAGGATTTTAGATATTTAGATTGGCATTTGTAAATATGATACTTGAAAAACAATGTTAACGAGTCACCACTTAGATCCCTACAATATACCTCTTTTATTTCATCTGATGACATAGATTCACCCTCCATATATTTTTTCAATTCACCGGCGATTACATATGAAACCGGATCGTTGTTCTTGATTTTCTTTGATTTTTCTATTCTTGCTAAAATTACATGGACTCCTTTCCATTCCACATAATTAATTTCAATTTTTGATGATATTTTCTTCTTTAATAAATTAATTTCTGACGAACCAATGAACGAGCCAGTATCGAGTAGAATTAGGGATACCTTTTTTCGTTTTCTAAACGACTTTAGATAACGCTTTAATTGAAATATATCTTGTTGTGGGCCTATTTTTGCTTCTATTATTAACATTTTTTTTCTAGTAAGAACCAGTAAGTCATATCGATCGCCATCGGACGAATACTCTATACGAACCTCTAATATTTTATCACGTTTTTTGATTTTGAAAAGTTCTTTGAATTGACTTGGAAATTGAGACATAAGATACGCTAAAGTAGTGGTTAGACGAACTTCTTTGAACCTACCAAAGCTCGATAAATAATTAGTCAGCGGAACGCTTGATGAAGAACGGTATAGCGGAACAGATAAATCCATTTCATCCCTTACAAATTCATTTAGCTAAGTTGTACTTTTTCCTCATACTCCAAACTCCCTCGTATCCACCCATTCCTCCTTAACCATGCTCCAAAAGTCCTGCGCCAATCTCTCTTCAATAACCTCCTTCCATCCCCCCGCCTTAATATCCTTTCCATCCCCTAGGCCAATCATGGCAAAACGGCAGGCACAGAAAACCGACTGGCCCCTCCTCGCCGCCTTCATACTGGCGTGCGAGCTGGCCGGCGTATTGGGCGGGCTGGCCACAGCAGGCTCAGTCACTACATGGTATCCGACCCTGGTCAAGCCGGCTTTCTCGCCGCCAAATTGGGTTTTTGCCCCTGTTTGGACGCTTTTGTATGCCATGATGGGCATTGCAGCATATCTTATCTACCGAAAAGGCATGGGGAAAACCGCAGTCAGATTTGCCCTGCTTGTTTTTGCGCTCCAGCTTCTCATAAATCTCAAATGGTCGCTCATATTCTTCGGCCTGCACAGCATTTCAGGCGCCCTGCTCGCCATTCTGGTGCTCTGGGCGCTGATAGCGCTCACCATTTACAAGTTCTATAAAATCGACAAGCAGGCCGCCTATTGGATGATTCCCTATCTGGCGTGGGTGAGCTTTGCCGCATTGCTCAACGCTGCGTTATGGCTGCTTAATTAGGGCCTGGGATAAAAAAGTGAAAAATGGTTCTATTTGGGCTCCTTGCGCTTGATGCCTGAAATCCTGTCAAATCCCTTGTCATACGAGCAAATCGTGTCAATTCCGTTGGCTTTCATGGTGGCGGCATGAAAAGCGTCTTGCGGTTCCAGGCCGGATTTCACATAACTGATGACATAGGTCATCACTTTTTGGTCGATTGGAAGTATGGACAGATGGTTAACCCGCTGGATGCTGTTCCAAGCGCGCTCCGCCGCTTCCAAGCCACGCAAACCCTTTATGATATGCAGAACTTCACTGAGCACCAATGGGCTTGTGACGGCATTCTGCTCCCCTGAATTTATCCTTCTAAGCAGTGCGGTGCAAGACTGGCCTTCTTTGCCGCCAGATAACGTGGCACGGATGAAGACATTAGCGTCGATAAACATCCAACCACTCCTTATACATCTTCTCTTCAGATTTCTTGATTGCAACATCTACCTCTTCATCTGTCATGGTCGCGTATTTGGCGCGGAAAGCGTCCAGCTCCTGCGCGAAATCAAATTGCTCGAGGATTATCCGGCTGCCCTCGACATGGGCATTGAGTTGGGTGCCGGGTTTGATATGGAGCATGTCCCGGATGTATTTGGGGATGACAATCTGGCCGCGTTCGTATACTTCAACCATTAGTTTCACCAATTCATACTTATAGGTATGAATTATATAAGGCTTTGCGCGAGCAGGTTCCACAAGAGGATATCCGGGTTCAGCCACAGGTCTCATTCCTCGAATTGCAGAGTTTTTGGTCTTTGCATGGTTCTTTGCCGAGCTATGCTAATTTATCGTATTTCTGGTCTTTTGACCGTAGACAGAATCCTCAGATGCCATGCCAGCACCAAAAAACTGGCTCATCGGACCCTATTTAAGCCCCGGAGACGGCGGCTTTCCGGCCTGAACATGGGACAGCATGGCGGGCGGCATTTTATTCTTTTACTGCCCAGAATGAAGCATGGGAGTGGTGGACTGGGCGGGCAGGACGAGATACAGGGAACCTACGCTGAGACTTGGCAAGAAGCGCAAAAGGCATGAGTTCAAGAGCGGGCCGGGCAAATACGGCTCAGAGTCGCTCAAGATTCTGGACAACCTGCTTGCCGAGCTGCAGGCGCATGTGAGACAAAACAAGGATGGCCGCGACACCTTCCCTGTTTCCACGTGGTTTCTTGAGCATGCGCCCCGCATAGCGAGCGCGGTCAGCCACAACGGCGGATTCCCCGAAGTGATTGGGCTTCTGCAGCAAAAGGGAATGCTGGCAAAGGATTACGTGCCTGTGGTGGATGACAAGCTCACGCCAAGCGGGGGGTCGGTCCTGTCCAAGACGGGGAGGGTGCCGGAAGAGCTGGACGAGCTTGTCCCCATGATGGTTGACATCTGCCGGGAGCTTGGGCGCATGCCCAAGACCTGCGCAGAGCTGCGCAAGCTCGGGTATGGGAACGTGGCGGTGGCCATCGCCCAGCGTTTCTACGGCCTGCCCTATGTGGAGAGGGTGATGAGGGAGAAGGGAAGCCTGGATTTTCTGGAAAAGAAAAAAGAGGGTGGAAAGGCAAAAGAGGGCGCAGGGGCTGAGCAGCCCTCTCCATAAGCCGGGTTGGGCGGCAACTTTTTAAACAATGGAAATGAGGGAAAGCGCGTGCAGAATCTGAAAAAGATTGCAGTCCTCTTCTCCTGCCTTGCATTGTTTGTCCTTTTCTCAGGCTGCATTCTCGACAATTTTGGGCAGGGCGGGCAGAAAAACATCACTTCTGGCCAAGCCAACCAATCCGCAGGCCCGGCCATAGTGGGGCCGCAGCCCCCCATGCTGGGGGAAAAGCCTGTGGACGTGTCAGGCTACAACCCTGACAATGGGAATCGGAGAAAAATCGTCGAAGTGCTGCAAACCTATTCCTACGAAGACGAGTCTTCTTTCAGCGGAGTCAATTCCCTTCTGAACATGAGCCCTGAGGCGGCGGATGACGCAATCTGGCTTTTGCAGAAAGACAACGTTTATTCAAAATGGACCGCCCTCTACATGCTTTCAAACATGGGGCCGAGGGCGCAGGGAGGGCAGAGGCAGAAAATAGTGGATGCGCTAAAGCCAATGCTCAAGAGTGAAGTGGCCAGCTTCAGGGCAATGGCCGGCAAAACCCTTCTCTCGATGGGCGAGAAGGACGGCTTTGAGGGCGAGATAAGCGTGCTTGGGGACAACCAGCGGATGATGCTCAGCGAGCCCATGGAGCTCAAATGCCAGTATGCGAACGAGGCGCTGGCAAGGTTCAGCGGGCAGGATTTCAGGTTTTCCTGCGATTTGCAGGGAGTGGACGAGGCTGCGAAAAAGAAGTGGGAGGAGTGGTGGCAGCAGAACAGGAACAGGCTTGCGTGGGACGGGCAGAAACAGCAGTTTGCCGGCGGATAGAGCGGAATCTGATGGTGGATGGATTGAAAGCAGGCGCATTTCTTGCATTCGTGGTTTTCCTCACTGCCATTTCCAGTTTTTCTTTTGCAGGCGTGAGCTTCCGGGTGGAAGGATGCGAAATCACCTACACCATAAGCATCGCGATAACCGGCAACGGAAGCTCGGACGCGTTCGCGCAAAGGGTGAGGGATGCGATAAGCAACTACTGGGACCAGAACTTCACCTGCGGGGACTGCAAATGCAAGGCGAAGTTCGTATCTGATGTGATAAGGGTGAACAGCTGCGCCGAGCTTGATGCGAAATACAGCTGCGTAACCGTTGTGGACGTTGGAGGGGCCGAGCACCGCTCTAAGGTGCGCGTAAACCTCGGAGTATGGAACGACGGCAAGATTGATTCGAGCGCCGAATGGGACACCGGCGACAACGAAACTGTGGTGGCGCACGAGATGGGGCACGTGCTCGGGCTTGAGGACGAATACGAGAACGTTTACCAGTACAACGTGGTGGATGCTGCCGGCCGGGTGATAGGGGGGCCGTATGTTGTCAGGAAAGCCGATTGGGGCATGCTGCAAGGCGCGCTGGAAGAGTCGGCCCGGCGCGCCGGCGGGCACATGGAATTCATCCGCAATACAGATGGCGGGCTTGAGTTTTCGCAGCCAAAGGCGGGAGC
>JAMCYH010000238.1 GCA_023474025.1 Deltaproteobacteria bacterium
CGTTAAAGAAAGTTACTTTTGCTTTTCGGCTGTACTTGTGAATCTTCAGCTCCGATAGCTTGCACGTTTCCTCTATATCTCCATCTGTCTTGCCTGTGACATGGACCGAGACCGCTACCGCCTTGGTTCTTTTAGAATAGCGTCGAATTTTATCTTGGTCCGACCATCTCCTTGTGGTTTCTTCTCCAATTTTGTTGGGATAACATATCCATATACTGGGGCAGGATTCGGCTTTAGGATAAAAATCTTTTCAATTGATACCGGTAAAGGCATGACACCGCACGATTCCAAGCCAAAAGCCGCGCCTGACTGAAAAGCCGCTTCGATTGCCGCAGGAACCAAATCGTCAAACATATCAGGCCTATTTTTGGTATCCCTGAACCGAAATCGAACGCCTTTGCCTTCACGCTCTACAGAGACATAATCAAGGAATCGGAAAGCCGGGCCGTGGAAAAAGATTGAATATATATCCTTTTCCGCGACAAAGACTGTTTGGTTCCATTTTACATCTGGCGGGAGGCCTAGATTAGTAGGCCTTGCCGCGCAAAGGGACATTTCGTGGTGAATTCTTTCTTCACCAAATGGCTTGCCTTCTTTATCCAATAATCTGCTGGATATTTGGGCCTTGAACTTTACATCTGCGTCAGAGACTCTCGATATATCGATTTCAGCGATAAATTTGTCGGATTTAAATATCTTTAATGGTTTTAAGAAATGAACATCCTGAATAACGAGATCACGCGCTTCGGGAGCGAGTATTTCGGCAGCTCGCCGCATTATGTCTATTCCTCCCACTCCGGGGAGCACGGCTGCCCTGTCGATTCTGTGATGATCAAGAAGGGGGTGTGAGGGGTCCAGTTCAAGTCTGAGTCTGATATGTTCCCCCGGGGTCACTGATTCTATGGTAGCCATCTGGCCGCACAATAAAGAGGTTTTTGCAGACCTTTGTTCAGGAATGTCAAAAGCGTCGTTTTCAAAGGGGCCAAGTTTGCCTGCAACCAGCACCTCAGGCGAACCTTCAGAGCGAGCCAGTTCTTTCATAAAAGCGGCTACTCCATTTTCCGGGGGGACAAAATCTATACCTGACTGTTCAAGAGTTTGCTGAACACTTCCCCTGGTCGCCATACCAATTTTTGCCCATGGGGCCCAGTCTATAACAGTAGCCCGAACATCGCTGTTGGAATGGTCCAGGTAACGAAATAAATGCGCCAGAGCATCGTTGGCGGCTGAGTAATCAATTTGGGCCACATTGCCGAATCTGCCTGCGACGCTACCAAAACCAACGATACGTCTAGGCGGAAATTCATGTCTGTTTAGGGAATTAAGAATATTTCTGGCTCCTTCCAACTTGACGTCATAAACCCGTCTTATTTGATCGATGGTTTTGGAACGAAGAGAACGACTCATGTCGATGCCCGCTCCATGAACAAAAACGTCAATACGACCACAAAGTTGCCCAATTTCAGCGACCGTCCTGTCGACCATGTCCGAGTCAGTGATGTCAACTGGCCGATAAATTACCTCGCATCCCATATTTCTTAGCTGTTTAAAATTGTTATAGACTTCGGCTTCGTTCCTGAGTCGTGAAAGCTCATTTTCTATTAACACGGGAGTAGGCGCTTTACCTTCACGCTTATAGCGCTCGATCATTTTTAATTTTTCTGTGTTCCATTCTTCATCGCCGTAATTGGCCATGGCTTCCGACCGAGTTGAAAGCGAGGTCCGTGCCAGAATTGCGAATGTTACCGAATTCCGGGTAGCTATCGCTTTCATGCACTCGGCAGTAATGCCTCTGGCTCCTCCACTTACAAGTATGACTTCTCCCTGATTTATACCCCTGGACGTGTCTGATATTTCCGGGGCAAGGCTTAACCTGACGGACCTCATTTCGAGGCTCCTGTTTACAGCGGTTTCAAGCGGAAAGTCCTGAACCAGACTTCTGAAAATGACATCAGAAGCATGCTTCAACAAGATATCAGGATGGATGTCAAGACACTTGCAGATTGTGGTTGGATATTCCCTTGAAAATGATTTGGCCGCCCCAGTTATAGCTCCACTTATGTAGCCTGTCGGCTGAGGCGCTTCAAAGCCCCAGGCCCCATCTTCCGAAACCACATTTACCAAGAACACGGGGCCATCATCGTAGATTTGAGCCAGTTTCCTGAATAGTTCAAATGAATTGTCCAGAGCAGAATCATAATTCGTATCAAAAGCAAGATTGATCAATCCAATTCGTTTATCTCTTCGTTTTTCTATTTCTGTAACGTAGGTCAAACATGTCGTAGGAACAGGTTCGAATTTTTTTCGAATATCAGTGAGAAAAGAATCATTACCTCCAATGACCAACAGTTCATCAATTTCCGGAATACTCGTGGTTCGCTCCGTTTTGACAGGAGCAAGTCTAGCCTCATAAATAAAGGTATTAACTGATTCTGTCGATTCAGTCGCCTCAGAAGAAGATTTGTCAAATCGCTCAGGGATTGACTTCCTGGTCTCTTTGGATTTCTTTTCCATCACGAACCCGATGATATGTTTTACAGTTGGAAATTCAGCGATTTTCAGACCTTCAATTCTTGGGATTCCGAAAGTTTCCCTTACTTCAGTAATAAATTCGGCCTGTTTTACAGTGTCTATACCGAGGTCAGCCTCAAGGTCCAGGCTAGTATCAAGCATCTCGGATGGATAACCTGTCTTTTCGGAGAGAAGGGCGAGGATGGTTTGTCTAGTTCTGTCGGTGGATTTTGCTGAATTCGAAACTGATATCTTTTCTTCTGCCGGTGTATCACCCAATTGATGGCTTCCAGTTTTGGACGTTGAGCCTGTTTCTTCAATTTGTCTTTCGGCCACTTTTAGGGTGCGATTCTGGATTAATACTACAGGATCCTGAAAGCCGGAGATTTCCTTCAACCATTTCCGATTTGCCGTGAAATCCACAACACGATTTTCTTCGCGGCTAACGATTTTATACAATGACATCACGATCTGAGATCCGAAACCCGCAGCCAGTCTTAAAGCGTATTCAACTTCACATGAACCTCCTGAACTTAGATTCATATCCTGAAATTCCGGGTCTGGAACTCTAAGGTTTGGAATCGGTGGCAAAATTTGCTTTTGAAGGCATCTCAAAGCTACAACATCTTCAACACCCACTCCCATAGTGTGTCCCGTATAACCCTTAGTATTTGCAATGGGAATAATCCTGGCGCTGTCCCCAAAGGTCGAACGCAATGCCTTGATTTCAGCGGAGGAACTTCCACCTCGTTTTGGAGAATAGGTTTCATGGGACATAAAAAACATTTTTCTTGCTAATTCATGCCTGGACATTCCAGACTGTTTTTCCCATCTTGAGATCATCTTTTCCATAACTTTCAAAATGTGGTCAACATCTAGACGTGTCCCGTGGAAACCACTGTTTGCGACAATTCCTGCTTCAATAGATGCTATTGGCTCCATACCCCTTTGTCTGACGAGTCCCTCGGCCTCTACAACCATTGCTATAGCGGCAGAGCCAAGTATGAGGCCATGTCTGCGGTCGTCAAACGGTAGGGCCGCTTCATCCACCTTAGCGTTTGTAGTCGCAGCCCCCATGGCGAGGAACCCTGAACCAATCCATGGGAAAAGGAGTTTACCAGCCACATCGTCCGCTGCCACGACTAAAACTCTCTTGGCTTGTCCTGTCCTTATCCAGTCTTTAGCAAGAAGGATGGCCTGGGTAGTCCCTGCGCAAGCCGCATCAACATGGGTATTTGGACCTTGGGCTTTAATAAGTTGGGCCAGCTGGCTGTGTCCCATACTCATGACTTTGAGGAGGAAATTCCTGTTAAATGTATAGAGGTCTCCAGAATTTTCGCCGCTGAGCCCTTCGAATTCCTGGGTGAACCATTTTGTTATGGATTCCTTTTCCTGATTATCTTTAACCCTCTGGACAATACCGGTATAAAACTCTATTAGTCGCTTTTTGGAACCTGTTCCAAATCTTGAGCGAGCCTCTTTCGTTACTTCATCGACAAGTGAAGCCATCCCGGGAAAAGCTGAAGCAAAAATTACACCCGTTTCTTCGCGCAGGCCTGGAGGCAGTATCCAGGAACCAGGCAATTCCCCTCCTGTAGTAGTCGTCCTGATTTCCTGAATCAGAGGCACTCCGGCATCCCTTAGGGCTTCTATGCCAGCTCCGACGGCAAGCCGGGTAGTCACATCCATTGCGTCGATAAGACGTCTTTCTATTCCGAATTCATCAAGAACCGAATCATGATTTTCAAAAAAACCGGCAAGTTTAATAACTCCAGACATATCGTCAACGGCATGGATTTCAACTTCACCCGAGGAGCCCTTTAAAAGTCGTTCCACATTTTTTTCGAGCATATCTCGACGATTTCTCTCGGGTACCTTTTTGATAAAATTCTTGCCCAAGAGAAGATCATCAAGGTTTGCTTTATCAAAGGGGAATCGAACGTCGGTCGGCAATCCGGTCGCCATTCCCGAAATTACCACTGGTTTGAACTCCATTCCTTCAGACTTGACCAGAGAAACTGTTCTTTCAAGTGGTAAAATGCTCTCCACGTAGTTGTTAAAGCTAGATTTTATTAAGCTTCTTATTGGACTCCCCTGAAGTTCCATAAAACGCCTAAACTCTGGTTTTGAAACAATCTCCTCTATATCAGGGTCGAAAAGGGCGTCTAGAGCGGATGGAACCGTTTTGGCGTCATCGATTCCCTTTTTTGGAACAACATCGGATCTGTCATCTGATGGAACAATCGCTAGAGTTGGTTGCTTGCGTGCCGGATGGATATCCTGTTGTCCTGAAAGGGAAAACGCTGCTTGAATATCCAGCTCAAAACCTTCCACGATAAGGGCGGCAAGAGATTCAAACAACTGAATAATACCTCCCTTCTTGGGATGGTTTGTAGGTAATGCCAGAGAATCTTTAGGTAATGTGTCCAGCGTCAGGTTTGTCATGACGCGTTTCGGGCCACATTCTATAAATACTCTAATGCCATCTCCGTAGAGACGTCTTAGAGTTTTCACCCATTCAACCGGAGCAGCGAACTGTTTTCCCAAAAGGTCCCTGATCTTAGCAGGAGCGCCCGGGCCAACTGGATAATAATCACCGGTAACATTTGAAATAATTGCCACTGATGGAGAGGAGACTCTCAGTTTTTCGAGTGTCTTCATGAATGGTTCTCTGGCTGGAGCGACAACACCCGAATGAAATGCCGCTGATACCGGTATCAGGACAGCTTCCATGCCTCTGTCTTTGAACAACTGCGCAGCTTTCTTTACCGCTTCGGTTTCCCCTGAGATAACTGTCTGCTTGGGGGAATTTTTGTTTGCGGCTACAACGTATCCATCAACCTGGGCCAGAACTTCTTCAACCAATCGGGCATCGGCCGGTATACTCATCATAAGTCCTGGATCGGCTATACTGACCCGAGCCATTTCTCGACCTCGTACAGCTACAGCCTCAAGAGCGTCGCGAAAGGAAAAAACTCCGGATGCGACACATGCCGCATATTCACCCAGAGAATGTCCGGCGCACGCAGTAGGCCTGAGACCCATTTGTTCAAGCAACCTCAATATTGCAGTATCCGCAGTCAGGATCATTGGCTGCAAAATTTGGGTGTCTTTAAGAACGTCATTAGCCCCGGATTCTGGAATCTGGTTTGGGTCTGGAAAAACCAGTGAACTGATTTCTTTTTGACCGATCTCCTTCATGATCTCATCGGCTTGTTCGAAAGTGCGTGTGATGATAGGAAACCTTTCACACAAGTCTCTGAGCATATATGGATATTGAGAACCTTGACCCGGAAACAAAAATGCGGCGCCAGTTAAATTCCGGGAGTAATCCCCTTCCGAAAAATACACCCCCTTAGCGCCCAAAAAGTTCCTCTTGGAAGGGTCTTGGACCGCTTCCAATATTGAAGTCAATTTTTTTGAGACTGTTTCTACATCCGCAGCGGCAAAGCCGAACCTAAATTTGTAGGAGCGACATTCACTCGTGTGATGGGATGCCAATTCGTCGAAATTGGCCGGATTAACAGACTCGAGGATGGAGTTTATTGTAGAGACTAATTGTCCTGGATCATTTCCACCAATTGCCCAAACAGCCCCCTCGGACTTTAGATTATGGGGTTTTGGCCATTTAGGCTTGACAAATTCGGGTATTGGAAGAGGTTCCCTCTTGCCACCAAACGCGACCCGCAATACTGGATTATGTTCCTGTAGGATAACGTGGAAATTTGTTCCACCAAATCCGAAAGCGCTGACTCCGGCTCGCCTGGGAAACCTGTCCGAAATTTTCCATTTCCGTTCCTCGGTTATCAGGGAAAGTGGTGACGTTTCCCAGTCTAAGCACGGGTTAGGATTTTGAATATTAACGGTGGGTGGTAATGTCTTGCGTTGGAGGCTCAAAATTGCCTTGATCATTCCCGCTGCCCCCGAAGCGGCCTTAAGATGGCCTATTTGGGACTTTACCGAACCTATTCCCACTGTTCCTGGCCGTAACCGGCACTCTCTAAAAAATTTGTCAAGCACGAGCAGTTCAGTTTTGTCCCCTACTGCAGTAGATGTCCCGTGAGCTTCGATCAAGCCTATTGAGGCAGGATCTATACCCACGCTTTCGATGCAAGCTCTGATAGCCCTTTCCTGGCCTGCCGCATTGGGAGCCGTAATACCTTTGCCTCGTCCGTCGGAAGACGAACCCACTCCCAAAATCAAGGCATAAATTCTGTCCTTATCCTTTTGTGCGTCTGATAGGCGTTTGAGCACCAGGATTCCAGCTCCTTCACCCATTACGAATCCGTTGGCCGCTGCGTCAAATGGTCTACTGCCATCACCCGAAAGAGCCCCAATCTTGCAAAACTTCACAAAAGAAGATGGCTGCATGGAAGCGTCAACTCCTCCAGCGATAGCGTAATGCATGCTTCTAGATCTCAGTCCCGAGACTGCGCTCATGACGGCCGCCATTGATGAGGCGCAAGCCGCGTCAACCGTGAAATTTGGTCCCTCCAGATTGAAAACGTTGGCTATCCTTCCAGAGATTACATTGGACAGTTCTCCCGGCAACGAATCCTCTGTGATTTCTGGAAGTCCTTCAAGGAAACGATCCCTAAAATCTTCGATGACTTTTTCAACAACGGAAGATTCTACGTTTGCGGAAATGAGAGATTGTCTCATCCGCGAAACGGTCCTCGGCAATCCGATTCGTTCCGCGTACATATCAGTGGTTTCTCCGCCCATACTGTTGCCGATAACTATGCCCACCTTTTTACCCCGAAGCGATTCAGAAGTGAGTCCGGCGTCAGCAAGAGCGTCAGCGACACACGCTACTGCCATTTTTTGGGTACGGTCCATCTTTTGGGCAACCATGGGTGGAATTCGATATTTCAGGGGATCAAAGTTGAAATCGCTTATAAAACCGCCGATCCGGGAATATGTTTTATCCGGGGCTTTTGGGTCCGGATCATAGTACATGTCAACCGACCCCCACCTGTCGTCAGTAGCCGGCGCAATACCACTGCGCTTCTCAACTATTTGACGCCAGAATTTTTCAGGTGAATCCGCTCCGGGAAAACGAAGACCGATTCCCACCACCGCAACGGGTTCGTCGTCCACAGTCACCTCCATTGTCTGAACATTTTCCGAAGCGTCACAAAGGACATTGATATCCATAGATCCTATTCGTGGTTCAATTGATTGAGGATGGTCTGAAGGCGTTAAAGAAGCGGACAAGGCTTTTCCTTTACTATCAGACGCTACCTGTGTATCGGAGGTTTGTTCGTAAATTTTACGTCCCTTATCAACCAGTTCAGAATGAAGTTGGGCGATAGTGGTAGGCCTGTTTAACATGCAAACTACCTGTCCCATGAGGTACAGACCTCTCTCTAACTGTTCCTCGGATTTAAGTTCACAGAATTGAGGACAATCAGATTGCGAAGTCGCCGGATCAATAGCGCAACCCTTGGATGCTAGACGAAGGGCTCCCAGGTTATCGTGTTCATAATGTTCTTTGCGATCCCGTAATGGCATACCGGCCCTGAGACGTTCCAATTCCCGTTCAATAATGGTGTTAGCCATAGGGGAACAAGCTGCCCTGGCCATTGTGTTTACAGTCTTTCCAATTACAACCGTCTCCTCGGATTCCAACGCAAGCTTGGCGTAAGATTCCGTAATCGCACGGCTATCAATGGCTTCCTTAGTGGTGAGATAGGCTGTTCCAATCTGGAGCCCAACTTTCAGTCCCCTGTGAACTAGACTTGAAACCATGCCTGCTACGAAAGCTGCGCCTCGATCCGACCCTATTCCTCCTGCAAACAGGACTGAAATGGAGGCGAGATCTAGACCTTGTTTATGCGCCTTTTCAAGATGATTGAGGTTAGCGTTCCAAAGATTGAGACTGCTAAGGCCAGCTATATGGCCGCCTGATTCTCCACCTTCAAACACAAATCTTCTTAACCCGGTCTTCAAAGCCTCGTCCAGCAAACCGGGAGATGGGCAATGCAGGTAACATGAAGTTCCTATATCCTCAATTGTCTTGGCGAGTTCTGGTCCCCCTGCTGCAAGGATCGCGAATTTTGGAGGGTTTTTTCTCATCATATCCAGATGGGCTTCATAGCGGCTGCGGTTAACTTCCAGACCAATCAATCCAACTCCAAATTTGTCACCACTTTTTGCCTTGGCTTCGTCCAAGATCTGGCCTGCGATAGGACCAGGCATATTGCCAAGCGCAAGGAAAGGTAATGCGCCGGCACCAATTACGGCTTCCAGGAAATCAGTGTTGTCACTTACATGAGCCATAGGACCCTGAACGACCGGAAATTTTACACCATGCTGAATGCTAAGAGGAGATCCCGCTTCGAAAGGCCATGGGCACGAACACGGACTCATCGCCTCGACGAACTTTTCAATCACATCGGAAACTGTCCGGTTTTCTTTTAAAAGATCCTTGTTGATTACAAGGTCCTCGGAAAAAGGAAAGATCGAATCATCAGTATCGGGCGAAGCGGTCGGAAAACCGATGGCTTTCAAGATTGACGCATGGTAATCCCGGAATTGATCCTCAGTCAGGGATTGTTCAAATTTCTTGAACTCCCTGACTTTCTTCGTCCCAATACGAGAGTAAGCCCTGAAAGGGCGTCCAGCGGTTT
>JAMCYH010000060.1 GCA_023474025.1 Deltaproteobacteria bacterium
AGTGAAAAGGACATTTTTCCTGCCGGCTTTTTCCCTCTTCCTCATCCCAATCATCCCGAAGGCGGAATGCTATTTCCCAAGGTTCACATCGAGGAGATCAAGAAACAGGAAGGTAGGGATTTGACACGCTTTGACCTGGATTTCGACATTCCCGAGCGATTCTTACCGGAATTTCCTCCTGCCATTTACTTGACCACACGTCCGGATCTGGGAGACGTGTCTCAAGGTAAACTGGTAACCATTGAGAATTACTTTGAACTATTCAACGGCATTCTCAACCCGAAACAGCTTGAAGGTCTACGCCTGCTAGTAACCCCTTTTCCACAGCAGCAATTCAACCAGACGGACGACCGCCGTTCAGAGCGCCCCAGTCGTGGGGTGACATGTTTTGACTGCCACGTCAACGGTCATACCAACGGAGCTACACATCTTGTTGGAGACATCCGACCGCAGGAGTTCCGCCACCGACTTGATACTCCTAGCCTCCGGGGCGTCAATGTTCAGCGGCTGTTCGGATCTCAAAGGGCGCTGAAGAGCGTCGAAGATTTCACGGAATTTGAGCAGCGTGCGGCCTATTTTGATGGAGATCCCGTGATAGCGACGAAAAAGGGCGTGAATATTCTGGAACGTGGCAGTCAGGTTCACTTTATGGCGGAATTCCAAGAAATATTGGATTTTCCACCGGCTCCGAAACTTGATATTTATGGAAAACTTGATCCGAAAAGGTCATCTGAATCAGAACTACGTGGACAGGAGGTATTTTTCGGGAAAGCCAAATGCGCCGTCTGTCATCCATCGCCCTATTACACGGACAATCTAATGCATAATTTAAAAACGGAGCGCTTTTACAAACCCCGCATGATCAACGGGAGAATGGCTTCTGCGGATGGTCCCATAAAGACATTTCCTCTCAGGGGTATCAAGGAATCACCACCGTATCTACATGACGGGCGCTTACTCACTTTGGAAGACACCGTAGAATTTTTCAACATGATTCAGCAACTTAAGCTGACTGATCAAGAGAAGGCAGACTTGGTACAGTTCATGCGTGCCCTCTGACCACCGTAATGAAAAATGGGGGGCGTATATAAAGCCAAGCGCTTCTTGATTCGATTGGCTGGAAGAAAGACGAATGGGGTGGCAGAAGCAAACGTGAACTGTGATCAAATTTTTTCAGATGCTTGTATGAAAGCGTCAGAGTGGAGTTTTGTGAATGAGTGAACCGACCGAATCCTGTGTAAAATGAGCTAAGGGACCGATTTCTCATGCGCCACCAAGCGAATTAACTCACGAATCTGGACCTGAAAAAATTGAGGCGCCAAAAATGGTTGCTAGAGTTGGAAAGCCTGACCCTGATTTTGAGACCAACGCCTATCAGACAGGATCGTTTAAACGATCCTCTTGCAGTACACGGATTTCTTTGCCGGTTGAGCCTAGGCGATGGAATAAGCTTCATGGACAAGGTCCGTGGTGTAGTGTTTCTGACAAAAAGACGCTTTGTCACACGAGATGCCCGTGAAGCTTAGAAAGATAAAATCATGGTTGACGGGAGTTCTGTTTCATAAAGCAGGGGAAGTTTTTTGGAGTGATCAAGAAAACAAAAATAAAATCACGTGTGTTGACAGGGGGCGGCAAAATCGCCGTGGACCATTAATTATCATAATCCATAAAGAGTTTGGCCCATCTGAGAACAGGCTAAAGGAAAGATTAGGTTTGGTTTGTCGTCGTGACGGGCACAACTATTTTATTTCCTGATCCCTGAGTCGCTTATTATGAAGTGGATGGTGACTGGAAAAATTGTAATACAAAATAAGGTTCCAGATATCATTCTCTTACATCAGGAGGAACGGTGAAACTTAAGATACTGATATGCTCTGCAATTGCTTTGTTAGCGCTGTGCTCAGTGGCGAATCCGGTCGAGTGCCGGGAAATCAAGAAATACTCGATTGAACAATTCATGAAAACTGTCTCCATAGGAGGAAGTTCTTTCTCATTCGATGAAAAGAGTGTCTTGTTTTCCAGCAACCAGAGCGGCGTTTTCAACGCTTTCATTATCCCTGTCGAGGGCGGAGAGCCTTCGCAAGTCACTTTCTCCAAGGATGACTCAATTTTCGCCCTCGCATTCCTGCCTCATGACAATCGCATCCTTTATCAGAGCGATCGCGGCGGTAACGAAAAGGGGCACATCTATCTGCGAGATGAGGACGGAAACATTAGGGACCTTACGCCGGACGCAAAGGCGAAGTCCGTCTTTTACGGAATCAGCCATGACGAAAAAAGTTTCTATTTCGGTTCCAACAAAAGGGACCCGAAGCACATGGATGTCTATGACATGGACATCGAGACCTTCAGTCCGCGCATGATTTTCAAGAATGATGGAGCGTACAGTCTCGGAGCGGTTTCCAGAGACCGACGCTACCTTGCCTTCAGCAAGACCATAACCCGCGACAATTCGGACATATATCTCTACGATACAAAATCTCGGGAATTCAAGCGACTGACCCCACACGAAGGAGACATAAACTATTCTCCCGAGACGTTTAGTCCGGAATCCAAGAGCCTGTACTACCTTACAAATGAAGGTCGCGAGTTCACTTATTTAAAACGGCTCGATCTCAAATCTGGACATTCCGAGACGATACTACAAGCCGACTGGGATATAGAGTTTGCCCGTTTTTCCCATTCGGGCAAGTACATGGTGGTCGGAATCAATAACGATGCGAGGACCGAAATCAGAATCTATGACGCATCCACGAACCAGCCAGCACATCTGCCCGAACCGCCACAAGGCCAGATATCGTCAGTGAGAATTTCGAAGAGCGAGAAACTGATGAGCTTCTATGTCAACGGCGCACGCTCACCCAACAATCTGTACATTTATGATTTTGGGAGCCAGCGGTACTCGCGGCTTACAAACACGCTTAATCCGGAAATTGATCCCGAAGACTTGGTGGAAGCACAGCGGGTTCATTATAAGTCATTCGACGGATTAAATATCCCCGCCATAGTGTACAAGCCTCACCAGGCTGATCATTCAAACAAGGCGCCCGCTATGGTGTGGGTGCATGGAGGGCCTGGTGGACAGGCGAAGATTCATTATGACCCACTGTTTCAATATCTGGTGAATCACGGATATACCCTCATCGCTGTTAATAATCGCGGTAGTTCGGGGTACGGCAAGACCTTCTACCGGCTGGACAATCACAAACACGGACAGGATGACCTCGCGGATTGCGTTGAGGCAAAGAAATACCTCGAATCAACAGGATACGTGGCCGAAAAGCGGATTGGGATCATAGGCGGCAGCTATGGCGGCTACATGGTTTTGGCCGCCCTCACCTTCAGACCGGAGGAGTTCGCTCTGGGCGTGGACATGTTCGGTGTATCAAACTGGCTTCGTACATTGAAGAGTTTTCCTTCATGGTGGGATCCTTACAAGGAATCCCTCTATCGAGAGATTGGGAACCCCGATACTGAAGAAGACTACCTGAGAAATATCTCACCCTTGTTCCATTCAAGCAAAATCGTCAGACCCTTGATGGTGCTTCAGGGAAAAAACGACCCAAGAGTACTCAAAGCCGAGTCCGATGAGATCGTAGAGGCGGCTCGGAAGCGAAATGTGCCAGTCGAGTACCTCGTGTTTGACGATGAAGGTCACGGGTTTGTAAAAAAGGAAAACCAAATCAAAAGCTACCAGGCGATTTTGGATTTTCTGGGCAAATACCTGTCAACTTCTTCAGGGAGTGTGGGAAGTCCTGAAGCGCGGATGCAAATGCCTGCTCCAACATCCCGGCAATGATTCTTCAATGTGATTTAACACTCCCGTTCAATTCTGCGGACAACGTTTTGTTACGATCAGTAAGCCTGATCTACCAGGGAAATGTTTAGATTTTTTAGAAGAGATTTAGTTATGATTCTTTTTTCCTTAAAGAAATTTGTGATTAATTCAGTTATAAGAACTCCAGAGGTCTGGATATTGCGACCATTCTCCTTGAACACACTGTAACCGTCACCACCTGTGGCAAGGAAGTTGCTAATTGCAACTGTATAGACTCCATCGGGAGCGAAATCGCTATCTCCTATTCTTGAAATAATCACTTCGTGCGCCGAATTCACGCATTTTACTATTCCAAATGTTTGGAGTTTCCCGCCGCTTCCCTCCGGGAGCCGAAGACTTCGTTCCAATGCATTGCGGATATCTTTCCCCGTTAGGTCCATCCTCACAACAGTGTCCGTAAAAGGCAGCGCAGTGTAAAGGTCTGACAGGGTTACATCACCCCAGGGCAAGCTGTCTCTTATGGTTCCAGCGTTGACGAGACCTGCCTGCGCTTCCTGATTGGTCGCCATAGTATATGCGATGAGTGGCCCCAAGGCTGTCGCCTGACCAGATCTGCTGCGATGTGAACTACCCAGAGCGACCTCTGTGCGTCCTATCACTGCGTTCAGTCGTGGATCCAGGCGCTCCTTGAACTTGCAAATGGTAGCCGAAATTCCTGGATCCTCTTTAACATCAGGTCCAGGAGAAATTAGCTTTCCATCGTAATTAACCACCTTTCCGTTTTCCACCTCAATATTGAGTTCCCCTACATAACGGGAATAGCATCCTGCCTGGCAAATTATAGTGTTGTGGACTTTCAGAGGCTTGAATAATGCTGTATGGGAATGCCCACCTATTATAACACCTATCCTCGGGCAGGCTTCCGCCAGTTTTCGGTCCTCATCAACTCCCAAATGAGTAAGAGCTATGACCAGATCGTTTGATGGAAGGCCCTGTATGCACTCCTTGGCAGTATTTATGGGATCTTTTACAACTAGACCCTTAACATTGTCGGGTAAGGTGATTTTAGGGGTCTGCTGAGTAGTGAGACCTATAATGGTGAAACCTGCTTTAGAACTTGGAATTTTTCCGTGCAGGGTTCTGTCGAAAATGTACTCTCCTTCGATTGTCTGAACGTTTGCGCTCAGAAGAGGAAAATCAAGACGGGCTCGCAGGTTTGATAACAGGTTATTTAGTCCGTATTCAAATTCATGGTTTCCGACAACCATGGCAGTAAATTTCAATTGATTCATCAGAATAGCGCCAAGTTCGCCTTTGAACGTTGTAGAAAATGGCGTGCCCAGCAATAGATCGCCGCCCATAAGCGTTAACGTGAAACGTCCCTCTGACCTGGCTCGGGTCCGCTCCTGTTCCATGACCGTCGCAACTTTAGCAAAGCCCCCTACCAAACCTGAAATGTCCTTCTCCGGATAGGGTAAATAATGGGCATGGGGGTCGTTGATGTACAGAATCGTAAGTTTTGCGGGTTCCCCGGACCAGGAGTAGGCTTGCGGAACACACGCAATGAACAGAAAAATATATGTCGTTAAAAATACCGACAAGAACACACAGCGGCGCAAAGATACCGAGGGTGCGTTTCTATGTGACCTTGAGCGCATCATGATTTTATGACTCCAAACATAAGCAACATTTTACATCGTAACTGCATGATTGATTGCGACCTCGAAAACCACTTCCCTCTGGACATCATAGATCTCTCCGATAATGATTACAACATCGGACAAGACGACAAAGCTGATTGCCACAAGGTTGACTTGACATAGACCCACGCCATGAAATATAGGATTGCGCTGGATTGAGGCCAGTCAATCAATCCTGATCATCAGTCCAGGTTGACATGTCTTTGACTAAACAGTTCACATTCAGTCTTGCCCCAGCAAAACGCATCCTATGGATAGCCACTACCGTAGCAGTGTTTTTGGGGGTCACATCAACAGATGATTTTGGTCATCCCCACGTCTTCATTGATTATTCCATTGCCGTAATGTTCAACGACGATGGTTTAGCCGCTCTGAAGTTGCAAAAATTTCTGGGCTGAAATTAAAAAGGGGGAAGCTGCGTTTCACACACATCGTCCCCCTACCCTTTGCATGCCTCCAAAGATTTAAGTTCTCCAGGGAGCTGGCCGCCTGGCCTCATTCCCTGGTCCGGGGCCACCATAATCCTGCTATTGAGTCTGACACTGGGTATCCTATGGGTTGGTCTCCTGGCCATGGTAGCGGTCGCGTTGGGAATGGCCCTTACCACATCCCTTGTCTCAGCAAGCGCAATGGGCTCCCGGCGCCTTATTTTAGCTTTCACCGGGCGCTACCACCGGGTGTTTAGGGCCGCCGGAGCCGTCCTGCTGGTTTAGGGGCCATTGGCCATGACTTTCCTGGGAGTAATCCTGTTTATAGGGAACCTTCACATCCTTAGTTTGTAGCCGTGATTTTAGGGATAAAGATATTGATCTTTAGGTGGGTCTATCGGTTCAACTTTTTTAGCAAGAATTTCCGTTTTGCGTCGGTCACCCTTTTGGGTGATTTTGACTTTACCTTCGACTTTCACCCATTGACCACTTCCAATTGTAAAATTTCACATCCCGTGCTACGGATATCTCAAAATCATTGAGAAAGGCAAGATCGCATATGCCAATCCCGCTCAAGAACACAGGATTTAGGATTGGGTATCTTACAGATCCCGGTCGCCAGAGAAACCTCAATGAGGACAGCTTCTACGTAAACGAAGATATTGGATTATTCATAGTCGCCGATGGCATGGGAGGACATAATGCCGGGGAGGTGGCGAGTTCTATCGCCGTAACGGGTGTATCGAACCTTATCGAAGGTGGCATTGCGTCTGCGAAAGACCCGGTTGAGCTTGTTAGACAGGGAATGTCAAACGCAAATAGGACAATTCTTAAAAACTCGATGAACAACACGGCTTGGAGTGAAATGGGAACCACCTTGCTAGTGGCTCTGTTTACGGACCACAACCTTGTGATCGGGCATGTTGGTGATAGTCGGGCTTATTCGATCGGGAAAGGCCAAATAAGACAACTCACCCAGGATCATACTTTCGTGGCTGAATGGCTTAAAGAAGGACGTATAACCGCAGAGCAAGCTCGTAGGCACCATCAACGGCACGGGCTTACTGAAGCGCTTGGCGTAACTAAAGATGTGGAATCTGAAATAGCGATTTTGCCATGGGAAAGATCGGAATGTTTGCTTCTGTGTTCCGACGGGCTCACTGAAATGATCGAAGATGACGAAATCCTCGCTATTATTAATTCCACCGGCAACCCTCAGCAGGCTTGCGCTAACCTCGTCTCAACGGCTAACCAAAAAGGTGGACGGGACAACATAACCGTAATCCTGGTTTGTCCCAATGAGTAAAGTGTGTTACCTAGAGCTAACCCCTGCCCACATTTATAAAGACTTAGCCACGGCAAGTCAGTCCCATTTGTCTCCACGAGCTGCGATTACCCACCCTCCAAACTCAGTAACCTTGCTGTGAGATCTGTAGACACCCAATTCTCAGGTTGGGTGACAACGATCTATCCACCGTCAGGAAAACGGGATGGGATCGAGTTGGACTACCAAATGCACTTATCGTCTAGCGCCACCGAGTTTAGCGCCATTCAAATTTGTTCCACTCAAATTTGCGCCTGTCAAGTCCGCGTCCGTAAGATCAGCTCCTTGAAGGTTTGCCCCCGAAAGGTTTGCTCCCCACAAGTCTGTCCCAGACAAATCGGCTCCCGTTAGATTCACTCCCGACAAATCTGCGCCCGCAAGCTGTACTCCAGGCAACTCAGCCCAAGAAATGTCCGCATTGGAAAGGTCAGCCCCATTTAATCGTGTTCCTGCCAGAATTGCGCCTGATAAGTTTGCGCTAGTCAGGTCCGCCCCGGATAGATCAGATCTGGACAGCTCCACTGCGGACATTGCGGCCCTTCTAAGTTTCGTTCCCAAAAGTGAAGCTCCAGCAATGTTGGCAAATGGGAGACGGGCATTTGAAAGATTGGCCCCGGACAGGACTGTCCTCGACAAATCAGCCTCCGACAAGTTTGCCCTGGAAAGATCAGCGCTGTGCAGATTTGCTCCATATAAATTAGCCTTTGTTAGATTAGCCTCAACTAGCCTGGCTGACATGAATCTGGCGCCGAGCAAATTAGCGCACGTGAGGTCTGCAGTTGACAAGTTAGCCCTATCTAACACAGCGACAGTCAGATGAGCCCTATCCAATTTAGCTCCTGAAAGATTTGCATCCGACAAGTCTGCTGAATTCAGTTTGGCGCCCGATAAGTTTAACAAAGATAAATCAGCCCCCTTTAGATCAGCAAACGATAAATCAACCTGGCCCTCTACAGCGAGTCTGACCACTTCTCTAAGAGAATCCGCTGCGGCGCTAAATATGTAATCCGTTCCGGCAATGCTCCTAATCCCAATTCTTTCCGACATGCTCCATACTCCCATACCCGTCGATTCGACCCTTTAAATATATCCACTGCGGAACCGAAGCTCAAACATAGGATCCTGGATATTTTTTTGAAATCACTAGTTTCATCTATCCAAAATGAAAGCTAGAAGTTATATCAGGGTTAATTGTTTGCGCCGGAATGGAAATCAAGAAGCCACTTTCGATGTCTTTGCGTCCAATCAGAAAACAAGGCCTACCTGGAGAAAGCCCCCATCCATGGCCGTGTCGAACATACGAACGTCGCTATATTTTCTTTTGTACGTTACATATCTGTAACCACCCTTTAAAAAACCCCAGCGATTGCTGTTCATTGGAATACTATACTTCAAGGCGGTTTCAGCTTCTACCCCGAAAGCGTCGTCTCCAAAAGCCGCTCCAGCGATGCATTTCAAAGAAAGAGTCGCTCCATTGGAGGTGTTTTTTAAGCATTTTTCGAATTCAATCCCAGCCATACCCATGTTGAGGTCATTATCCATAGTGTTCCCGCCCATCCCTGCTTGCATTTGCATGGCCTTTATTCTTTCGTTCACCCTAACGTAGTCGCCAAAGACGCTGATCTTCGAAGATTTGGCGTGAACAACATCATAAATTAACCCGAGGCGCTGCTCAAGACGCTCCCATTCCATACTGACATCTTGGCCGGCATTGTAAAGAGTGTTTCCAAACACAAAGGATTTTCCGGCTTGCCCTGAACCCATCATCCACATTGGCATGACAGAGTACCGTAGGCCCCATTTGGGTCTGAACATGTAGTGCGCCATGAAAGAATTCATCACGCCATGGTCGGAAAGGCCCAAATCCGCGTTCATGTCTATATCGT
>JAMCYH010000325.1 GCA_023474025.1 Deltaproteobacteria bacterium
AAACCCAGTTTTCTGACATTCGCCACTATTTTTTCTTTGGAATATTGTCTTATTGAGTCTTCAAAGGAGACAGCGCCGAAGAGTGTATTACGCAGCCATCCTTCGTTCTGTAGCGTTTTTTCCGCCGCCGGATTCATATAGTATAGAGATTTCCGGGAATCCACACAGATTATGCCATCGGGGGACATTTCAAGCGCCTGTCTGTCCAGTTCACTGCTTTTGACTTTCCGTTCCCGTTCCTCCTTCATCCTGACAGTGTGAGACCTTTGGATGGACTCCTTGGCCAGAGGATAAGTCTCGAACAGAAACCTCCTGGCAAGGCCCTGCCTGGCCACATCGGACGTTAGGATGTAGCCGGGACTACGCCTTTCAATTATGCCGGAGCCGTAAAGAAGCTGGAAGTAATCCCTGTCAGCCGGATTAAGCCATAATTGTCCAAAGTCCTTTTCAGATAGTGGAACATGGAACAACCATGTCAAATACAGTACCCTTGTAAAGGATGACAGCTCCTTGACGTCCAGCACCGATCTGACCAATTGGTGAAAATCATTTACGACAGGAACTGCTGGAATCTTTCTTGATCGGACCCTGTCAGCTATTGAAGGTCTCCAGTTTCTCAGCAGCGGTGAATTGGGATAACGCGTCTGAACGGACTTTAAAAGATCAGGAGTCATTCCAAAGCTAAGGATTGACAGTATGCACAGCCGTGACAAATCCCGCAATTCTTCAGGAGTATCCGGTTTTTGCTGAAAATTTTCCATTAGGAACGGGATTGAAAGCCCTGGGTCGATATGCCGCAGAAGCAGTATCTGCATGAAACTCATTTCCGGGGCCCTGAAATCTTTGAGAAATGGTTCATGGTCTCCCCTAAGAGTCCTGTATGCCCACAAACTCACCGGCGAAAGAAAGCCCCTGGAATAGATAGCCTTTCTCAAGGACATTCTTTGAATCGGGCTGGCCCATCTCACTCCGGCCTGAATTGCGATGTTGAATTCCGAGATACCACCGGATTCTATTATGTCAAGCAAGTTTGTAAAGGATTCGTCAGAGAAATAAAATGAGTCACCGTTAGATCGAAACAAAATTCTAAACTTGATTAAAACGTTTTCGATCTTGATTCGTTTCTCCAACGATGTTATAAACTGGTTTAACATAATTGACTAATTATTCGAAATTACAATAAATGTCAAGCAGATATCTTGCAAGAAGCACCTGCTTTTTTTAAACTCACGCAGGAAGAAGTGGAAATTATTTCTTAAAGTTTCGTTAGCCATCAGTATTGCCTTGGATCAAAAGAGTAATAATTTAGAATTTTAGGGTCGTTTTATGTTATTATTTTTGATGGCCTTCAACAAATTACGAGGGATTCTTTTTGGGAGAATGGCCCCGGGCGCTGACTCAGGAATAGTACGGGCTCAGCTTTGAGTTTTACACCGCTGGATGGATGCTATCATCCTGCGCTGTGGACATGGCAAGGCAGGAGGATGGAGCTTTGGAAGATCTAGAACTTAAATATGGCTTTGATACAGTAGCGATACATGCCGGTCATACGCCTGATCCTGCAACGCTCTCGCGCGCCGTGCCCGTTTACAGGACCTCATCCTTTCTGTTCAAGGATTCGGAACATGCGGCAAACCTTTTTGGGCTTAAAGAACCCGGAAATATATATTCGAGAATCATGAACCCAACGAGTGATGTCCTGGAAAAGAGAATGACCGCTCTCGAAGGAGGAGTTGGAGCCTTGGCGCTGGCGTCTGGTAGCGCTGCTGTTTTTTATTCGGTGATAAACATAATCGAGCACGGTTATGAGCTTCTGGCTTCGAGACACCTTTATGGCGGCACATTCACCCTGTTTCAGGACATTCTCCCGCAATTTGGAATTAAAACACGTTTCGTTGATTGTGGCGATGCGCAGGCATTTGCAAATTCCGTAAATTCTCGGACCAGGGCTATTTTTGTAGAGAGCATAGGAAATCCGGAGCTTTGTGTGCCAGACTTCCTGGAAGTCAAAGATGTCGCGAAAAATGCCCACATTCCACTTATAGTTGATTCAACTTTTACTACACCATATCTTTTCAAGCCCATTGAATTCGGAGCAGATGTGGTTGTTCATTCGCTGACAAAATGGATAGGTGGTCACGGCACTGCAATCGGAGGCATAGTGGTCGATGCGGGAAAATTTGATTGGACGGATCCCAAATTCAGATTGTTTAATGAACCTGAACCATCATACCACGGCCTGCGATTCGCTCATGATCTTGGGGAAATGTCCCCTATGGCGTATATTTTGCGCATGAGACTTGCCCCTCTTAGAAATATGGGGGCGTGTGCCAGTCCAGACAACACGTGGCTATTTCTTCAAGGACTTGAAACGTTGTCGCTGAGGATGGAGCGTCACTGTTCCAACTCTCTGGCAGTTGCGAAATTTCTGTCGAAACATCCCAAAGTAGCCTGGGTTAAGTACCCTGGTTTGGAAAGTGATCCTTCTTTCTCCAAAACCCAAAAATATTTCAGGAAGGGCCTCTCTGGTGGAGTTGTTGTATTTGGGATAGCCGGTGGAACCAACTCAGCAAAGAAATTTATTGGTGATTTAAAATTGTTTTCGCATCTGGCCAATGTTGGAGACGCCAAAAGTCTTGTAATCCATCCAGCAAGCACGACCCACTCGCAACTTTCGGATGAACAACGTCTTCTTGCAGGTATCCCCGATGAAATGATCAGGCTGTCTATCGGAATCGAAGAAGAACAGGATATATTGAACGATTTGGAGAATGCGTTAAGATGTGTGTGACGATTTGTAAACTTGCTTTAACAAACCACATGATGTTGGATTAATCTGACATGTCATGAAAACAATCAACTAAAATTTGAACATTAATTAGCAGTTTGGTATGAGTTCCCAACAACGAAAAGCACGATCTGATCTTCCCAGAAAATCTACGTTTAAATCAGTAAGGAAACACGAAATTCATTACAGGGAAGGAGTTTCCTTTCATCCTCAGTTGCACGCCGATGCTCAGTTATTACTATCAAAAATTGGTATTCCTGAGCAGACCCCCTTTATTCCCGATCCTTTTCAGAAACAGGCCCTCGAAAATATACTGATACAGGATGTGCTGGTTAGCGCCCCCACGGGTTCAGGTAAGACATGGATAGCTATTGAAGCGGCCAGGCATTTCCTTGCGCAGGGCCGCAGAGTGTGGTACGCCGCTCCTTTAAAAGCGCTGTCCAACGCCAAACATGAGGAGTTCTGCGCAATTTTCGGCCCGGAAAAACTTTTACTACACCATATCTTTTCAAGCCCATTGAATTCGGAGCAGATGTGGTTGTTCATTCGCTGACAAAATGGATAGGTGGTCACGGCACTGCAATCGGAGGCATAGTGGTCGATGCGGGAAAATTTGATTGGACGGATCCCAAATTCAGATTGTTTAATGAACCTGAACCATCATACCACGGCCTGCGATTCGCTCATGATCTTGGGGAAATGTCCCCTATGGCGTATATTTTGCGCATGAGACTTGCCCCTCTTAGAAATATGGGGGCGTGTGCCAGTCCAGACAACACGTGGCTATTTCTTCAAGGACTTGAAACGTTGTCGCTGAGGATGGAGCGTCACTGTTCCAACTCTCTGGCAGTTGCGAAATTTCTGTCGAAACATCCCAAAGTAGCCTGGGTTAAGTACCCTGGTTTGGAAAGTGATCCTTCTTTCTCCAAAACCCAAAAATATTTCAGGAAGGGCCTCTCTGGTGGAGTTGTTGTATTTGGGATAGCCGGTGGAACCAACTCAGCAAAGAAATTTATTGGTGATTTAAAATTGTTTTCGCATCTGGCCAATGTTGGAGACGCCAAAAGTCTTGTAATCCATCCAGCAAGCACGACCCACTCGCAACTTTCGGATGAACAACGTCTTCTTGCAGGTATCCCCGATGAAATGATCAGGCTGTCTATCGGAATCGAAGAAGAACAGGATATATTGAACGATTTGGAGAATGCGTTAAGATGTGTGTGACGATTTGTAAACTTGCTTTAACAAACCACATGATGTTGGATTAATCTGACATGTCATGAAAACAATCAACTAAAATTTGAACATTAATTAGCAGTTTGGTATGAGTTCCCAACAACGAAAAGCACGATCTGATCTTCCCAGAAAATCTACGTTTAAATCAGTAAGGAAACACGAAATTCATTACAGGGAAGGAGTTTCCTTTCATCCTCAGTTGCACGCCGATGCTCAGTTATTACTATCAAAAATTGGTATTCCTGAGCAGACCCCCTTTATTCCCGATCCTTTTCAGAAACAGGCCCTCGAAAATATACTGATACAGGATGTGCTGGTTAGCGCCCCCACGGGTTCAGGTAAGACATGGATAGCTATTGAAGCGGCCAGGCATTTCCTTGCGCAGGGCCGCAGAGTGTGGTACGCCGCTCCTTTAAAAGCGCTGTCCAACGCCAAACATGAGGAGTTCTGCGCAATTTTCGGCCCGGAAAAAGTTGGGATACTCACCGGAGACAGGAAAGAAAATCCCGATGCCCCCCTAACAGTCGGAACAACCGAGATTCTCAGAAATCAGCTATACGATTCGATGGAAATGGGTTTGGACGTAGATGTGAACCTGGTCATACTGGATGAGGCTCATTATCTCGGGGACCCTGATCGAGGAGTAGTCTGGGAGGAAGTCCTTATCTATCTGCCACCAAGGGTCAAAATCCTGCTGCTTTCAGCTACAATATCAAATGCGTCCGAGATTTCCCGCTGGTTGGAGAATATTCGCAATTCTCCCTGCAAGGTCGTTCTTTCTCTGGAAAGACCGGTTCCCCTTAATGCGCTATTCCTGGCCCCCTCTGGAGAGCTTACGCCATTTTTAAGAGGAAAAAAGCTTTTCCCTCAAGTAGCCGTGATGGCCAAAGAACAAAAAAAGCAAAAGCGTCGTTCCAATGGTGAACCTCCTGATTTCAACCGAATATTGAGCGTGCTGAGAGAGTTTAATCTTTTGCCGGCGATAATCTTCATGAAATCGAGATCAGAATGCGACAAGGCTTTGGCCTCACTTCATCCCGCTCCCCTGGGTCCTCATGAAGACGGGTTTGACGCAGAACTTGAATCATACCTGGAGGCCAACCCTGAATTAAGAACTCAAAGACATATAGACAGGTTACTCAACTGTCGTGTGGGAGCTCATCATGCCGGCCACTTGCCCACATGGAGGTTGTTAATTGAAAACATGATGCAGTCTGGACGGCTCGAAGCTATTTTCTCTACGTCGACCGTCGCAGCTGGAGTCAATTTCCCGGCAAGAACCGTTGTAATTCTTCAGACGGATCGATTTGACGGGAGATCGTTTGTGGACATGACGGCCACAGATTTTCACCAGATGACAGGTCGGGCAGGACGTCGAGGAAAGGACAAGACCGGTTTTATTGTTATAATACCCGGAAAATTTTTAGATATCTCATTGGCCCAGGATTTGTTGTTATCGAGCCCGGAACCGTTGCGGTCCAGGATAGCGATCAATTTTTCCATGACTATGAACCTCTTGCTCTCCCACGACCCCGCCGGCGTAGTAAAATTACTTGAATTGTCTTTTACACCGTACTCGCTAAATTTTGCCCGCGCCAAGAAGGTTAAAGCCAAGCTGGTTGATGATTTTTACAATCATATGGGCTTGTTGCAGGAGCTTGGCTACCTGAACGAAGACGGGACGCCGACCGCGGACGGCAAGTGGGCGGCAAAATTGAGGTTGGATCAACCCCTGTTAATTGCGGAACTGATAAGGGGCGGTGATTTTTTGAACCTTGATCCTGTAAGTCTCGCAGCGCTTATTGCCCCGTTTGTGGTCGACAAGGACCGCGAGATTCAGTTAAGTCGACAGTTGTGGAAAGACACTCGAAGACTTTGGAAGAAATTCAGAAGCATGATATATGGTCTGAAGCCTTTAGTAAATTTTATGATTGATCGAGGCTTCGATTTTCCTCCTGTTTCCTTCTGGCCATGCGCTGCAACCTTTTTGTGGACGAGTCAGGTTGAATGGGATGAACTGATTGAAAATCTGTCTGCGGATGAAGGTGATCTGGCAATGATGTTGTTGAGGACCGCTGATCATCTAAGGCAGCTAGTTGGTCTCGAAGATGAACAACCTGCCCTTGCCGAGGCCGCAAGGCAAGGAATCGCACTAATAATGAGACCACCCATAGCTTGAGAAATACCGCCAGCTTCTCATTTACGGCGCCGTCATTTTCCCGCCTCAGAATTTACGATTTTTACATTGGCGTCATTGTGAATGAAACAAACCTGTGTTCCTAATGCCAATACGGACCCGAGTTTTGGTTCATTTAGAACCAGGTCGAAATATTCTTCACTTAAAAATTTTATCTCTTTTTGGGGCAAAGGTTTTTCTAAAGTCAGTTCGACCCATTGGCCTGCATCATGTTTGAATATTTTTTCTTCAACTCTCTTAATCCCGTTGGCCGTAACATCCGAGGGGACAAAAGAAGTCTTATATTTCCAGAGTAAGTCTGCAAAAAGTTTTTCAAATTTCAGGGTAACGTCACAAGTCTTCAAACCGAACAAGGAGCTTAACCGTTTGATCTGTGAAGTAAGTTTTGGGTTTTGACCCTTAGTTCTCTCAAGGTCCAACATACCGGCCATTTTGCGCATTGCCCATAGCGTTGGGATAAAATCGTACGACTTTTCTTCCGTTGGCAGGTCTACCTTTTTGGACAAATCTCTGGTCCTGCTCCCAATTTTGCCTTTGACATCTACTGTTATCCCGGAACCTGTTCCGGCGTGGTAATGTCCAAAAATGGCGACACTTTCCTGACCGATGATTTCCGGCGCCGGATCCGGAACAAAACCTTCTCCACTCAAGCCTTTGAGATTAACCGCAAGCTCGATTACACTAGGTGAAATCATGTTGGACAGCCAGGCTGATACTAACGATTCAAAGTTCTTTGATTTAGGGACCTGCAATATGGCTCCACCGGTAATTTTGGCTATCTGATCAAGGGTTGCCACGTCCGGAGATGGACCCACGGCGACGATGAAAATCCTGATTTTTGATTTATTATAATGCCTTACCATTTCGATCAGGGCTTCGGGATTGGTTTTGCCTATAGTGGCCTTGCCGTCGGTCACCAAGAGGATCATGCCAGGCCGCTTTTTTGAATCAAAAAGGTCGAACGCTGCCAGGATGGTGTTATAAATATCGGTACCGCCACTACTCCTGAAGGTCTCCACAAAGTTCATCGCCAAAGACAAATTTTTCCGTCTAGCCTCTACGAGACCATCAAAAATCCTTTTAGGTTTGGAAGTGAAACAAATTACGTCAAATCTGTCTCTATGACGTAATTTCCCAAGAAGAAGACCGACGGCTTTTTTGCCTGATTCCAGATCCTCATGGCTAATGCTATTTGAGCAGTCGAGGAGTATAGCGATATCGGAAAGAGGCGGTTCGTCAGATTTCTTGATTTGTGGAGGCTCAATAATAGCCATCAGATAACCGTCATTTGAATGCGCTTTGTGGCAGAGGATTCTCAAATTCAGATCCGGACCTCCAAAAGTTGTTACAAGCCTGAAGTCCTCAGGAGACCGAATTCCTTCCTGATTGCAGACGACCAGTCTTCTGCCGGTAGACTCATTTTCAGTAAGGATATCGTTCGATGTACAAAAAGATGTCCTGACTGACCGGGACATCTTAAATCTGACAAGGACCTCATATTCACCTACAGGGTTCATTGCATAACGCTCTCCAACCATGGGGATTGTCATGTCCATGACGTCATCTCTGGACACAAACGGCGCCCTGTAAGTTATTCGGAAGGATTTGCTCTCCTTTATGCCGATTTTGATTCCAGGACATATAATGGCGTCATATCCGCAAAGCGCTAAAGGAGCGGGGTCCTGTGCTTCACAAGTAATTTTTTTTAGTATGGGAAACAGTTCTCTGGGTTTGAGCACATCAAAGACAGCGTTCTCCCCATTTACTAATACTTCTGAGACGTTGTGTGGCCCTTTGATGGCCAATGGAAGTATAAAAACCGAATCCAGGGAATAATCATTATCATTCAGGAAAACCTGATCTGTGCTTACTTCGACGTACGATTCCGAAACAGTCACTACAGTTTTGGAAACAAGGCATGATGGCCTGGCTACAGGACAAAGTGTTCCTTCAATACTCGGTGTAAAAACATGGAATAATCCGCCAGCAAAACAATAGTTCTGAAAGAGACCAAGTATAGAGGCCAGGATTAATGTAAAGCTAAACAGGCTTCTCTTCGTGTCTGCCGTAGCGGTAAAAGGAAATACTGATCCTACAGGGGTTACCAGAAAATTCATTTAGGTTATTTTTCAGAATTTTTAGCCAGTTCTCTGTCCCAGTATGAATTTGCCATACTGACCAGTTCGACTGTGGAACAAATGTCAGAAGCGATTACGTTTAATGTCTCCGTAGCTACCCTACCCTCCGTGATCAGTTGCTTACCGGCGGATCTTACCGCATCCAGAACTCCCTTGATTTTTTCAGGGTATTTCCTGGTGAGAAGTATCGAGAAAATGGCTGGTCGCAATAATGCCCCGCAAAATCTTGAATGAAAATTTGCGGAAATTCTTTCGAAATGGAAGACCAATGGATCGAAATTTCCAAGTCCTGGATAGCCGCAAACCGCTATTAAAAACATCTTGCTGGGGAAATCCCATCTCAGGGGGTGTCTGACATTTCCATTATCAATTTCAAAGTGAGGATCCATAAATGTCACCAGTCGATCAATAAATTTCTTCGCGATTCCACGCATTCCATCTATATACAGAGGAGTCGCAAGAACTAACATATCAGCCATCTTGATTCTATGCGTTAACTGAACCATATCATCGTCATATATGCACTTGCCGGGAGTTTTCGCATAGCAGGAAAAACAGCCTATGCAAGAGTTAATCTTCTTCTTGGCCAGATTAACAATATCAATTGTCGCTCTAGCTTCTTTGGCTCCGACCAAAAAGGGCGTGAGTATAGCCTGAGTGTTACCTGATTCCATTCTCGGTGTAAAA
>JAMCYH010000029.1 GCA_023474025.1 Deltaproteobacteria bacterium
GACAAATTCGCGTCAAGCTTTCCCGATGCGCACAGCTCGGATAGATGTTCTACGACGTGGGTTTGAGGGGTTATCGGATAGGCCGCAACAACGTCAACATCGCAAAGGCCCACGGCGTCGGCCGCCGCGATCGAAACTTCAATACCTACTTTACGGCCCATATTTAGTCCTCCTCCATGGTGATGGCTTTTACGGGACATTCATAAGCGCAAATACCACAACCTTTGCAATAGTCATAATTCCAAACAAAAATATTTTTTTGGAAATCCGGTGAAATAGCAGCGTCAGGACACATCACAAAACATCTCCAACACCTTATGCAAACACTGCTATCATAGTTGGGTCTTTGTGATCGCCATGTTCCTGTATGATAACAAGACGCGTTTCCTGGTTCGGTTATAACAGCGCCGGCTTCAATCTCTTGCCAGCTGATCTGATCCATGGGTTTGGTCACAATTGCCTCCATTAAAAGACACTCTAATGCGATAGTTATTTAATCTTAACAGGAAGATTCAATTATTTTTCAAAAACTTTTGTTTCTTCGAATGCCCTTTTCATGGCTTCGATATTTCTGCTGGCAATTTTGCCGAAACGCTTGTTGAACGGTTCTATGAGGGCATCGATTGATATAACACCCGCCGCTTTGACAAGCGCTCCTACCATAGTGGTGTTTGTTATCGGTAATCCTAGGACTTCCTTGGCGATCTTGGACGCGTCAGTAATCGCTAACCGTCCGTCGAAAGAAACCTGTTTTCGAATCGTTTCCGGATTTTCTGAAGAGTTGATAATTAGAATTCCGTCCTTATGCAGCCCTTCTGCAGGACTTGCAATTTCAAGAAGCGATGGATCAAGAACAACTACCACATCCGGATTATAAATCTTGGACCTCATTCGGATGGGTTTATCATCCATCCGCGCAAAAGCTACTACCGGCGCTCCTCGACGTTCTGGGCCGAAACTAGGAAAGGCTGTGGCAAATTTTCCAATATTAATGGCGGCCTGAGCGACCAGTTCTGCGCATGTTACTGCGCCTTGCCCCCCCCTGCCATGAAATCTCATCTCAATCATGCTGTCTCCTTCTTAGTCAAACTCCGGATCTTCGTGCAGTTCGTTTTCTTTGATATCAAAATATCTAAACTGTTCATTCAGGATTTCTATACAACTTATAATGTTTAATTTTGCTTGTGAAAGTTCCAGGATCTCGGACGGCAATAGTTCTTTCCTTTCCAGATGGGCCTCAATTCGGTCGTTAAGCATGTTCAAATGTCTCATATCAATTTCCAGGAAATCTTTCTCTTCAGGCTGGGAGTGGTTTTTGTCAGTTATATTTTGAATTAATTTCAGGTCCCATTCGTCTACCTTTTTCCAACGAGCAATTGTAGCTGGATGCACCCCCAATTTTTTTGCCATTTCTTTGTTGGTAATTCTTCCACTATCCTTCAGGAAAACTTTCTCAGCGTTTTTCCGGTCCTGATTTTTTTTCATTTTAGTCCCAGAGCCTTATTGTTGGCACTTAATGTCGTACGCCAAACATATATTATTATCAGAAAATCATACTTCTTATCAATTCAATATTTTCAGTCCAGAGTTGGATGGTTCGCAAGATTCTCTATATAATTACTTGTTTTTCTTCCTTTGTGGACTATTGAAAAATCTTGGGGATAAACGATATTGTTAGAACACGTCCCCGATGAATTTGACTGTTGTTTTGGAATCATCTTTTTTATTCTAATTACGCGCTTCAATTACAATAGATGGTTAGAATCTGATGCCATTAGATGAAACATTTCTCAAGAATCTGCCGACGGACCCAGGAGTTTATCTCATGGAGGACCGAAACGGAAAAGTTATTTACGTTGGAAAGGCTGCCAACCTCAGAAACAGGGTCAGGAATTATTTTTCAAAGAGTGGAGATGAACGTCCAAAGATACGATTCCTCGTACAACATATCTCAAGTATCAAAACAATTGTTACAGAAACAGAAAAAGAAGCGCTTCTTCTGGAAAATAACCTTATCAAAAAACATCGGCCGAAATACAATGTAAGCTTACGGGATGACAAGTCTTTCTTTTCGCTCAGACTCAACGTGTCTCATGATTATCCCCGTCTTACCTTAATAAGAACCCAAAAGATAAAACCTGACAACGAGAAGTATTTCGGTCCATATTCTTCAGCCCGTGACGCCAGAGTAACTCTACACCTTATTCGAAAGATTTTCCCGCTCAGACAATGCTCCGACCGGCAGATAGCTACAGCAAAACGACCGTGTCTGAATTATCAGATGAACCGATGCATGTGTCCATGCGCAGGGAAAGTAGATCCAAAAGAATATCGGAGGATGGTTGAAAGTGTGATTCTTTTCCTGGAAGGGAAAAGTGAAGAATTGACGAATAACCTCAAGAAAGAAATGGAAAAGGCGTCAAAGGAGCTACAATTCGAGGAAGCAGCTCGCCTAAGAGATCAACTATATGCTATAGAACGTACATTACAAAAGCAGAATGTGTCTTTTTTCCATTTCAAGGACCAAGACGTTTTTGTGGTCCTGGAACTCCCTGAAAATGCATATGTTGTCGAGATATTATCCTTTAAAAAAGGAAATCTTCTGGCTGAGGAATCTTATATTATTAAAAATTCAACTCTTGATGAACATGAAATTTTGACTTCTTCTATAAAGCAGTTCTACGACGATACTACATATGTACCCCCTGAAATCATTGTTCCCAGACGGTTGGAAAGTGAGGAAATAATAGAATCCTGGTTATCAGATCTTAGGGGTTCCAAAGTAAATATTAGTACAGCCTTAAGAGGGCCGAAAGCGCGGCTCATTCAACTAGCGTTAAAGAACGCTTATGTGGCCTCAGAACGAGAAAAACAAAGGAAATCAAAAGAAAACGCCCTGGATCGCCTGGCAGCCAAACTTAGACTCGACAGTCCTCTCAAGTTATTAGAATGTTATGACATCTCAAATATCAGTGGAGTGGAACCAGTAGGAGTGAAAGTGGCGTTTATGGATGGAAAACCACTACGGTCTGCTTACAGGAAATTCAGAATACGCGATTTCGATGATCAGGACGATCCTGGAATGATTTATCAGGTTATTTCAAGAAGAATCACCCATCGGGAGGATGATATACTAGGTGATTTACTGGTTATCGACGGCGGCAAATCTCAGCTAAACGCGGCTATGGAGGCTTTGAAAAACCTTCCTGAAGGCCAAAGGCCACCTGTCATTTCTATAGCCAAGGGTCGAGGTCCGGATGATATCGATAAAATATACTTGTACACCAGAAAAAATCCCCTTACCCTTCCGAAAGGAGATGGTTGCCTGTTGGCCATCATGAAGATCCGGGATGAAGCTCATAGGTACGCTCACTCATTCCACACCAATCGAAGGATTAAATCAGTTATTCGTTCCGATCTTGTTGACGTGCCAGGGATAGGCCCAAAAAAAGGCGCTGCCCTGTTAAACATTTTTGGAAGCCTCAAAGGCGTATTAATGGCTACCGAAGAACAACTGACTGGTGTTCCGGAAATTACTTCAAAAGATGCGCGGCAAATCATTGAATATTTTAAAAGAGCTAACGCCTCAGAATCATAAGTTGATTGCTTAACAATTTTGGTGGAGCCAGTTTGTTTTCGTAAAAACGTTCGTATCTTTTTATTGATTTTTGGATAATTGGAGTATTGACCGTCAGGTTGAACTGACGGTATCGCCTAAACAGATTTTTGATTATCCAATTATGGACTATTATCTAGTGGCTGTTCGAGACTTCATTTTGCCTTTGTAAAAGGAATTAAACAAATTGAAAATCCTTTTAGCCGAAGACGATGTCATAACTCGTCGCCTCCTGGAGGTTCAACTCAAGAACTGGGGACACGAGGTGGTTGTATGCTCAGATGGCGCACAGGCCTGGGAGAAATTGAACGCCGATGAATCTCCAAAACTCGTTGTACTTGATTGGATGATGCCGGGAATGGATGGACTCACTTTAAGCCGTGAAATACGCAAGATGGAAACCAAACCGTATACATATATAATACTGTTAACAGCTAGAAGTAGTAAGGAAGACATCATTGAAGGGCTGGAAGCCGGGGCGGATGACTACATCACCAAGCCTTTTGAGCCTCAGGAGCTTCGTGTAAGGATTAGAGCGGCCACAAGAATTGTTCAGCTTCAGGAAGATCTGTTAAAGGCATTGGAGAAATTTGAGTTTCAGGCTAGTCACGATTCTCTTACCGGTCTTTGGAACAGGTATTCAATTTTGAGTATCCTTCATAGGGAGCTAGCGAGGGGTCGGCGAGAAATGACCCCGGTGGCCATCATTATGGCGGATGTCGACCATTTCAAAGAGATTAATGACACTTACGGTCACCTTTGTGGAGATGAAGTTCTAAGACAAACAGCAACTAAATTTAATTTATCGGTAAGACCCTATGACGCGGTAGGAAGATATGGAGGAGAAGAATTTCTCCTTGTACTTCCAAGTTGTAACACTCATGAGGCTTTAAAGGTTGCTCATCGATTGAGATCCTCTTTTGAGGACAACAAAATCAACAGTGTTGAAATTTCACCACACGTGACTTTAAGTTTTGGGGTTGTGACTGTTAACTCAAATGAGCGAAAAAATATTGACGATGTAATCAACACAGCCGATGAAGCCCTTTACAAAGCCAAAAACCTTGGTAGGAACAGAGTTGAATTCGGAGGTGAAATCCATTAGTGAGACGGGCCTCGCATACCCTTTTCGTAATTTCCATGATCGTCACTTAGAAAAATTTATCTCATAGACTGTTTAAAAACTTCTGGGTCGCTTCGTTAAATTCATTTGGCCTTTCCAGCATTACCAGGTGCCCAGCGCCAGGGATGATAACCAAATTTGATCTCTCGATTTTTTCAGCTAGAAATCGCGAATACTTCACCGGCGTGAGCTGATCCTCTTGGCCAACAACAATTAAAGTTGGGACGGAAACTCTATGGACAGTGTCCATAACGTCAAATTGATCGCAAGCGCTTAGGTCTCCATGAATAATCATGGGGTCGGAATTTCCATATTTTTCTTCAATTGATCGTCTTAGTGAGTCAGCGCAGGAACTTGACAGACAGTGAGATGCCAGCGATTGTAATGCCTTGGAGGGTTCATTTATAAGTCCATCCAGTAAAGACGGCAATACCCTTAACCGGGCCCCAGAGCCAATTAAACCGGCTGCGACTAGCCACGACTGGGGATGAAGAGCCATCCATTGAGTGATGGCGCTGCCGAGAGAACATCCCATCAAGACTACTCGTTTGAGTCCCAGGTTAGTCACAAACAATTCCACCCATCGCGCATAACCAGAAATCGACTGTTCTCCAGGGGGATCAGATTTGCCATGGCCAGGTAGCTCAATGGCCATGACAGCGCCAGGCGCGGTTAATCCATCAAGCTGGAAGCGCCAGTCCTCTCTGTCGCCGCCTGATCCATGTATAAACAACAACGTTGTCTGGGAAGCGTCAAAATTGCTACGTGAACATCCATATCCGATGCGTCTTCCCTCTATAATTAGCTCATCCATATTTAAACGCCTTTAGCTCTCTAATGAGTTTGACCGCCATATTTTGAGGATATCTAGCCAGTTCAAGGGACTTGTTCGAAATTATTCAAGACTCATGCCTCTCGGAACAACAACCACTCCCCCGGGCGATATAGTAAAACGCTGTCGATCCTGATTATGATCATAGCCAATTATAGTCCCATCAGGTATATAAACTTCATGATCAATAATTGCCTTCTTGATTTTAACGTCTCTCCCGATCTGGCACGTATCCAACAAAACGGAGTCTTCAATTATACTTCCTTCGCCAACTAAAACGCCATGAGAAAGAACCGATCGCACAATTCTTGCTCCATAAATCAGGCAACCTCCGGAAATTATGCAGTTTACAGTTTCCACTCCTCTGGAGACTGAACAATTGGACAAATAAGACGTTACGATTTTAGCTGGAGGAACCTGCTCCTGATAAGTCCTTATGGACCAATCCTGATCATAAAGGTTACATAACGGCTTTTCCGAACACAGGTCTATGTTTGCCTGCCAGTACGCGTCAAGCGTTCCGATATCTCTCCAATAATTCCCAGATTCATTGTTCGCCTCTCTAAAACTATGAACATAGACTTTGTTCGATTTTATCATTTTGGGGACGACGTCTTTACCGAAGTCATGAGAGGAATTAGCGTCCTTAACATCGTCGATTACATTTTTTACCAGACATTCAGTATTGAAAATGTAGACCCCCATTGAGACAAAAGACCTGTCCGGTTTACCAGGAACAGATTTCGGGTTGGCAGGTTTCTCTTCCCAGTCAATGATGCGGAAATTGTCGTCGCATCCTATAACGCCAAAGGCCTTGGCTTCATCCCTTAAAGCCTCTACTCCGGCAACGGTAAGATCTGCTCCCTTTTCTATGTGGTAGGCCAACATATCGTTGTAATTCATCTTATAAACGTGGTCTCCGGAAAGAATCAGTACTCGTTTCGGACGCTCCCTCTGGAGAATATATATATTCTGGTAAATACTGTCCGCTGTTCCCCTGTACCACCGGTCCACGTTTCTTTGCTGAGGTGGAACACATTCAATAAACTCATCTAACTCATGATTAAAAATGTTCCAGCCTAAACGAATATGACGGTCCAAAGAAACTGAGCGGTATTGGGTAAGAACATAAATTCTTCTAATATCTGAATTCAGGCAGTTGGAGAGGGTGAAATCAACTATTCTGTAAATGCCACCGAATCTCACTGATGGTTTAGCCCTGGCTTTGGTTAACGGATAGAGACGTTCTCCTTTACCACCTGCCATCAGTATACATAAAGTCCCCTTCATTTCGTTTTTGAGATTCATTCTTTTAACAACCTTTTGATTTCTGCCTTCAATCTGGATGTATCGGATGATTTTATTACGTATGCGTCGGCTCCCCACGTCGTAAAATCGTCCTTGTAATGACTGTAAGCAGTGTTGAGAATTATTGGAATCCCTTTGTCTTTACCTAATAATTTTTCTAGTGTTTCCACCCCATCCATTCCCGGCATTTGTATATCCAGAACAATTAAATCAGGAGGGGCGTCTTCTACCTGTTGGAGAGCCTCCAGGCCTGAATGAGCAAGAGTAACTGTATACCCCTCGTCTTCAAGTTCCATCTTGTAAAGGTCACAGATATGTTTTTCGTCGTCAACAACCATTATGCGTTTCATTTCTCGCCTCGCGCTCAATGTTATAATAATACCATGAGCATCCCGTGTGAAACTACGGACTGATAATTATAGATTTCTTTTGATCGCTTTCCTTATATCGTTCCTTAACTGTTGAGATAGTTCCCTTGCTCCTTTATCCAAAGCCTTTACCAATGATTTGGAACTGGTATCGTCACTTCGAACTTCTAAGGCGTAATCCTTTTTCATCAGTTGGTTTTGGCCAGCAGTGCTGGGCTCAAAGTCTATTAGTCTGATTTCCGCCTCAAGCAAACCTGAGCCTTTGGAATTATTAACGATGCCCTGAAATTTTTTGATCGTTCCTTCCAAAGCATATCTATAAGGGACATTACTTGTTTGATCAACTGCCTTTTGGAATACACCCGATGTTTCCAGGTCCCTGATGACCAATTCGGTAAGCATTGCCGACGGATCTGAGGGCCAGGCGTAATTGCTGACAACCTTTGTCTTCGAATTTTGATCGGAGATCACGAGATTGTGCGTATCAACCGAAGAATCCATCAGAAATCGATACACCATTATAGTTTCAGGGATTGTCAATTCCGCTGTTTTCTCGGGAACTGGGTAATTTATTGCGTGAAATACGATGGCGTCTTTGTTCCAAAGCCCGCAACCATATGACGTTATAGTCGCCATAGATAGACATATAACAAGAAAGTTCCAACTCATTGGAAATTTCAGCAATTTTTCTTTCAGCCTAAATTTTCATTCCAACTAGGTTGGAACCATATCATACCGGCTATTAGAGTGGAAAAAAAATCACTGCCAGAGCGTGTTTGGATCGTTAGATTCCTTTGTGCGTCACGGATTGATAAAAAATGGATCAAATAATTCGCAGCCAAGGTCGCTTGCTGGAACAATGAAAATTGTTAGAGCCTATCTGCCTTCACCTGATTTTTCACCAGGCCCAAAAATGATGCTGGATGGTTTGTTCTTGATCATTCTGGTGAAATCAATGAGATTATCGGCGCTCCTGTCCAATTTCTGGGTCAACAAACTAATGTTGTTGTCAGTTCTTCGTATCATTCTGTCCGCATTCCTCATTGTTTCCGTACTGACCTGGAGGAACTCATTGGTTTTATCTATAGTTTTGGTCAAAGACTTTCCCAGTTGGACTTTGGACAAATCGTCGTTAATTTTTCGGGCTGTTTCCTTTATTTCACGAATTGCGTCTGCAGTATCGGCTCCGATGGAATCCACTTTCGAATTCGACAGGATCTCGTCCAACTTGGACGAAACTTTTAAGAAATGATTTGAGATTCTTTCTATATCCAGCGCTTTGAGTTTCTGGAATACGTTTTCCAGGGCGGCTCCGATTTCTTTTATATCAGAAGAGTACGTAGGTATGACCCTATATCGGGGCTTAAAATCGAGTTCAATCGGCTCTTTATATTGGTCCTTGCTGAAAGAATCCATTTCCAGATACTTTAGACCTGTAAGTCCCAGCAAGTTCATTTTGACCCCCAGGTCATCAGTAACTTTAAAATTTCTATTAAGCCCCATTACAACCTCAATTAATCTGCCGTCAGGAGCCATACGAATTTTTTTCACACGCCCCACAGGCACACCTCTAAATTTAACAGGGCTGTCTGACTCCAGACCCTGCACACTCTCAGAAAAATATGCCACTACAGTCTGTGAACCTTCAAAATACCTTGAAGCCCCCAACCAGATTAGAATGGTGACAGTCAACATAAAGACCAATATCAGAAACAGACCTACTTTAAATTTTGTTGACTGCTTATACATTTCAATCTCCATCAAACCAATTAAGCGTCAAAACTCCAGTGGCGCGTTTTGGCATCATTGACACATGAAATTGACAGAAGTCAAATACACTTGGACCATTTGAAATTCCAATTTATTTTCGACAAACACAAAAAGACGTTTGTTTTAGCCTCCGTGTCCCTGAAAGAAATTACGTACTCGTTGATCCGTAGAACAATCCCTGAGTTCTTGGGGTGGGCCTTGAGCTATTACCGTTTTGTCTACCGGATCCAGTAAAATAGCGCGGTCGGCAATTGCGAACGCGCTCCTGAGTTCATGAGTTATAACCACAATTGTTGTTCTAATTGATGAATTTATATTGAGTATCGTTTGATCAAGCTCAGCGCTGGTAAGCGGGTCTAGACCGGTCGAAGGCTCATCAAAAAAAAGAATTTCAGGGTCCAGGGCCAGGGCCCTTGCTAAGGCCGCCCTTTTCTTCATACCTCCACTCAGTTCATCAGGCAACTTCCTGGCTGAATCACTCAAACCAACCAGGTCCAATTTCAAATAAACCAGTTCTTTTATGACATCTTTAGATAAAGAGGTTAACTGTCGCAATGGCAAAGCGACGTTATCGGCTATCGTCATTGAGCTGAAAAGCGCCCCACCCTGAAAGAGAACACCCAGTTTTCGTAAAATACCTAATTGCGGGTTTTCAGAGATCGGCTCCATTTTCGAGGCGCCATAATAAATTTCCCCCTTTAATGGTTTAAGCAAGCCCACCATGACTTTAAAGAGAGTTGTTTTCCCGCATCCTGAACGACCCATTATAGCAAAAACTTCCCCTTTAGGGATCTCAAATGAAATATCACGAATCACTATCTGTTCAGCATAGCCCGCTGAAATGTTACGAGCCGAAATTGCCGAGACTGATTGTTTTTCCGCCAAAGCCGCCCCTTAAAGCTTAGACATCACACGTTAAACAATGTGTTTAAAAAACTAAAATGACCAGATTCTTGGGAAATAGTAAAACAGAACAGCGAACACCGCGTTTGTTACTGTCAAAACGAATATACACGTTACTACAGCAGATGTAGTAGCTGCCCCGACACTTTCAGCCCCGCCCCTAACCTGAAAACCCCTGAGACAACCAATACCTGCAATTTGGATCCCAAAAATGAAGCTTTTTGTCAGCCCTTTTAATACATCACTTATTTCCAAAACTTTTTTCACCTGATTGAAATAAGTAGCGGGTGTGACATCCAGGGAAAATCCTGCCACAAGGCATCCACCTATTATTCCCATAACATCAGCAAGCAGTGTCAGGCATGGCGCTGCAAGGGCTACAGCGATGATTCTAGGACAAACAAGGTACAAGACAGGATCTATTCCCAACACCCGTAAAGCGTCGATTTCTTCTGAAACCTGCATAGAGCCTATGTGCGCGGCATATCCGGCCCCCGAACGCCCAGACATGATCAGAGCTGTCAGTAGAGGCCCCATCTCAAGACAAATGGAAAGACTTACCAAATCGGCCACAAATATATTGGCCCCAAATTTTCTCAATTGTATGGCAGCCTGGAACGCAAGTATCGCCCCCATGAGCAGGCTCAGAATCACTACTATAGGTACAGCGTCAACCCCGGCCTTTTCAAAAATTCTGGTGAACCCGTCCCATTTGATAGAAGCTGAACGGCGAAATCCCGTCACAAACGCTTCAATTACGGCTCCCAGAAAGGTTATTATATCGTAGGCGCTCTGCTTTAGAACCAGTAGCCCCTGACCGACCTGTTCAGAGAAATCCGGTTCATCTATTCCCTCCAGTATGCTTGTACTTTCATTGATCTGGCATTGTTTCGTTTCGAGAAAACGTTTTGCCTCGGCAGGAACATTTGACAAGGTCACCGTATTCCTGAGCATGTTTGAATTGCGGACAAAGTTTCGAATTACAGCTATTCCTGAGCCGTCCAGATAGTTTATTCCAACAAGGTCTAGCTCCATGTTTTTCAGAGGTTGAGACTCGAGTATTCTTGTTAGTTCATCGTTTACAAAAGCCGCGTTTTCTACCGAAATACTTCCTTCAATTTCGATAAGTAGTTCATCAAAGGACTTTTGTTTGGATTTAATTTGAAACATAAGATTATTTTAATCCAAAATCGCCGGAAATAGGAGCTACGCCAAAAACATGCATGCAATAACTTATGCGCTTGTTGTCCCAAAGAACGATTTCACAACGTCCAATGATCTCGTAAAAGGGCTTTTATCAAGACTTTCCAAAAAGATTTTACCGTAGCTTTTGGTCAAAATTCTCGTGTCCATAACGCACAGCGCCCCGTGATCAGTCCGGTTCCTAATTAGCCTGCCAAGACCTTGTTTCAAGGCGATGACCGCCATCGGGACCTGCAACAGGAAAAACGGATTCTTCCCCTTGGATTTTATAAGTTCAACCCTGGCCGAGAGGATCGGATCGTCAGGTGGAGCAAAAGGTAATCGATCGATAATCACGCATGACAAAGCGTCTCCCTGAACATCCACCCCTTCCCAAAAGGAGGATGTTCCAAAGAGAACCGCCCCCTTGTTTTTCTTGAATTCTTCTAGAAGTTTCGTTTTGGGCTTTGTGCCCTGAAGCAGAAGAGGAAACGGCAGTCTGTCCTTCAAATGACGAAAAACCAGATCCATGTTCCTGTTCGAAGTGAATAGCACAAAAGCCCTGCCTTTTGTCACCAAAACGATCTCTTCGATCTTTTGGTTCAGGATGGATGTGAATTCTGGGGAATTAGGTTCCGGAACCGATTCAGGAATGTAGAAGAGCGTTTGCGCTTTATAGTCGAATGGACTGTCCAGAATCTGTTCCATCGGAGGCAAGCTTCCGTTGAGTCCTATACTTGATTTGAAATATTCAAAAGATCCAGCGGTGGCAAGGGTAGCAGAGGTGAACACTATCCCAGGGACTTTTTCGTAAAGCCTGGATCTAAGAGCTGTGCCTATCTCAATGGGACAAGCGTGAGCTGCGACCATTCGACCTCTTTTTTCTACCCACGTCGCGTAGCCGCCTCCGGATACTGGACCAAATATGGTGTCTATTTCAATACATAATTCCTGCGCTCGTTTGGCAATATTTTTGAGTTCTTCACTCTGTTTGGAGACCGCTCCCAACATCGAAAAAAGTCCGTTCAGCGACCGGGTAAGATACGATCTGGCTTCTACAACACGAGGGTCAGTGGGGTCTATCCTGATTCTTGATTCTGGTTTTTCCTCAAAAACAGCAAACAGAATTTTCGTGTGTTCTTCAGACCTTCGGAGTTCCTTGTCAAACTTCTCTTCTTTTATTTCCGCCTGGGCAAGTTGAAACCTGCAATCTTTTATAAATTTCCTGATCTTGTAAACTCCGCAATGGAAACCGAAATGTTGTGTCACCGCTTCTTCGAAGGCGTGCGCTTCGTCCACTATAAGCGCGTCAAACCGCGGAATAACCCCACCCCGACCACTAGCCTTCACAGCCAGGTCAGAAGCCAGAAGGCTATGATTAACGACCAGCAAATCAACTTCAGCCGCTTTGGACCTCATTTTTTGCACGAAGCATCTCTCAAAGTCGAAACAGTTACGTCCGACACACGTTTCAGCCGTGGAGCAAATTTCAGACCAGAGTGGGCTTTCATCTGGTAGATCGTCTATTTCAGATCGATCTCCTTCCCCATTGGCAATGGTGATTTGGTACCATTTGACAATGCTTTCAAGAAGTTTCTCTTCCCACTGTTCATAAAAACTTGGCTGTCGAAGATAATTTTTGAACCTTTGATGACAAATGAAGTTGCCTCTGCCTTTTAAAAGAGCAGCTTTTAGATTCGGGAAAATGGCCTTTTGGATGAAGGGAATATCCTTGAAGAAAAGCTGTTCTTGCAGGTTTTTCGTTCCAGTAGATATGGTGACCTTCTTGTCACTCAGCGCGGCAGCGACCAGGTAAGCCAAAGTTTTCCCTGTTCCTGTAGGGGCTTCAATTATTAGAGTATCTTCGGCAAGTAGCGCTGAAAGCGCTGCTTCAGCCATGATTATCTGTTGTTCCCGGTATTCATATCCTGGAATAGTCCTCGCCATGATTCCTTCGGGACCTAAAATTTCCTTAATTTTCAGCCTTAAAGATACGATAGAATTTTTCAAATCAAATTCCCGCCCTTTGAGGTTAGCCTCTTTTTCAATTTTGTACGTTTTTACTGATGATTGAGCCGGATTTTCTCGCTTTATTATATCTCGCAGCCAGTTTTAGGACGTTCGGAGCCCATTCCCTCGTCCCCAAAGCGTGTAGATGTAAGTATGTTCCCAGAGCGTTGTTTCGGAAAATACCATCATTTTTCCCCCTCGGGTCCGTGCTTATTAAGACCTTAAAAGCATACAAGTTTTGATCGGGTTTGCTCGAGCATATGTATGAATAGTGAAATTCGTGTCCAGTAAGCACGGACCCGAGGGGGAAAAATGGATTAGCGGTGGTTACTTCAACTGTCATATAACCATGCCCTTGAGGCGTTCTTTCCAGAACTGCGCTTACGTCAAAGACCCCAACCATGGGAAATGTCGCATGGTCGATAGTCAGTTCTCTAGCGAGGTACATCAATCCCCCACATTCAGCATAAACCGGGAGCCCGGATTCAACTGCTTCATGAAGCGATTTCTTAAATATAGTGTTGTTTGCCAACCGCTCCGCGTGCGTTTCTGGAAAGCCGCCGCCTATATAAAGAGCATCGACTCCGGGAAAAGGTTTTGCGTCAAGCGCGGTAATTTCAATTAACCTGGCTCCAGTAGCCTGCAAGGCGTCCAAGTTTTCCGGATAGTAGAATTGAAAAGCGGAATCTCTTAGTACCCCTATCTTTAGATCGGCGTGCGTGGGATTAACTATTCCCTCATTCCCGATCAAATCCTCGCAGGCAAAGGGGGACGCCGAACTCGCTATCTCTACCAGCCTGTCAAGGTCCACTGATTGTTCGGCAACCCGTGCTGATTGAACTATTAAATCATTGGCGCTACCGTGCTCAAAGAGCGGCAAAAGCCCGAGATGCCTTTGGGGGAAATTGTCCAGCGACAGTTTGTGAACACACCCAATAACGGGAATCGAACAATAATCCTCTATGGACTGACGTAAGGTTTTTTCATGTCTTGCCCCAGAGACCTTGTTCAGTATCACGGCTTTTATCAATATCGAAGGGTCTAGAAGTTTGCATCCGAGCACCAAGGCCGCCGCTGTGCGAGTCATTTTCGACGCGTCAACCACGAGCACGACAGGACAATCCAAAAGCTTTGCGAGTTCGGCCGAACTATACTCTCCCGACGCGTTCACACCATCGTATAAGCCTCTGTTACCCTCGATTATAGCCATGTTCGAGCCGGAGGAACCGACACAAAATGAGCTCTTGATAGTGATTGCGTCAAAAAGATAAGAATCAAGGTTGTGACATTTACTTTGCGCAGCCTTGCCTAACCACCCGGCGTCGATATAATCGGGTCCCTTTTTGAACGTGGCTATAGACAACCCCCGATCTCTTAAAGCGGCTGTTATTCCAAGAGTGAGCAGTGTTTTTCCAGCGCCGCCTCTAAGGGCGGCAACCATGAACCTCGGGGATTTTTGCATTTCTCGTGTTTTCGTTATGAAGTATTTTGGTAAGTTGAAATTCTCGAGCCTTTCGAATCATCGCATCAGCCCAACCTGGTTCCCCCAAAGCATGAACGTGTGTGTATAACCCGAGCGTATTTTTCACGCTTAGGCCATCATGATTGCCATCAATACCATGTCCTCTCAAAACGTCAAATGTCTGGAGAGAATTCTTATTGTCATGAATTACCATTGTGGAATAGTGGAATTCATGCCCTTTTAATGTTTTCCCCAACTTGAAGAAAGGGTTGTTAAATCTGGCTTTCAGTTCGACGTATCCTAATCCTTGAGGTTTTCTGTTCAGTATGGAGCTCGCAGAGAAAGCGCCAACCATGGGAAATTTTTTGTGATCTACCACCAAATCTCGAGCCAGGAACATGAAACCACCACATTCAGCATAAACCGGGCCACCTGATTCGACAAAAGACTTGACTGAAGCCAGAAACGGCCTGTTATCCGAAAGACGATCAGCATTTGTTTCAGGAAATCCACCGCCAATATACAGAGCGTCAATATCGGGTAGGGATTTTGATTCTAGAGCGCTGATTTCAGTTACGTAGGCGCCACGGGATACGAGGGCTTCTATATTCTCAGGATAGTAGAAATGAAAAGCCGAATCACGAAGGATCCCTATTGTCACACGTGGTGAACAGCAAAGATCATTTTGGTTTTTGAGCGAGTCTAAAATCGGGCGCAGGGTTTTGGCTGTTTGCGCCACCTTTATAATTTGATCAAGTTCGAGATTATTTTCAGCTATAATTTGCGCTTCATCTATAAACTTCACTGACGCAGGATGTTCATGTATAGGTAACAATCCGAGATGCCTCTGCGGAAAATTTTTCAATGACATGCCGGGCATAACTCCAAGAACTGGAATATCACAAATGCGTTCAATAGATTGTCGGACGACTTTCTCGTGTCGTAAACCTTTTACACGGTTAAGAATTATGCCCGCCAGTGGAAGTTCCGGATCAAACTGAAGGCATCCTTTAACCAGGGCGGCTGCTGTTCCTGTCATTTTTACGCAATCGATTATAAGGATTACCGGACTTGAGAGTAACTTTGCCAGTTCAGCGCTGCTATACGACCCCTGATTGTCGACCCCGTCAAAAAGGCCTCTGTTACCTTCTACGACAGCGATCCCCGAACCTTCTGACCGCATCATAAACGATCCCAGGACAATGTCCCGATGACACAGATATTGGTCCAGATTGTAGCACGGTCGTTTTGCGCCCATACTAAGCCAGCCGGAATCTATATAATCCGGGCCTTTTTTAAAAACGCTTGGGCACAACCCTCGTCTTCGCAAGGCTGCAACTAACCCTACAGTCACCAGGGTCTTACCGGATCCACCTTTTAGAGCGGCTATAAGAAGTCGAGGAATGTTCATTTATTAAAAATTACTTTAATCAAATTAGGCGCTTTTAGTCTTTGGTCATCAATTCCTGACAAGCCTGGTATACATCAAAAACATGATCTACCAAATTGCTTTTGATTGTTCCAAAGTCCGGAGCTCTGCTGTCATAGGATTCGATTGTGTCGATGAGCAGTTTAGCCCAGTCTTGCACACTCAATGCGCCCAAAGTTTTAATAAATTTTTTCTGAAAATCATAGTTACCATCACTCTTGACCCTTTTTGCTGTCATGGATTTCAGAAATCCCGCCAAAACCGCTTTGACAAATTTTCGACCCTTCAACCAGGTGAATTGTCCAGTGCCGTCTACCCTGTCGATTCGAGCTCGGATGGTGAGATTGGCCAAAAATACCAATAGCGCATGAGTCAAATTTTCGTCAGAATAATCCGGAAATGAAACACGGGGTTGGTATTGCCTTACCGATATCAACTTTAAATCAACAACGGGGTCCAGTTGGGCAATAAAATCACCTGCAGCGTGATGCCATGGATATATCTCCTGAAATGTCTCCAGATTAAAAAAAGAGCTTAAAACATAAGCTACTTGTTCCATGAGTTCAACAGCAATCGATTCTGGAAATTCAAAAAAACCATGGTCTGTATCCCACAAACTAAAAAGAGGACTGTCATCTTTGACTGAATCGGTAACGTGAAATTCGTAATATCCCCTAAACCACTCAGCAAGAAAAATCCGGTTTGGCTGTTCTGTACATGATGAACTGGGGTCTCCGCTTGAATTAATAAAAAATACCTGGGGTAAATATTTTTCCGTGAATTTGTGCCCAAGAAACTTTAGTAAATCATAATCCTGCCTGATCCTGGACAATCCCCGATCTGTAAGAGCCACATTTGCGGCGAACCAAAACTCACCGTCAATCGTAATAACTCTCACAGAGGCGGGGAAATAATCAGCGCCACGTTTTTCGGCTACCAAATCTATTAATTTTATTGACGCGTTGTAGCCGGCTCTCTGAGAAACCATGTAATAGAGACCTTCAAGGTTTTCCAAGACGAAGGTTTTTATGGCCTCCATATATCGTAAATAGGTAATAGGATGTGAGTCTGACGAACAAAATTCGTCCCTTGACAGGACTATGGGACGCAGGAGGTCTCTCGAATCCATGACCCCGGGATTACCATTGGGAGCATAATTCATGAATCTAAATCTAGGCTCGTTGAATGGCATGTGCTGTTCCTTATAAAACGAAGACTACCCTGTTTAGCGTGTCATCACAAGCTCAAGCCGACATAATTCTAGAAGATGTTATTTACTAAAACTCTTGGATTTTTTCCTTGACTTGACAGATACATTTGCATTAAGTTTTTAAGAATCTTCAATTCGGTGGCCTTTTTCATTCATGCTCAATAAATTCGCCTGTTTGACTAAATTCTAATCAGCTCAACAAGCTTGAAAAGTCGGGTAGACCGGCGTTTTTTGTTTCTGGCCACTGGAATAGATCACGATCACTCGAATCGCAGAAGACCTAAGTAGAGAGGAGGAACCTTTAATGGGAAAACACAATACCCCTATGCTTGATGAATTAGAAAAGGGGCCGTGGCCTAGCTTTGTGTCTGATATCAAGCAGCAGGCGGCAAAAGGAAAACACATTCTCAAAGACGCTCCTGAAGACTTGTTGGGAGTAATGGAATTATCCTACGAGGACAAGGTCACGCACTGGAAGCATGGTGGTATCGTTGGCGTATTCGGTTACGGCGGTGGCATCATTGGACGCTATTGTGACCAACCAAAGATGTTCCCCGGTGTGGCTCATTTCCACACCGTCCGAGTAAACCAACCATCGAGTAAATTTTATACTACGAAATTCCTGAGAAGCCTTTGTGACCTATGGGAACATCATGGCAGCGGGCTCACCAACATGCACGGTTCCACTGGTGATATCGTTTTCCTCGGCACAACAACTGATCACCTTGAGCCTCTATTCTTTGAAATGACTCATGAGTTGAATCAGGACCTCGGGGGATCCGGATCAAACCTCAGAACTCCTGAATGCTGTCTGGGGCAGTCCCGATGTGAATTCGCATGCTATGACACCCAGGAAGCCTGCGATAATCTAACTCATGAATATCAGGACGAACTTCATCGCCCGGCGTTTCCTTACAAGTTCAAATTCAAGTTTGACGGTTGTCCTAACGGTTGCGTGGCGTCTATCGCCCGTTCCGACATGTCTTTTATTGGAACATGGAGAGATGACATTCGTATAGATCAGGCTGCGGTAAAGGCTTATGTAGGTGGGGAATTGGCGCCTAACGCCGGAGCTTATTCAGGTAGAGATTGGGGAAAATTCGACATTCAAAAAGAAGTTATTGACCTTTGCCCAACCGGTTGTATTCGTTGGGATGGATCAAAGCTCGAAATCAACAACAAGGAATGCGTCCGCTGTATGCATTGCCTAAATGTTATGCCTCGAGCTCTGAGAAAAGGTCTGGATACTGGCGCGTCCATTCTGTTCGGCGCAAAAGCCCCTATCCTTGAAGGCGCCCAAATGGCCACACTGACGGTTCCTTTCATGAAAATGGAATCCCCCTTTGATGAAGCAAAAGAGCTTGTTGAGAAAGTTTGGGATTGGTGGATGGAAGAAGGCAAAAACAGGGAGCGTCTTGGTGAATTGATTCAAAGGAAATCCTTCCAGGAATTTCTCAGAATCTGCGAACTTGATCCTGATCCAAGAATGGTTGATGAGCCAAGATCCAATCCATACATTTTCTGGAAAGAGGAAGAAGTTGAGGGCGGATGGACCCGAGACATCGAAGCTTTCCGAGCGAAACATCAGAGGTAAAGGGAGGTCAACAAGATGCCTTACGATCCCAGCGAACCGTTGAAAGATAGAATTACTGATATCGGCCCCAGACATTATGGGGAATTCCTACCACCTGTCGTCCAAAAGAACAAAGGGAAATGGCTTTATCACGAGATTCCGCAACCCGGAGTACTCGTTCACGTGGCTGAATCTGGAGACAAGCTTTGCTCCGTCCGAGTTGGCGGTTGCCGTTTGATGAGTGTCGAGCACCTCAAAGAAATCTGTGACATAGCCGACAAATATTGTGAAGGCTACCTGAGGTTCACCACCAGAAACAATATTGAGTTCCTAGTGTCTGATGAATCTAAGGTTAAGCCTCTAATCGACGATCTTAAAAGCCGCAAGTTCCCTGGTGGTTCAAACAAGTTCCCTATTGGTGGAACCGGCGCAGGCGTGACCAACATAGTCCATACCCAGGGATGGGCGCATTGCCATACACCTGCCATTGACGCTTCCGGTGTCGTAAAAGCGGTCATGGATGGAATTTATGAGGAATTCGGCCACATGAGGCTACCGGCCCCTGTGCGCGTGTCTCTAGCCTGCTGCCTCAACATGTGTGGCGCAGTCCATTGTTCTGACATAGCTATCCTCGGGATCCATCGAAAACCGCCCATGGTGGACGGTGAGTGGATCGATAAACTCTGCGAGTTGCCTCTTGCCATCGCCGCATGTCCTACCGGAGCCATCAAACCTGCAAAAACAGCGGATGGCAAAAAATCATTGGAAGTTAACGCAGAACGATGCATGTTCTGTGGAAACTGCTACACCATGTGCGCCGCAATGCCGTTGGCAGATGAGGTCGGGAGTGGAATAGCTATTCTGGTTGGTGGAAAATTATCCAACCGTATCAGTAAGCCTAAGTTCTCGAAGGTTGTTATCCCGTTTATTCCCAACGAGCCGCCAAGATGGCCTTCAACCGTGGCCGCAGTCAAGAACATTCTAGATGTTTACTCCAAGGACGCCAACAAGTATGAGAGACTTGGCGACTGGGCCGAAAGGATTGGATGGGAAAGGTTCTTTGAGAAAACCAATATTCCATTCACCCATCACCTGATTGACGATTACCGTTTTGCTTATACCACGTGGCGGCAGTCTACCCAGTTTAAGTTTTAGTCGGTGGAAAGGAGCTTTCCATGACCGAGGAAGAAGCGAAAAAATTAATTCTTGAGACGCTGCAAGGCAAATCAAAGGCCAAGTCTAAATTTTATCTCAAAGATTTCTACGCGATGATTCCTGATATGAAGAATCGGGAAGTAAAAAACATTGTGAACAGGATGGTTTCCGAGGGGTTACTGGAATATTGGTCCAGCGGAAGCACAACTTTAATCGGTTTGAAAGGAATGGGCAAACAGCACGGTGAGGAAGACGAAGCCTAATCCTTATAAACTTGCCAAAGAAATTTGAATAGCCGCCAATAGTGGGAGATCATAGCCAATGATCTCCCACTTCGTTTGCTATCCCCTCAGCAGGATTTGAAAATAAATCCGTTCCATTCGTTTAGACTAAATGTTTGTTCCTCACGCATCCCCGAATTCAAAAAAGTCTTCTCCACCAGCTCGAACATCGAATCCGGTATTCCTGATAGAATTAGATAGCTTCCAGATCTGCAGATTAGATCGTATTTTAATCTTACCAGGACAGGAGCAGCCAGATTGGCGATCACAATATCAAAAGTTGATGGCGCTACACTAACTTCACCTACAAAATAGGAAATTTCCAACTTTGATTTCGGGTACAACTTTGAATTAAGATCCGTATTTCTTTGAGCTAAATGGATAGCGCAAGGATCCGTGTCACAGGCAGCGACAAAATCACACCCCAAAATTTTTGCCGCTATAGCTAACACACCGGTCCCTGTCCCAATGTCAAACAGGGAAATTTTTCCAGAGAAGTTGGCTAAATTATTTAATGTTTCCTCCAGAAGTCTTAGCGCGATTATCGTAGTAGGATGGTTGCCTGCCCCAAAAGAAGCTCCTGGATCGATTATCACATCATGTCTTTCAGATCCGGGACCCCGATCTTCCCAGTAAGGGACAATTCGCAAGGTCTCCCCGACATCAACCGGAACTATCCCTCCAGTCCACCATTTTTCCGGAGACCTCCATTTGGAAAGCTTTTTCAAGTAGTTTCCTTTTTATTCGATAAATCTTGATTGTCCGAGGCGAGCATGACGAATCAGGGGCCAGGGATTTAACCGTTTATGATTTCATATTGTTCCTGATGCAAATTTGGGTCAGGGTTGAGTTGAACAGTCGCTCGGTGTTTCTTCTGTATCTCTTCGATTTTCTCGCTCTCTTGTTCGAAAAGTAATTTTACAACTTCCGGATGAGCTGTAACCTTTATGTCCCGAGAACATCCGTCAGAAATTTGCCTCGCTATAGCTCTCAATATTTCGTAGCAAACAGTTGTCTGAGATTTTAGGAAACCCTTACCCTCGCAGTACGGACAGTGTTCGCAAAGAGTTCGGGTTAAACTCTCCCGGGTTCGTTTCCTGGTCATTTGGACCAGTCCAAGTTCTGAAATCTTAAGTATATTGGTTTTTTGCTTGTCTTTTTTTAGGGCCTCCTGAAGCGCATTGGTAACCTTTTCCCGGTCTGCAGGCCTGTCCATGTCTATGAAATCTACGATTATTATTCCACCTATGTTTCTTAAGCGCAGTTGATAGGCTATTTCTTTCGCTGCCTCAAGATTGGTCTTAAGTATTGTCTCCTGCAAATTTCGTTTACCGACGAATCTGCCTGTGTTCACATCAATAGCAACAAGAGCCTCAGTAAAGTCGATGTTGATGTATCCACCTGATTTCAGCCAGACTTTTCTCCCCAAGGCCTTGTTTAGTTCCATTTCTATGCCAAAATGATCGAAAACCGGTTCTTCACCATCATACAACTCCACGCAGGGTTTGAGTGATGGCATGAAAGTATCCATGAAATCAAGTACCCTTTGGCAAGTTTCAGATGAATCTACAACCAGTCGTGTTACATTTTCCGTAAAAAGATCTCTTACCCCTCTAAGGCAAAGATCAAGGTCCTCATATATCAAAGATGGAGCACGGGCCTGATTCTCCTTTTCCATTATTAGCTGCCAGGTTCCCTCAAGAAAGCCAAGGTCAGCTCTTAATTTTTCCTCATTTTCATGCTCGCTGACCGTCCTGACAATCAGTCCGCACGACGGAGGTTTTATATTCAATATAATTTCCTTGAGTCTCTGCCTTTCGGCTTCGTTTTCTATTCTGCGAGAGATCCCAATATGATCAACGGTGGGCATAAATACCAGATGCCTTCCCGGGATGGAAATGTGTGAAGTTACGCGAGCCCCTTTGCTTCCCAGGGGTTCCTTTGATATTTGGACTAAAATGTCCTCTCCTTCTTTGATCAATTCTTCTATCGGAGTGATAAACTCCAATCCATCTTCAATTCCTTCCTGCAATGAAATTTCTTCGTGTTTTTCAGGATCTTCTTCACCTTCTTCGTGGACCACGAGGCCAATATTCTGGGGATGCTGATTGACATCCCCGACGTACAGAAATGCCGCCCTCGGTAACCCAATGTCAACAAAAGCCGCCTGCATTCCCGGGAGAACTTTTATGACTCTGCCTTTATATATGTTGCCTACTATCCCTCTTTCGCCGCGACGCTCGAGATGAATTTCCGCCACCTGCCCATCTTCAATTAGAGCGAGACGGGTTTCTCTGTCAGTCACGTTCATTATTATTTCGTTACCCATACTGGTTCCCTTCACCTAAAATGGATCCCGAATCAAATTCGATTTCTTTCTTGGTTATTTTCAATGACCTGGCCTGTTCCTGAGATATACAAAGCACGGCCCCTATAGCTTCAAAAGGATTGACTGAGCCGGACTGGGTCATTTTTATCTTTAATGTGATGGTTTGCCCCGACAAGCTGATCGAGGAGACGTATTGCTTGAGGTCCCTAACTTTTCTATTCGATTCAGGACCAAATGAGATTATCAGACTTTCTTTCTCCAGAAATTGAGTCAGCTTATTCCTTATATCATTTTCATTGAAATCTATATCTAAAAGAGTTTCGTAGACTACCGTCCGAATTTTAGCAGACAAGTCAGCTTCATTCAATGACGTTTCGTATATTTCAAGAGGCTTTAATCCGTTCGGGAGAGCGTTCTCGAGAGTTTCAAAGATGTCTCCAATTTCCATACCGCAATTTCTTAGATCAAAATCCAGATATTCGACGAAACTTTCGATCCCCAATGCGGTAGGAAGTGAAAACCTTAATTTAGGATGTGGATGGAACCCATGAGAATAGTCCGGCTCCAAATCAGCACGACGAAACGCCCTCTCAAAACATCTCATGATGTCGTGATGTCCAAGGAATTTCATCATTCCTGATTTTGAATACCTTAACCTGAATCTTCTCACCTTCGTTTGAGGCTTGAACTCACCATCTACCTCCGGTTGATTTGGAACTTTCTGTACCGAGATTTCGTGAATTACCGGAGCCACCTCCCTGAAATCGCAAACTCCACACCCCGAACATGATCCCAAACGGCAATCAACGGTCAATTCACTTTGCATGGCCCTCGTAAATTCGTCCAACAGGTATGACTTCTTTACACCTGATTGAATCGGATCCCATGGCAAAGGTTCAGTAAACGATCTTTGTTCCAGGTACCGGTTTGGGTTAAGGCCCGATTCCTCAAAGGAATCCATCCACAATTGAAAATTCAGTAACTCATCCCAACCATCAAGTCTTGCCCCCTTTTTAAAGGCGGTTTCAATTACCAGACCTAGCTCTCTGTCACCGCGCGCGAAAATTCCTTCCAAAAAACTAATTTTTGGGTTGTGAAATTTTAGGGACGTCGACTTTTTCCTGATCATGCTCCTTATAAATTTTTGACGGCTGAACGTTTCTTCCAGGGATATCTGACCAACCCATTGGAATGGAGTATGGGATTTTGGAACAAAGGTTGAAATGGAAGCTCGAATTTGTCCAGCCCTCCCCCATCTGGAGGCTTTGAAAATTAGATCGGCGATTCCTTCCAAATCCGCTTCAGTTTCAGTTGGCAGGCCAATCATGAAATAGAGTTTTACCGCTTTCCAGCCAAGTCTGAAGGCAGATATTATGGCAGATTTTAAATCCTCTTCGGAATTCCCCTTGTTGATCACACGTCTTAAACGCTCTGTTCCGGCTTCGGGAGCAAGAGTAAAACCAGTCTTTCTAACTTTTTTTATTTCAGCCGCCAAATCGGAATCAAAGGTATCTGTCCTGAGTGATGGGAGGGATATTGCGACCTTGCCGTCGGAAAAATCATGCGTCAAACGTTTAACCAAATAACTAATTGAGGAATAATCACCGGAGGATAACGATAACAACCCTATTTCATTCCATCCCGTAGATTTTAATAAGTCTTTGCTCAGACTTAACAACTCTTCCACTTTTCGTTCTCGGACCGGTCGGTAGATAATTCCGGCCTGACAAAAGCGACATCCTCTAGTGCAACCTCGAGCTATTTCTATACCCACCCTATCGTGGGTTATATCGCAAAAAGGCACTACAAAACTGTGAGGAAACCCCACCTTGTCAAGATCAGACACGATTCTTTTGTTTACGGTCTCTCCGATATCGTGAAGCGTAGGAACAAATACGCCTCGTATTTTCTTAAGTTCCGATAACAGGTCAAGCCTTTCGCCACCGTGATGTTTCCATGATTTAACCGTGTTACATATTTCAACAATAGCTTCTTCACCATCTCCTATCAGGAATGCATCAAAAAAGTCCGACATCGGCATTGGATTAAAACATACAGGTCCTCCGGCCAGTACTAGAGGATCATTGTTCGATCTTTCACTCGAACGAAGAGGAATACCCGCTAAATCCAGGATTTGTAAAACAGTTGTGGCGCAGAGCTCATATTGTAGGGAAAATCCAACAATATCCATTTTACGAACTTCGCAGCCTGTTTCAAGAGTCCCCAGCGGTATTCCCCTTTTCCGCATCTGTTGTTCCATATCGGGCCAAGGGGCAAAAACCCTTTCTGCAAAAATATCTTCGTTAGAATTAAGTATATTGTACAGGATCTTAAGCCCGAGGTGAGACATTCCCACTTCATACACATCCGGAAAAGCTAGGGCTACACGTAGACGGGCCTTTTCAGGATCTTTTACTACAGCGTTGAGTTCGCCACCAATGTAGCGCGCTGGCTTCCTGATTGTGGAAAGAATGTCAGAATTGATTTTTAAATCAATCATATTGTCCTACTTATCATATTGATATTATGTATCATTACGCCATTAACGCCTATCTCTCTTTTTCAAACACTGTTACTTTCCCGCAAAAAAATGTTAACATACTATGCATGAGAAATGATCTTTCGGCTCCAATATTGATTGGCGCAATTGTTGCCATAGGTTCCTTCTTCGCTACAATGGCGAGTTTTTACCACGATAATTTTCTCGAGAGCGGTTACGGGATCGTCTGGGTTTCCTTAATCATCGGACCCACAGCGATGGTATCAAGCATGTTGGGCTACGCAGCCTGGTGGTTTGCGAAATTCCTGATAGCTCTTGTGTCAAAACAAAACAGGCGCGGGCCCGGGGAAATTGATGGTCCACCGGATAAATAGGTATTTGCGAAAATACTGACATGCCTAAAACAAACCGGAGTCATAATTACGAAAGATTTGAAATTCCCAAGGAGAAGTTCATGAACGATCTCGAAAACCATCCTTTATATAAAATAATGCATCCGAAGAATATCGCCTTTTGGGGCGCGTCCAGCAATCCCATGTCAATGGGCAGCATTCAGTTGTCGAGTTTGTTGATGCTTGGCTTTGAGGGCCAAGTATACCCGATTCATCCCAGAGACAAGGAGATTAAAGGTTTAAAGGCCTACTCCAGAATTGAGGATGTACCCGAAAAAGTTGATCTGGCAATACTCGTAATTCCCACAACTATTGTAGCCGATGTTTTGGAAGATTGTGGAAAAGCCGGGATTAATAGAGCAATTATCGTTTCAGCGGGTTTTTCCGAAAAAGAGGGTGACGATGGAAAAGATTTACAGGCAAAAATAATACTTATAGCCCAGAAGTACGGGATCCAATTTATTGGTCCGAACTGCATAGGTGTCGTCAATTCCCACATAAAACTTAACACAACTTTTAATCCTTATGAAGCTTCGGCTGGTTTTATTGGGATGGCTTCCCAAAGTGGTAGTTTCATTACCCAAATGTTCGGTCATCTGTCAAAATTTGGGCTCGGTTTTAGTCAGGCTTTTAGTCTGGGAAATGAAGCAATGATCGATTTGTGCGACTGTATAGAATATTTGGCCCTTTGCCCGGAAACTAAAGTAATTGGTCTGTATATAGAGGGTATCCGAAGAGGGCGATTTTTTCTGGAAGTTGCCAAGAAGGTTTCAAAAATTAAACCAATAGTCGCCTATTATGTAGGGGGGTCAAAGGCAGGAGGACGCGCCGGGAAGTCACACACTGGCGCTCTGGCCGGTCCTGATCGTTTATATAATGGGGTCTTTAATCAGTGTGGAATAATTAGGGCCCAATCGATTGAGGAACTTTTTGATTTTTGTTATGTACTGGGGACTCAGCCCCTGCCCAAAGGAAACCGGCTTGGGATCCTTACTCATTCAGGTGGTCCAGGCGCTGCGGCGGCTGACAGATCGGAGAGGTCCAGCCTCGAACTTTCCGAGTTGGCGCCTACCACACTGGAGGCCCTTGCGCCTTTGCTCCCCCATACAGCCAGCGTCAAAAATCCTGTGGATCTGACATTCGCGAGAAATCTAAATGATTACATGTCTACCTTACCAAGAATATTACTTAAGGACGACAATATCGATCTGTTGTTTCTCTACACTTTAATGCCCCAACAACGCGTGATGCAGGGAGTAGTGGAATCCGGTCAGGGTTCTGAGCAGGCGAGTCAATTCGTTCATGCCTATATAAAGGAACAAGCCGCCGCGGCGGCTGACTTGCTCAGTGAATTTGGAAAACCTACGATAGGTGGAACTTTTTGTGACAGGTCAGAATTGTTTGTCCGGGAATTGCAAGACCATGGTATGACAGTATTACCTAGCCCTGAGCGAGCTGTGACCGCTCTAGGGGCCCTGTGCCGTTATGCCCGCTGGAGAAGAATTTTTTCTTAGAGTGTAAATAAACTTAGCGGAAAGGATCACATGATGGTCGAATACGACTTTTAGTCTCGGGGAAGGCCATATCCATTAGGACATCCCTTAATATGCCATGACCATAGAGCTTTCCAAACCTCGAATTTGGCGTGAAGTTTTTCGAAAAGGCCAAGGGTAATCAGATTTATACCACCATAAGCTATAAAGTTTATTCCCAAATTCAGCATTACGACTGTTTTCAGAAAACGCTTCGCCATAGATCCATAAAACTTTTCGAAAAAGATATAACGTGAACGGTAGAACTCTATTCTGGCTGCAGAAGCATAGGACTTGGCAGAGCCCCCTTGAAGATGAACAGCCCTGGCCTTGGGTTCATGTGTGACCCTCCAGCCAGCCAAACGCAGCCTAAGGGCCAGATCTGTTTCTTCAAAAAAGAAAAAATAGCTGGGATCAAATCCTCCTACCTCATTGAACGCTCTTCGCCTGACCAGCATTACCGCGCCAATTATTGTTTCAACATCTTTGGGGTGGCTGAGACGCTCGTTTTTCCCTGGATAACGTTTGGGGAATATCCTTTTAAGAAGGCTCCTGTTTGTAGTTTCCGTAACCAGAGTGGGAGTTGCTTCGAAAGAAGTCTGATTTGTTCCATCCTCGTTTAATAATTGAGGACCAACAAGGGCGATGCTTTCGTCGGACTTTACCAGATCCAGCATCCTCGATATGCAGTGTTTATCCAATAGGGCATCAGTGTTGAGCAGTAATACAAAATCACCCGTACTCATCGAGAAACCCAGATTGTTTGCTGAGGCAAAACCCAAATTCCTGCCAGCCTCAAAAACAAGAACATCCGGAAATAACTGTTTGACCCGAGCAACTGAATCGTCGGTCGAACCATTGTCGACAATTATTATCTCCAATGGTTGTTTAATTTCCGATTCCTTGACCCTTGACAAACACTGTATTAAAAGGACAGAGGTATTTCTGTTAACAATTATTACTGTTAATTCAGGATTAAATTTGGATTTAGACATTCTGTAACTTTACTGTTGGCAAACCCCGTGACCATATGATTAACCGCCAATCGTGTTCATACCCACATCGATTTTTTCAATGTTTGAAAAGCGGCTAGCAGGTTTCATCAAGACCGCTGCCTCCAAAAATGATTCCATTTGGCTATCATCCGGGGAAGTTCTTAAAAATGTCCTGACGTCAATTTCAAGAGGATTCAAGAGGCATGGTCTTAAGAAACCTTTCGCAGTCAATCTCATACGATTACATTTCCCACAGAAATGGCCCGACACAGGATCAATGACACCAATTTGTCCCAGGGCCCCATCGAGTTTGAACATTGTTGCCGGACCGTCCAATTTGGATCGTTCGACAGGATTCAATTTGCCAAAAGCGCTTTCGATTATCTTTAATGTGTCTTTAGCGCTGAAAGAATCAGGTGAATTTGGAGGAGGGATCTCGGCTCCGAACGGCATCCTCTCGATAAACCTGACATCAACTGGTTTATCTATAGTTAACCTTGCAAAATCAGGAACGTCCCGTTCATTAATTCCTTTGAGCAAAACAACATTTATCTTGATTGGATCAAAACCAACGTCAAGGCTGGCCTCAATTCCTTTCAGGACGCGATACAATTCATCAGCGCCAGTAATTGAACGAAAACAGTCACGTCTGAGTGTGTCCAGACTGATGTTTACTCTTTTCAAGCCGGCCTTGCGAAGGGACAAGGCCATATCCTGAAGCTTGGACCCGTTGGTGGTCAGCGCCACATCTTCAAGTCCCGTTTCTGAAACCAATCTGGAGATAAAATCCAGTACCCCTCGTCTTACAAGAGGTTCGCCTCCGGTAATACGAACTTTACGCATTCCAAGGTTTTTAGCCACTTTGGCTATTCTGAGAATTTCTTCATATCTCAGGATATCGCTGTGGGAAACTAGGGGCACTCCCTCGGCGGGCCTACAATAAATACACCTGAAATTGCAAAGATCTGTAATTGATATACGAAAATAATCAATTGTCCTTCCATGGAGATCAATAAGTTTCGATTGCATATCTTGAACCAAATGTAGAGGATTTTAGACGCCGTAATGAAAAAATTTAATGTATTTAAATTAAATCGTTTCATTCTAATAGGCAAATTTCATCGGAACATGGGAAGCTCGTAACTCGTTTAAGAGACCTTTCTCCTAACTACAACTTTGCTACCAAATCTACGATTGAGGACGGGTCCTTACCAAATAGTCTTATGAGCGGGACTTTTCCGACAGATCCTTTATCAAAAATGGCGTCAGGCACCTTACCGAGTTCTTCCATGACATCCTGGACTCCCCAAGCCAAGGTACTACCTTCTTCACTTTGCAAGTCAGGTGGTGTCCTGCTTCTGTCAAATTCGGCAACCTGAAATCCTAACGAGCGGATTCTCTTCACCAGAGTTTTGGAATAACCTATTGTCATTGCAGCCCGGCGATCAGGATCGTATTCCATAGCAGCCAGAACAAGATGATGAATCTGACGGGAAGCCCCGAATCGTGCGCTTTTTAAGGTATCGATCGTATTGATCAATCGGACTATTCTTCCTGGAAATGAAGCCACATCGTTGACGGTCTCCGCATACGGGATCGCATAAGCCAGATTGGACTGCACTTCGGGTATAAGGTGGCCGATATTGAGGCGTTTCAGTCTCTCCAAAGCCTTGTCCAATTCCTCTATTACACGGGTTCTGGCGGTCTCCCGAGCTATGGAGGCATAATGGTTCAACGGCCCTATTCCCTTGCCAATACCCAATGAAAATCTCAATGCCCTGTAAAGATACCTCTTGGCCTTATCAATGCACTCCATTACAGGTAACCCTCTTGCCAGGAATGTTGATATCGCTGCGGACAAAGTACAGCCGGTACCGTGGGTATGTCGGGTCCGAACTCGTGACGTCTCGAATTCATAGTAATGCTGCCCGTCATGGAGAACATCTACAGGAGCGTCTTTCAAATGCCCTCCTTTGACCAGTACGAACTTGGGACCCATTTTTTGTAATTTTTTGGCAGCTTTCTTCATGTCATCGATGTTTTTTATTTCTTTCCCAAAAAAAATTTCGGCTTCAGGGATATTGGGGGTGAGCAAATAGCAAATAGGAAACAGTTTAGCGACCATTGCTTCCTGGCCTGATTCATCCAGCAAAGTTGAGTTTGTTTTGGATTTCATTACAGGGTCAACTACCAGCTTTGCAACCTTATGTGTTACCAACTGGTTTGCGACGGCTTTTACTATTGCTCCATTTCCAAGCATTCCGGTCTTTACACAATCAGCGCCTATATCACTAAGCACAGCATCAATTTGTCTGGCCACTAACTCCGGATCTACGAGCTTGACAGAGTGCGCGCCCAACGTGTTCTGAGCGGTAATGGCGGTGATAGCGCTCAGGCCATACCCCCCTAGCGATAATATGGTTTTGAGGTCCGCTTGTATCCCCGCTCCTCCCCCCGAATCCGATCCGGCTATTGAAAGGATCTTGTTCATTTCGTTCCCTAACTTTGCGTCCCTTATTTTTTTAGTTAATTGGATGATTGAAATTCTATCAACTGAAGGCAGTTTTCCCAATAAAACAATACAAAATTTTTCTTGAGGTTTGGGAAATAAAATTTACTTTGATAGTATATCATGGTTTGATGAATCAAAGGAACAATCTCGGAGATTTAGATTTGAATGAAAATTTAATAAACAAAATGAAACCGGCGCCTATACTTGTCGTTGGAGATGTGATGGTGGATGAATATGTTGTCGGCGAAGTTGAAAGAATTTCCCCTGAATCTCCCGTGCCGGTTTTGTTGGCTAAAGACAGACACAGACGCCTTGGAGGCGCTGGGAACGTTGTCAGAAACGTCGTTTCCATGGGTGGGAATGTGGCTCTGTTTGCCACTATCGGGGGTGACGCCGCAGGAGAATGGTTTAAGAAACATTGCGGTGAAATTGGCGTGGACACTTTCTGGCTAAAAACGGAGAGATCAAGGCCAACTACTATCAAAACTAGAATAGTCGCCAGGAATCAACAGATAGTAAGAATTGACGAAGAATATGTTGGACAAATAGCTTCAGAGATTGAAAAAAAAGTCCTTGACGATATCAGATCAGTTACTCCTCAGGTAAAAGCAGTGATAGTCTCTGATTACGGGAAAGGCTTTCTGTCTGATTTAATTCTCAACAATCTGTTTGCGATGGCTCATTCCGAAGGTGTTCCATCTCTAGTGGATCCCAAAGGGTTTGATTTTACTAGATATCGTGGCGCAACTTACGTGACACCGAATATAAGGGAAGCGTCTTTGGCCTCTGGCGTAGAAATAAAAAATGCCAACACTCTTGAAAAGGCCGGAAGGATACTGCTAGAGCAGACTCAATCCGAAGGTGTAGTCGTTACCCGTGGGAAAGACGGAATTACTCTCATCACCAGGAACAAAATCCAGGATTTTCCTGTAAAACCTGTTGAGATCGTTGATGTTACAGGCGCAGGGGACACTGTAATCGCAACCCTTGCTCTTGCCGTAGCCAGTGGACTGTCAATAGAAGAAGCCGCCCAGATGGCCAACCTGGCTGCTTCGCTGGTCGTTGCCCGTTTTGGAGCGGCTTCCGTGACTCTCGAAGAGATGCTTAATTCCCTCCGCAACTGGCCCCTTGGTCGAAAGATAATTGCCCGAGACGAGGTAGAACGGACCTCTTGCCAGGAATGTTGATATCGCTGCGGACAAAGTACAGCCGGTACCGTGGGTATGTCGGGTCCGAACTCGTGACGTCTCGAATTCATAGTAATGCTGCCCGTCATGGAGAACATCTACAGGAGCGTCTTTCAAATGCCCTCCTTTGACCAGTACGAACTTGGGACCCATTTTTTGTAATTTTTTGGCAGCTTTCTTCATGTCATCGATGTTTTTTATTTCTTTCCCAAAAAAAATTTCGGCTTCAGGGATATTGGGGGTGAGCAAATAGCAAATAGGAAACAGTTTAGCGACCATTGCTTCCTGGCCTGATTCATCCAGCAAAGTTGAGTTTGTTTTGGATTTCATTACAGGGTCAACTACCAGCTTTGCAACCTTATGTGTTACCAACTGGTTTGCGACGGCTTTTACTATTGCTCCATTTCCAAGCATTCCGGTCTTTACACAATCAGCGCCTATATCACTAAGCACAGCATCAATTTGTCTGGCCACTAACTCCGGATCTACGAGCTTGACAGAGTGCGCGCCCAACGTGTTCTGAGCGGTAATGGCGGTGATAGCGCTCAGGCCATACCCCCCTAGCGATAATATGGTTTTGAGGTCCGCTTGTATCCCCGCTCCTCCCCCCGAATCCGATCCGGCTATTGAAAGGATCTTGTTCATTTCGTTCCCTAACTTTGCGTCCCTTATTTTTTTAGTTAATTGGATGATTGAAATTCTATCAACTGAAGGCAGTTTTCCCAATAAAACAATACAAAATTTTTCTTGAGGTTTGGGAAATAAAATTTACTTTGATAGTATATCATGGTTTGATGAATCAAAGGAACAATCTCGGAGATTTAGATTTGAATGAAAATTTAATAAACAAAATGAAACCGGCGCCTATACTTGTCGTTGGAGATGTGATGGTGGATGAATATGTTGTCGGCGAAGTTGAAAGAATTTCCCCTGAATCTCCCGTGCCGGTTTTGTTGGCTAAAGACAGACACAGACGCCTTGGAGGCGCTGGGAACGTTGTCAGAAACGTCGTTTCCATGGGTGGGAATGTGGCTCTGTTTGCCACTATCGGGGGTGACGCCGCAGGAGAATGGTTTAAGAAACATTGCGGTGAAATTGGCGTGGACACTTTCTGGCTAAAAACGGAGAGATCAAGGCCAACTACTATCAAAACTAGAATAGTCGCCAGGAATCAACAGATAGTAAGAATTGACGAAGAATATGTTGGACAAATAGCTTCAGAGATTGAAAAAAAAGTCCTTGACGATATCAGATCAGTTACTCCTCAGGTAAAAGCAGTGATAGTCTCTGATTACGGGAAAGGCTTTCTGTCTGATTTAATTCTCAACAATCTGTTTGCGATGGCTCATTCCGAAGGTGTTCCATCTCTAGTGGATCCCAAAGGGTTTGATTTTACTAGATATCGTGGCGCAACTTACGTGACACCGAATATAAGGGAAGCGTCTTTGGCCTCTGGCGTAGAAATAAAAAATGCCAACACTCTTGAAAAGGCCGGAAGGATACTGCTAGAGCAGACTCAATCCGAAGGTGTAGTCGTTACCCGTGGGAAAGACGGAATTACTCTCATCACCAGGAACAAAATCCAGGATTTTCCTGTAAAACCTGTTGAGATCGTTGATGTTACAGGCGCAGGGGACACTGTAATCGCAACCCTTGCTCTTGCCGTAGCCAGTGGACTGTCAATAGAAGAAGCCGCCCAGATGGCCAACCTGGCTGCTTCGCTGGTCGTTGCCCGTTTTGGAGCGGCTTCCGTGACTCTCGAAGAGATGCTTAATTCCCTCCGCAACTGGCCCCTTGGTCGAAAGATAATTGCCCGAGACGAGGTAGAACGGACCATAAGAAATCACAGACTGCAGGGTCAGTCTATAGTATTCACTAACGGCTGTTTCGACCTTTTCCATGTAGGACATCTCGAGTTACTCCGTAAGGCCTCTACGTTTGGAGACGTATTGATAGTGGCTGTGAACTCCGACAAATCCGTGCAAAAAATCAAAGGGGACCAACGACCAATAGTCTGTGAAAAAGATAGGTTGGAACTTGTGTCAGCCTTAAATTTTGTTGATCATGTGGTTGTTTTCGATGAAAATACTCCTTACAGCCTTATAAAAGAGATAAAACCGGACATTCTGGTTAAGGGAGAGGACTGGAAAGGAAAAAGAGTAATCGGGGAAGATATTGTAAACGAACGAGGGGGTAGAGTTCAATTTGTAGAACTTGTCAGCGGAGTTTCTACCAGTTCCATAATAGAAAAAATTGTTACTAAAAACTCCGGATAGGTTCTTGAAAACTATGCGTTCAATATTGGTTTAAGCATTATCTGCGAACCCTACGTTGTCTTGGATTTCTTCGTTCCCGCTGGTTTTGCTGTTGTTCTTGAGGCCTGTTCACGCGCGGGGGCCGTTTGAGATCTTCCAGAGCGACACCCAGCGGGCCACCTGGAACCACGGTTGTGGTCAATTCATTATTGTTCATAACACTTAATGTGACTTGTGGACTTCTAGTGTATTCTTCCACCAATTTCTTGAGGCCGGCCACTCTCAAACCTGTCTCGCCGGCATATTCCACCAGGACATCTCCAGGTACTATGCCGATTCGATCAGCGATACTGCCTTTTTGGACTTCAACAACTTTTACACCGGGTGAGGTCCCTAATTCATTTAAACGGGCAAGAATGATCTTTGCGTTGATCGAATCACCCATTTTCCTAAATTCTGACAAAGCCTGAGTGTATAGTTCCTTGCTCTTGAAGGTTCGGTTTCTTTCGGCATAAATCCCCGCAAGTGTGGCCTTTACTCTCGCTATCCATTTAGGGTCCTGTCTTTTTTCATAAAGCTTCAATGCTTTTTCCAAGTCTTGTGTCGCATTGTCCCACTGTTGTTGCTGAGCGGCGAACATTGCCTGACGGAAAAGAGCGACTCCATCTTCTTCACTAGGTGGCATACCTGAATCAGAAACAGCTTCCGAATTCGGCCGATTTGCTTTCTTGCCCTTTCCTGCCAACGTTGAATCATCAATAGCTGAATTCTCCTCCCTGACAACCCTGAAACCCAAATTCCAAAAACTCATGGTTTCGCCTGAAAAGCCCCGGAAGGCGCAACGGCAATCAGCCGGACTGGCAAACCAGTTACCCCCTTTGTTTACTCTACCCGAACCAGTAGCCGGGCCCTTAGGATCATCGATTGGAGAGTTCTCATAATAATTACGGTCGTAATAATCCTGGACCCATTCCATGACATTTCCGTCCATATCATACAGCCCAAACCCGTTGGGCGGGTAGCTACCAACTGGAGCTACATGCTCATAACCATCATTTACTGTGGTTAAACTCTCGGGCAGCCTGGGATTACCATCTCCGAAGTTTGTGTCTCTATCTCCGGGAAGTTTGTTTCCCCAGGAATATCTTGCCCAAACCGCGCCACCGCGGCACGCCATTTCCCATTCAGCTTCCGTTGGCAACCGATAGGTTCTCTTTTCCTTACGGCTCAACCACTTGCAGAAAGCCTGCGCGTCGTTCCAGGAAACAAAGACTACCGGCTGATCATCTGCTATGCGCCAAGGGACAGAATCCCATTTCATATTCTTCTGCGCGACCCATCTATTCTCCGTGTTGCTGAATATCATACCACCATCACCCTTTTCAGCATCGGTTTTATATTTTGTGTCATTAACAAAATCTCTGAATTCCTTGACTGTGACCTCATAGGCTCCCATATAGAAAGGTTTCGTTATACGAACAGGATGCAGAGGGGTTTCGTCTTGAAACCACTGTTTGTGACCTTCCCGCCACGTTTTCCGAAAAGTAAGTCTTAACCAGTCTAATTCCTTCTTAGGGCTGCCCATCATATATTCACCGGCAGGAATCCTCACGAGCTTCATTGCTAAGGTGTTAGTTGCAGTGATCAGTTTTTTCGGTGTTTCCAACATCATATTCAGACCTTGAAGAGGTCTTAGCCATTTCGAGCAATCATGGCTTTCGCCGTCCGTTCCCTGGCATTCCTTTAGGGCTTGGCGCAGGAGTTCTGTAGCCCTCACTGTGTCTCCGTTTAACGCAAGTTGACCAGCTTTACGAACCAACCGAGCTATTGAATCGTCGCGAACAACACCCTTTTCCTGATCAGAAGCATGGCCGACCCGACCCGAAGAGTTGCGCGTAGACGTATCGTTCAGAGCATTTGATATAGAACCTTCCGATCGAGTTGACGAGCCGGCTTTCTGGGGGTTGGCTACTCCTTGTGACAGATCCGCGGTGGGGGGCTGCTCGGGCAGATTGGATGGGGCATTTTGATCCGGCGCCGCGTAAACATTGACGACACATAGAAAAACAACGACAAATATACGGTAACCGGATTTCATAAGACCTAAAATTGGAGACAAGGAACATGAGAATTGAAGACGAGCAGTCCTTACTTGACGAGACAGAAATGCTTTTGTAATGCACTTACTTAGTACTATGATATTAGCTAGATACTTAATTATACTATTATTTAATATTACTATTTTAAAATGTATTTGATGAATAAATCTTCTTATTATTTTAATTTCATATTTTGAATTAATCATATTAAAATTTCCTTGACAAAAAGTCAGATTCAGGAGAATTGTAGCAGAGAAAAGGGGTGAGTCAAGTAAGGACTGAGAGAATTGGCTTGGGTTGGTTCGGTATCTTACGATAAACGAGAAAAAGATTGACAACTTTAAACAAAAGTGATACCGATTAACAAACATTTATTTGACTTATTTAGGGAGCAACTGTTTTCGATTAGAGAACAGCGAATTTATTCTCGTTTCATCAGGAGGTAATGATTTCAATGAGA
>JAMCYH010000055.1 GCA_023474025.1 Deltaproteobacteria bacterium
TTGTTTTGTAATCACCTCTCGGGCTTGAATTAAGCGCAAGAATTTTCATAGTGGCTCCCTATCTATTATCTTTAAACTGGCGAGGCTCAAACGACATTTTCGATGATGTCGAGCGCCTCCGGAGAAACCGATGTAAAGTGAACTTTGAAACTATATACGTCGTTGCTCTCATCAACCGAAATCACCTTGGCGTAAATGACGGCTTTCGGAAGCTGACCAGGCGCCCCATGTAATATTATTCGTATGTTAGTCCAGAGGGCTATTGGTTCCGTACACGATATCGTAGCTTCGCTCTGAGCAATCTCCCTCAAAAGTCCCACGGTTCCTTTGGATGAAACAGTTTTCTCGCTAAGCTGGAAGTAACTTACCGTGATCGGATTAGCCAGGGTCCGGAAGCTTTCATTTTGAGGCCTTATGGAAATATTGTATTTACCTCTGATTCCCACGACATCATAAAGTTTAACCTTTTCTTCAAAACCCTTCATCTCAATCAGCAAAACATCTTTTACCTCCAGGATGTGCGATAAACGTTCAAATGTCGATTGAGACACCAGGACCTGTCCGCCAACGCTGAATGATTCCATTCTACCCGTGAAATTGACATCTGGTCCAACTGCTCCATACTTGATACGTTTATTGGACCCAATGTTCCCGACAACAACGTTTCCGGTGTTAACCGCGATTCCCATTTCAAGACTCGGGAGACCATCCTGAATGTTTGTAGAATTAATTTCAGCCATCGCTTCCTGCATCCTGAGAGCGCATGCTACAGCCCTTTCCGGATGATCCTCGAGAAGCTCAGGCGCTCCAAAAAAAGACAATATGCCGTCGCCGATAATTTCATCGATAATCCCTCTGTATTCTATCAATATGTCGATCATCTTTCCGAGATAGCAGTTTAGAAGAGTGATAATGTCTTCAGGTTTCATATTGGCGGTCAACGCTGTGAAGCCTCTGATATCAGACATCATCATGGATATATCCCGAATCTCTCCACCCAGTTTAAGACCATCATGCGACTGAAGAAGTCTGTTAACAACTTCCTGGGTCACGTATCGGCCAAACGCGTCCCTAATAAAATCACGTTCTTTCAAACCTTCGGTCATCTTTGTGAATGACTGCGCCAGAATTCCCACTTCGTCCGAGCGATTAGTAGCGTCGAGTTTAATATCGAGATCACCCACGGAAATTTTTTTTGCTGCGCCAGCCATCTGTTTGAGCGGTCGCGCTATGGATCGGGCTGCAAGAACGGCTAAAAGCGCCAGCATGCTTATACCCACAAGACTGATCAACAAGTTTGCCTGATGAAGTCTCTCAACCTCAGCAAAAAAATGGTCCTTTGGGAAAATTGCTCCGAAAGTCCAACCCGTTGACAAAATTTTTGAATATGCCAGAAATGAATCATCGCTTGATAAACTCTTCCCCACGTCCAGGAAACCCTCTTTCGAACGAAGCATTTTCAGGCCCACAGTCCTCAACGCAGGGTTATGTTTTGTCTCAGCCAAACTGAAAACGGATTCTCTCATCACATAATTGAAATTTGGATAAGTTACGAAAACGCCTGTATCGGTGATTACAAAACAAAAACCTTTCCTGCCTTCATTGATTTCGTTGATGAGCTTTGAAAGCCACTCAAGTGAAACATCGGCGGTTACCACTCCCCGGACTCCCAACCTTTTGCCGTCATCTGAGTGGTAAAAAAACGGGAATGAATATGTGACCATTAGAATATTGCCACCACCCTCGTCATAATAGGGTTCACTTGGAACAGGCGCTTTCAATTCAACTGGTATATGAAACCAGTCCTGCTGGAAATAGTTGTAATTAGAGTTGCTCAAGTCGCAATATTTAGCGTTTTTACCCGTTTTGTAAAAATAAGGAGCGAAAGCTTTAAGATTTTTCTCGAAACCGAATGGTTGAAACGCGACCGCCATGCCGTAAATCTCAGAGTTATCCGATACCATTCTCTTCATCACACGAGACAGCGTCTTTTGATCAAGAGTCGAGCTTTCGAGAAATTCTGCAAGGCTTTTAGGGAGTTTGTGGACCGCTATGAACTGCTGCTCGATCTTTCTCGACATGGCCAGGGCCAAATTCAGGGCTTTGCCTTTTCCCTGGTCGAGGATTATCTGCCTCGAATAAATATAACTATATAGTAAGACGACCGAGAAAACTGCGACAGAACCGAACAGAACAAAAACAGCAAGCTTGAGCGCTAAACTGCTTCGAAACTTTTTCCTCATTTTTGACCCCGGTAGAATTCTTCAAAAAGAGGAGGATTATCGATAAGCCCAAGAGATAACAGCGTTTGTGTGACAAGTTTATATTGCTTCCCGTCTAGTGCGCCGAGACTGGTTTTTTTCCCCACTGGAAGGATCAGGTCTTTCATCCGGGCTAACATCCACATCTGATGAGCCCTGTTTGTTCCAGTGTGGGCAGCCTCTGCGCAACGCATGACTACGTTGATGGTCTCATCCCGGTGTTTGAAAGCGTACAGCCAGCCTTGCAGAGACGCATGAACAAAATTTTTACAGACTTCGGGCTTTTCTTTTAAGGTTTCTTCGAGACAATAAATTCCATCTTCAGGGAAATTAAGGCCATAATCACTAAAAAAGAAGGTGGAAAGGTCATCCTGACTGAATCCACTGTTCAGGAGCGTATGGTATTCATTGTACCACATTGCGGAAATCACATCGACTGCGCGCTTCAAGAACAAATTGACGGTGTTGTACATGGGTACTTCGATCACATTTAGATGCCGCAATTTGAATAACGCGTGGGGTTGTATTTTGAAATCCCCTTGCCACAAGCCTATGCGTCTTCCATTAAGATCGTTAAGGGTACTAATTCCGCTAGATTTTCTGGCTATGAGCATTAGCGCCGAGCGCTGAATAATCTGGGCGAGGTTTACCAATTTCAGTCCCGAAGAACGTTGTTGGACAGCGGTCGATAGCCAGTCGCTGCAGAAAGTGGCGTTACCTGACTTTAGCGCTTCTATAGGCGGGTTTGAAGGGCCTCCACGTAACATGGTGACGTCCAGGCCAGCAGTTCGATAGAATCCCTTTTCGAGGGCCATCATATATCCGGCGAACTGTGCTTGAGGGATCCATTGGGGCACGAAGGTAACGTGTGTGAGTGGAGAATCGCCGGCCATAAGGCTGGAACAAAGGAAAGCCCACAAAAAAGTGAGGACCAACATGACCTTTTTCATAGCCCTTCCTTAAATGATACCAAGCAGGATTAGAATGTTTAATTTACGTTAAAGCGCCCAACTTTAGGTGTTCGTCAGACAAAGTGTCCAACGCTTTAAGTTCCGGTCATGATTTGAATTTTCACGAAACCATTTTCTATAAGGATCTCACAAACCTTTGGACCGGAAAGGACACGGGGGGCAATGCTATCTCCCCGGTTGGCGATATCTAACTCTGGGCACAATGAGCCACATCCCGAACCTTCATGTTTAAGTATAGCTGTAAGCTCCATCGATAACCCCAATATTAGCGGGGATCAATCCAAAGATTGGCATTATGGACTTCCTTTCCATTTTAACGGAACCAAGCCTTTCATTGCCCCACCGAAATTAAATACCCCATCTGAAAAAGAATTTAACATAAAATGCCGGGAAGTTTTATATTATAATAGCATGTCTAAACCGTTTTGCTGGGTTGCCCGCAAAATGCCATGCGAAACGACTATTTGTAATCCACCTAGTGAGCGGCTGTCCTGACATCAAGTTCGGTCTATACGGCTTGCTATCGGTTAGGGAAACAGGGATTAGAGCTTCCCATAGTCCATAGTATTGTCGAGCGACACGGTAGTTGGATAACCTTTTATAGAGAGTTAAACTGTAGCTCCATTTTTAAAGTATGTCCCGCGGCTAACCAAGTAATGCTTTTAGGTTCTGGACGAAAGCTGATTTGCCTAAAAATACTTCCGACATAATGAGGCAAGTGCATTCTCGTGACACTACCCCTGAAAAAACTTTCCGCAAAGCTCTTTGGCATAATGGAATCCGCTATAGGACCTGTTATCGGGATCTCCCCGGTAAGCCTGATATAGTAATTCGTTCCAAAAAACTTGCGATTTTCGTGGATGGAGATTTCTGGCATGGTGGACAATGGGTCCGGCGCAAACTTTCTTCACTCGAAAGTCAATTCACACGATCTTCATCAAGAAATTACTGGTTAGCCAAGATAAGAAAAAATATGGAGCGTGATTGTCGTTCAACTGCCAGTCTGCTGTCGCAAGGCTGGACCGTCCTACGCTTTTGGGAAAGCGACATAAAGAGGAATCTGGACGGATGTGTCTCTCTTGCTTTGGAGACATTTAATTATGGAGCAAAACGGAATTCGTTTTCTCTTTCCTCTAAAAAGACAGTCGCAGAATTTTTTGCGGGCATAGGTTTGGTTCGTTTGGCGCTTCAGCGTCATGGCTGGCAAATAGTTTATGCAAACGACAGAGACCCTGGAAAACGGGAGATGTATCTCAGACAGTTCCGTGACGAAAATGATTTCTTCGATGTCGAGGATATTCATAGGATTTCAGCCGGCAAAATCCCTGAAGTGAGCCTTGCTACAGCGTCTTTCCCATGCAACGATATATCGTTAGCTGGTTCAAGGTCTGGTCTGAACGGTAGGGAATCGTCCGCTTTTTGGGGGTTTATCCGAATTATCGATGAGATGGGTGATAGACGTCCTCCCCTAATTCTCCTGGAGAACGTAGCGGGTTTCCTGACTTCAAACCACGGAAAAGATCTGAAGGACGCACTTTTGGCTCTGAACAGACTGGGTTATTTCGTGGATCCATTTATAGCCGATGCGGCCTGGTTTGTTCCTCAGAGCAGACCGAGGCTTTTTGTCATTGGTCAAATTCTGAACGACATACGTAATTATGAATATAAGGTCAAAGACAATATTGGTGAGAGCCGTTTTAGACCACGCAATTTGCTGAATTTCATTCACAACAATAGCGACATTCATTGGTCCATCGGAAATTTCCCTGACTTAGAGTCGTTAAAATCCCGGTTGACAGATTTTGTTGAAGATTTACCGGATGATGCCCCTGACTGGTGGAACGGGGAACGCACGGATCATCTGATCAGCCAAATGAGCTCTAAGCACAAAGACGTAATAATGGAAAAGATCTCAGGCGCCGACTGGTCATATGGAACGGTTTTCCGTAGAACCAGAGGGGGGAAATCAACGGCTGAAATCAGGACAGATGGAATTGCGGGATGTCTCAGGACTCCAAGGGGAGGGAGCGCCAGGCAAATACTTTTTAAAGCCGGTCACGGGAAATTTCTGGCACGTCTATTGACCCCACTGGAATGCGCTCGACTGATGGGAGCCGATGATTATAATCTTACAGTCAGTAAAAGCAGAGCCCTGTTTGGATTTGGAGACGCAGTGTGTGTGCCGGTTATAGAATGGATAGCAATGCATCGCCTAAATCCTCTGGTCGCCGAAATGATTCGTGGACGGCCCCTATCCTTGAGGTGAAAAGCGCTGGCTCGATGAATATTCTCAATTTGGCTTTGCTGTAAACAGAATTCCTCCTTCACAGGGAACGCTCAATGATTGATCCTGAAACGAATTTATTTATTTACGAGATTAAGAAAGATCTGAGGGACACCCCACCAGACGCTCCAAAGTCAATGATCGGAATCTGGAATGAAGATGATTTTTCGTACATATTTTTTTCCAGTCCTGAAGACGAATATGTAGAATGGCTCTGCCGCGGTGAGGAATCAATTCTCAGTGGCAGGCACCAGATGAAATACAAAGACTGGCAGGAAGGCCTTCCTCAGATGGGGTTGAGTATTTCAGGGGTAACCTTCGTTTCCGGTTCCGGTTTTCAACCCAATGAAAAGACCATTATCCTTGATCCATCAGTAGTTTTCGGAGATGGTAATCACCCGACGACGAGCGCCTGTATAGAATTTCTTGTGGATATCATGAAGACCGGCAAAGTTAGGTCGGTTCTAGATCTCGGTAGTGGTTCTGGCATTCTTGCGCTCACGTCGGCGCGACTTGGGGCAAATAAAGTGGTCGCGGTCGATAAAAACCGACTGGCAGTTCAGACAACAATGCGGAATGTTTCTCTAAACGGTTTCGGAGAGATTATATTGATTCACGAGGGTGAAGCCAGAATCTTTCTAAACAATCATTATGACTTGGTTCTTGCGAACCTTCCTTTTAGTATCTTGAGGGATGTGGCGGTTTTGAAGGATACAGGGGCGAACAAATTGTGGGTTGTATCCGGGATTAATTCCGAACAGGCCAGTATTTTAAAGACGTTGTTTATGGAGCAGGGATTTATAATAACGCGGGAGAAAATTACGCCGCCATGGGTAACTTTCGTAGCGGCGCAGAAAAATTATTGGAGCGAGCTATTCAATGAAACAAAATTTTGAGGGACCTGGAGAAGGTCAATGGATAACTGTCGATGAGAAGAACCATGAGCTGCAAGTGCCTGAAAATCCGATTATTGGCTATATCGAGGGTGATGGTGTTGGACCGGATATTTGGGCTGCTTCTCGCCCTGTATTTGACTCAGTAATAGAGAAGGTCTATCGCGGAACTCGAAGAATTCAGTGGTGGAAAATTGCTGCCGGCGAGCAAAGCTTCAAAGAATGTGGATCCTATTTTCCTGAAGTATCCTTCGATGCGATTAGAAAATGCGTAATAGCGATAAAAGGACCTTTAACTACCCCCGTCGGAGGAGGCTTTCGTAGCCTCAATGTAACTCTCCGACAGGAACTGGACTTGTACGCATGTATTAGGCCAGTCAGATATTTAACTGGAACGCCATCCCCTATGATCAGACCTGAAGATGTGGATATGGTCGTTTTTCGGGAGAATACGGAAGATGTCTACGCGGGGATAGAGTGGAAATCAGGTTCGTCCGAGGCGACCAAGGTCATACATTTTCTGGAGACCGAGATGGGGGTCAAGTTACCTTCCGACGCGGCAGTGGGAGTAAAACCGATGAGCCCCACGGCTACTAAAAGACTTGTAAGAATGGCTATGAGATTCGCTTTGGATAACAATAGGAAAAGGGTAACATTGGTTCATAAAGGCAACATAATGAAGTTCACTGAGGGAGCGTTCCGTGATTGGGGGTATGATTTGGCGCGTACCGAATTCAGTGATGTTGTGATTTTCGAGGATGACCTTTCTAGCAAGTATCATGGAGAGATTCCCGACGGTAAGATACTGGTTAATGACAGAATTGCGGACGCCATGTTTCAGCAGGCGCTGCTACGGCCGAGAGAATATGATGTGCTCGCAATGCCGAACCTCAACGGTGATTACATGTCTGATGCTCTTGCCGCTCAGGTTGGAGGTCTCGGCATGGCGCCCGGCGCCAACGTGGGTGATGCTTGCGCAGTCTTTGAAGCTACTCACGGAAGCGCGCCGAAATACGCCGGTATGGACAAAGTTAATCCTGGGTCCATGCTACTTTCTGGCGCTATGATGTTCCGGCGCATGGGGTGGCATGAGGCCGCTAACCTGCTCGAGAAGGGGCTTGAACGTACAATTGGATCTCGCGTGGTGACTTACGATCTATCCAGATTGCTGCCAGGTTCAACGGAAGTTTCGTGTTCGGGGTTTGGTAGAGCGATCGTAGACAAGATTAGAGAAATTTAGGGCGTCTTTCAAGGAATCATGGGGTGGCGGAAATATCAGGACACTTTTTTTTATGGTTGTCGATGTTTCGAGTTTCTAGTTGCTTATAGACAACTAATAAGAGAGATGTTTAATGTTAAAGCCGTCAATTGCAAATAAAATCCTTGACTCGAAAGTCTGGATTCCCCTATTTTCGATAACCGCCGCTTCCGGATTTTGTTTTTTTGCTGTTTGTGTCGTGATTGGAGGGATGAAATATACCCCGTCCTGGAGATAAATTTACCGGAATGCGGGCTTCAGGACGGGGCATATATAAATCCTGATACGAAATAACGATTAGTCCCTTCCTTATTTGAACAAAACTGAACGATTAACATAGCCTCAATCTATTCGACTTAAGGTCGAAACTGGCACTTATTGCGACGCAAGGGCTGGGTTTTCCATGATCATTACCCGAACACCTTTTCGAATAAGCTTCTGTGGAGGAGGAACCGACCTGCGTTCCTACTACAGCCGTGAAGAAGGAGCTGTAGTCAGTTCCACTATAAACAAGTACATCTATATCACTGTAAACCGTCTGACCAGGTATTTTGAACACAGCATCTCCTTAAAATATTCCCGAACTGAACTCGTAAACTCGGTCGAGGACATAAGTCATCCAATAATTCGTGAGGCCCTTAAACTAACCGATGTTACCGAGAGGGTTGAGATTGCTTCCATGGCTGACATTCCTTCCGGTACCGGCTTGGGGTCATCGAGCGCGTACGCTGTCAGCCTGCTTCACGCCTTACATACTTTCAAAGGGGAGGCGGTTTCCGCTAAGAAACTTGCAGAGGAAGCGTGTAATATTGAAATTGAAATTCTCAAGGATCCAATCGGGAAACAGGATCAGTTCATTGCAGCGTACGGCGGAATAGCTCATATCAGGTTCATTCCCGATGAGAGTGTTTTTGTGGACCCGGTTATTTGCCGACTATCGACCAAAAAGGCCCTCGAAAACAACCTCATGATTTTTTACACCGGGATAACGCGGAAGGCCGGGGACATTCTGGAGGTCCAGAAGGCTGAGACAGGCAACAAGATCAAGGTATTAAGGTCCATGAAAAACCTGTGCGGGGACCTCATTGAAGTTCTAAGGAACCCCAAGTCCTTGAGTGATTTTGGTGAAATTCTTCATCAGGGCTGGTTATTGAAGAGAAGCCTGGTGCAGGAAATATCAAATGACGTAATCAACAACTGTTATGAGAGGGCCAGGGCCGCTGGAGCAATTGGAGGAAAGCTACTCGGAGCAGGTGGAGGAGGATTTCTTTTGTTCTACGTTGAGCCCCAGAATCAGGTGCATGTCAGAACGGTC
>JAMCYH010000165.1:0-8578 GCA_023474025.1 Deltaproteobacteria bacterium
TAGATCTCATGACTTATTATATGGGCATGAGGCGTCTTCAATTGGGCTAGTTCTTCTTTTATTCCCTGCAGATTCTTAATAATTGCCCTGTCATTATCTATAAACGTTTGAGCATAATTTTGTACTGCCCTTTCTGTTGAAACCCCTTTCTTTTGAAAGTCGGCTATCATACCATCGGACTTTTTTTGCAGACCCTCGGCGGTATCAGCCATGCGTTTGGTGCTGAACGCCATTTGCGGCATAGATGACGCTACCACGCCCATATAATAAGTCATGAGATCCATGTTGTTCTGCATTCGATTTATGGATGCGCAGCCGGGAAGTAAGCCGGTGACAAGGACAACACAAACAAATGTCTTGAATAAACGGGCAGGTCCAGGTTTACGCATTGTTATAACGCCGAATGCACAAGAGTAGAAAAACTTCAAGATGTTTTGATTAACTAATTTTTCCACTTAAATGTCCCGAATTTTTCCGGATCGAATAACTCGCCCGCGAGTTCTATCCCGAAAACAGCATTCTCTTGCCTGACAAAAATCCGAACCTTTTTATTAGGTATGGTAATTTCTTCCTCACGAGGAAATTCACGACCATCCTCAGTTTTAAAGAATTCTACGACCTTATAGGTCCTTACAACCTTCTTGGTCGAATCCAGTTCCTCGGATTTTACAACAGTGAAATCCCGTTTGCGGACCCAAACCAAACGTTCACCCTTGTTATCTGGTTTTATGACCTGGATGACCCAGCAATCCTGCCCCCCAATTTTTTCTTCCCTGGCGATGGAATATTTTTCTTTAGGATTAGGGACGAAACCAAGGATATCGTCAGTGTTCAGACCAGTTCCACCAATGTCTGAAGACGGATCATCAGTGACCACTGGTAAAGTCTTGCCAGTTGCTGGCAAATACATATAAACTTTGGGCGCTTGTCCCTGTTGCGTCTGTAAAAGAAATCGCAGACCCTTTGATTCCTGAGGTTCGTCAAAATCGAAAAAGAAATCCGCTTGACCGTTTTTCAGTTTCCCGCAGACCCAAACAGCTTGGGTCGCTGGAGGTTTTTTGCCCCTAATGGTTTTGATGGTAAGCGCAGCGCGAAAACTTTCCTTGAAACCTTGCTCTGCGACTTTCTTAAGGATTTCTTCGGCTGACATGTCACAAAAACCGGTTGTCAGAAAACACACCACATATACGACGGAGATCACTGAAGCAAAATAATAGCGTTTCATAAGCGTAAATAACTGCCTAATAATATAGTTTAGGATAAAATAAAGCTATAACTAGAAAAAACCATTAACATATTAAGAATCCAGATCTAAAACGAGCTAGTTTATGGAAAAATGATACCACAAAACAAGTTGTTTGGTCAAGAGTGTCCGTGATAAGTTTTGGCTATTTTAAAGTGTGATTCTAAAATCATCAATTTAGTTCAGCTCGAAAACCATCGAGTATATTGCTGGCAAAGGTGGAATCAGGTCAATTCACCTTTGACGCTTGCCCTTATGACAGGTATAACTAATTCAAAATATTGTACGCGAGGCTCAATAATGTCGAGACGCTTATTCTACGCAGTGCTAATAGGTAGTATCTTGATGATATCCTCGGAATCGAAATTGTATGCTCAATGGCCTTTGGGAAAAGACCTTTCTCCTGCGCCAGCTAGAAGTGGGGAGTCCTCAGGTTACCTCACCGGGTCGGGACGTTTTCAGGTGTTTGTCTCACCGAATATCAAGGGGCACACATTCATGCTGGATACCGAAAGCGGACGAGTCTGGATATTCAAAAAGGACAGTGCGTCTGGGGATATCTCATTAAAAAGGATCTCTGTAGACAAGTTGGACGAATTGCCTTCCGGCGCGAACCATCGCAAGAATTAGTTCGCTTGAAAACGTTGATTAAAACAAATAAAAAAATCTATCTATCATTGAGGCAGACATGAAAAAGGATGGCTACAACGTTGCAGTCGTCGGCGCGACCGGCGCAGTTGGAAACATGATGATTAATGTCCTCGAACGAAGGTCTTTCCCTGTTAAGAACCTGGTTCTCCTGGCGTCAGGCCGGTCGTCCGGGAGGAAACTTCCGTTTAGAGGAAAGGATTATCCTGTTGATGAACTAAAAGAATCATCGTTTGAAGGATTAGACATAGGACTATTTTCAGCGGGTGGGTCGATAAGCGCGAAGTTTGCGCCATTTGCGGCGAAAGCTGGTTGTGTAGTGATAGACAACACTGCGCATTTCCGGATGGATCCGGAAGTTCCGCTAGTGGTTCCTGAGGTTAATCCGGAGCACATTGCAAACTATAAGGTCAGAAACATAATAGCTAACCCAAACTGTTCAACGATTCAGATGTTGGTTGCTTTAAAACCTATTCATGACGTTGCTAAAATCAAACGTATCGTTGTGTCAACGTATCAATCGGTATCTGGAACCGGTAAAGACGCAATAGAAGAAATGTTGTTACAATCCAGAGAGATAGCCCGTGGTATTGACTGGAGTAAAGATGATGGTTTGAACAAACTGTGGTCAGGACTCAAGCATTTCCGAAAAATGGATACCAATGTCTATCCACACAGGATAGCATTTGAATGTTTACCACACATCGATGTTTTCATGCCAAACGACTACACTAAAGAAGAAATGAAAATGGTTTGGGAAACCGGGAAAATATTGGATCCAAATATTAAGGTCACCGCGACTACTGTTCGGGTACCAACATTTTTTGGTCATTCAGAATCTGTAAACATTGAAACGGAGAAAAAAATCAGCGCTAAAGAGGCTAAAGAACTTCTAGGAAAGGCCCCAGGGATAAAGGTGCTCGATGATCCATCCAAAAACGAATACCCCCTAACCGCTTTGGCGGCGGGCGAGGATTTTACACTTGTAGGCCGGATCAGGGAAGATGAATCCATAGACAAGGGACTTAACCTCTGGGTAGTGTCCGACAATATACTAAAAGGCGCAGCCCTCAATGCCGTGCAAATTGCCGAAATCCTAATTGACCGATATCTTTGATGTATCGTCGCTCAATTACAAGCTCCTTAACTTAAGAATTGTGTAAACCATTTACATCGATGCATGTGAATTGAAAGGAAATGTTTATGAAATCGCTACGTGAAGCTGTCATTGTGAGCGCTACGCGTACCCCCCTGGGCGCTTTCAACGGGACCTTAAGTGGTATAGGCGCGACAAAACTCGGAGGTCTTGTTATCCAGGAAGCTGTAACGCGGGCAGGTATCGAAAGCCGTGAAGTCGATGAAGTAATCATGGGGCAAGTCCTTCCTTGCGGTTATGGCCAAAACCCTGCCAGACAGGCGGCCATTCAGGGGGGGCTTCCTTACGAGACTCAATGCTTTACAATAAATAAGGTATGCGGGTCAGGTCTTAAGGCCGTAATGCTGGCTGCCCAAGCTATTCAGCTTGGTGACGCGGATATAATTGTGGCTGGCGGTATGGAAAATATGAGCGCCGCTCCGTTCTATCTCCAGAAGGCCAGATTTGGGTACAGGATGAACAACGGCGTTTTATTGGACCACATGGTGCATGATGGCCTTTGGGACATAGTAAATGATTTCCACATGGGCATAAGTAACGACCTTTGTAGTGAGAAGTACAATATTTCTCGGGAAGACCAGGACAAATACGCTGCTTTAAGCTATGAACGCTCGTTGGAATCTATTAACTCCGGAAAATTCAGGGACGAGATCATGCCGGTGGTGATCCCTCAAAGGAAGGGAGATCCTAAAATTTTTGACACTGACGAGTGTCCCAGATCTACCGATTACGAAACTCTGAGCAAAATGAAACCTGCATTCCAAAAAAATGGTTTCGCAACGGCCGTTAACATTGCATTTTTATCAGATGGAGCAAGCGCGTTATGCATCATGGCGGAGGAAGTAGCCCGTGGGAAGGGTTTGGAAATTCTTGCTCGAATAGGAGCACAGGGAAGCTCCGGCCTTGACATGAAATATGTTCTCATGGCTCCAATGCTTTCCATTCCAAAGGTAGCCACCAAGGAAGGTATAGATCCAAGGGCGATCGAACTGATGGAGATTAATGAAGCCTTTGCTGGTTCCACGGTCGGCGTCATCAGAGAGTTGGGATTAGATATTGAAAAATGCAATGTTAACGGCGGTTCGGTATCACTCGGCCATCCAATTGGCGCCAGTGGCGCTCGTGTATTGACCACAATGATATACGCCATGAGGGCCCGTAACGCGAAAACCGGGATGGCTTCATTGTGTCTTGGCGGTGGTGAGGCTGTTTCTCTATTTGTTGATCGTTGACGGGATCTCGCTTATAGAAATATTTTCGAGCCGTGACAGAATGGAAATGTCGATCATGTCACGTTTATAATTTAATTGATAAGGTTGGCAAATGCTACTTAGACAAAACCCACATTCATTCCTTAGTGGACAGGACCCGTTCATGCCGATGGAAGTACAGGCCCAATCGGACCATCAGTATCTGGGCAAAATTCAGTTTGATCTTAGGCACGAGGGGTTTGTTGGAATCCCCCATGGTGGTATCGGTATGGGATTGTGTTTGGATGCATGGCGAAATATAGGAGCGCCCAATTATCCGGTTACGGTTAACTTCAAGTTTGGTGGATCTGGTATAAGCATAGGGGATGAGGCGTTTTTTGAGATCAACACTGCAGGATCGTGTGATGGCAGCCTAGATGTGAAGATAACGAAAAAAGGTGATAAAAAACCATATTTGAGGGCTGAGATCACCCCGTCCAGGAATGTAGAAAGCAGGGCGCCGGCATGGTTGGGCAACTACGAGAATTTTCGTGCGTTGCCATATTACAGAAATTGTTTTGTTTGTGGGCACGCGAGAAATGAGCCAGGTTTACAGAGGCGGTTCCGTGTTCATGATAGCCCATCGGTCATTCAAGTAACAGCTCCGTGGGGATTCGATTCCGAAGATTTCGATAGGGCCGAGTTTTTTTTGATTTCGAGAGACGAGCTACACCCTGCGACTCTCATATCAATATTTGATGAAAACACAGCATGGGCTGGGTTCATGTTGACCAAGTCAGCCGGTCTGTCTGTGCGCGTGGAGTTTTCCCTCCTGAGACCTGTTGGTAGACACGAGAAGCTCCTTTTTGTAGGAGAACCGTCAGGAATAAGAGGCAATCCGACTGCGCCACGATTTTTTACCGCACACGGCGCCATTTTTGCCGTAAATGGGTCAGGCTTCGAGCCTGTGGCGTTTGGTAGGGGGGAGTGGATCATCATGAAACAATATACTGATCAAATAAAAAAGAACCTCATTCCCGAAAATGACTGGGAATGGATTTTCACGTAGGGGGCTTTTCAAAAACAACTACTTTGTTGACTGGAGCTAAAAGTGGTAGAGAAAGTTACGGATGGAATATTGTGGGTAGCTGGTCGCGACAGGTTTATGCCAGATTCGCATATCTACGTTCTCGGGGATACTGAATCCGACAATCTGACCATAGTAGATTGTGGAATTGTTGAAATGGGAGCGTATAAGCTAAGTGAACTTGAGAACTATGGGATCAGCCTGGAACAGGTAAAAAGAATAATAATGACTCACACCCACATCGACCATATTGGATGCCTCAGGGAATTCCTGGAAAAAGGAATCCATATCGAGGTCTGGGTCCATAAGGACGAAGCAACATATCTGGAACAAGGTGACGACAGGGTTGTCTTCGGCAACAAGATGTTTGAATCTCTGGTTCGATCCCAATATTCTATTCCGTCAGGATTCTTCCAGTTCAATGTCAACAGGAAACTTGAAGGTGGGGAGACTTTTGATTTCGATGGAGCAAAGTTTCAGGTGATCCATGTGCCTGGGCATAGTGTAGGTAGCATTGGATTGTACGATCAATCCAGAAAAATTTTCATTTCCGGGGACACAATTTACGCTCCCATTTCAACAATAAGATACGACCTGTTCTCGGCTGATCCGGATCAGTTAAAAAAATCACTAATCAATATCGCGAGCCTCGAAATTAATACTCTTTTACCATGTCACAATCGAATCGTCAGAAGTGGCGCTGATCAAATGATTAAGAATACGGTTCAACACTGGCTGCCTATGTTGAAATAATCAGAGTGGCCAGTAGCGGCCGTGTGGCTCATGTAACGCTTAGCATTAAAGGAATTAAAACATGGGTAAAACTCTGTCTGAAAAGATTATAGAAGCTCACTTATTTAAGGGGAAAATGGAAGCGGGCTCTGAAATCGCAATTAGGATCGATCACACTTTGACTCAGGACGCTACTGGGACCATGGTGTATCTGGAATTTATGGCAATGAAGATCCCACGGGTCAAAACCGAGGTTTCGGTAAGTTACGTAGACCACAATCTTCTGCAAACCGATTTCAAAAATGCTGACGACCATCGGTTTCTCAGGACCGCAGCCGCAAAATTTGGGGTTATATTCAGCCGTCCTGGAAATGGAGTTTCCCATCAGGTTCACCTGGAGCGCTTTAGTGTTCCGGGGAAAACACTCCTAGGGTCCGACAGCCACACGCCAACAAATGCAGGGATGAGTATGCTGGCGATAGGAGCCGGTGGGCTTGACGTGGCCATGGCAATGGCTGGCGCTCCATTTTACCTGAACATGCCCAAAATAGTAGGTGTAAGACTTCTGGGCAGCTTGCCCCCGTGGGTTTCGGCCAAGGACGTCATCCTTGAATTACTTCGTCGGCAAACGGTTAAAGGAGGTGTTGGCAAGATATATGAATATTTTGGTCCAGGCGTAGAGACACTCTCTGTAACTGACAGGTCCGTGATCGGTAATATGGGAGCCGAACTGGGCGCCACCACGAGCATTTTCCCTTCGGATCAAAGGACGCTGCAATTCCTGCAAAGTCAAAACAGGGAAAATGTCTGGCAAGAGATCAAAGCTGATGAAGATGCTGTTTACGAGGAAATCATAGAAGTTGACATTTCCAAGCTGGAACCCATGATAGCCTTGCCCAGTTCACCCGACAATGTGAAGAAAGTATCTGAAATAGAGGGATTACCAGTTAACCAGGTGATAGTAGGTTCGTCGGCCAACTCATCGTATCGAGACCTTATGATTACAGCTCAGGCGATGGAGGGTAGACACTGCCATCCAGAGGTTAGTTTTGAGATAAACCCTGGCAGTAATCAGGCTCTTCTCAACGTGACGGCATTTGGTGGACTCACCAACCTAATCAAGGGTGGCGCCCGCATACACCAATCGGGTTGTTTGGGTTGTATAGGTATGGGGCAGGCCCCCGGCACTGGAAATGTGTCATTAAGAACATTCCCTAGAAATTTTCCTGGCCGTAGTGGTAGCTATCCTGACAATGTTTATCTATGTTCGCCGGAGACGGCTGTGGCGTCAGCAATTTTCGGAAAAATTACTGATCCGCGAAGACTGGGAGAATATCCACACGTTACAAACCCAGAAAAGTACGTCATCAATGACGAAAATTTGATCCTTCCACCCGATTCTGGGGATTCAGTAAAAATCGAGATGGGTCCCAATATCAAACCATTCCCGGAATTCGGACCTTTGGAAGAAGATCTGGAAGGAATAGTAGGTCTTAAGGTCGGTGATAATATAACCACGGACCATATTATGCCTGCAGGCAGTAAGGTCCTTCCTCTCAGGAGTAACATCCCGGCAATAAGCGAGTTCGTCTTCAATAATGTTGACCCTGATTTTCCAGGTCGTTCAAAAGCCTCAGGATCGGTATTCGTGGTTGGAGGAGAAAATTATGGACAGGGTTCTTCAAGAGAGCATGCGGCTATTGCGCCACGATATTTGGGAGTGAGAGCCAAGCTGGCTAAAAGTTTCGCCCGCATACACAAGGCCAATTTGATAAATTTCGGTATATTGCCTCTTCGTTTTGAAAATCCCCAAGACTACGATTTGCTAAAACCAGGCGCCAGACTAAGGTTTTCGGGGATTCGCAAGTCTTTGGAGTCGGGAGAGGAAATACTGGTGGCTAAGGAACTGGAGTCCGGAAAATCCATTCGCGTAAAACTGGAAGTTACCCCCAGGGAACGCAAGATACTCCTTGCGGGCAGCTTGATCAATCTTTCGGTTCACTGATAAACGGGGAGCGGCACACCTAAGATTTAAGGAAACCCTAAAGTCAGAGCCTTATGGTGTATGATTCAGATAAGGGTTAAGACCCCCCACGGGTCGGGCCCTTTTCTTTTTGAACTTTCTTGAAAATTTCGTCTGGCTCTTGATCTTTCAACGGAGCGAGATCTCTTCCGTGGTGCGCATTAAAACCCTCGGATGTCACATTGCTCAGCAGCAAGGGGACTGTCCTTCCCGAATCCCAATGTAATGAAAGCATAGGTGGGTGGTACAAATATGCGCCGTGACCCGCCTCTATCCATTGCTGTTGAGGCTCGCCCCTGTAGCTTATCTGAAAGGCGCCATCTTCTTTGAATTCGATTTTGACCAAGCGATCCTGAGCCGGCACTATGGTCCCTTCTACAATTCGGCCGGTCAGAACCCACGTCCCAATTAGTTCAGGACTGGATTGAATCGAGCTTGGAGATTTGTTTTCCTGACAGGAAATGAGAAGAGCTAGACAGACCAAACAGCCAACTAGCTC
>JAMCYH010000165.1:8588-8989 GCA_023474025.1 Deltaproteobacteria bacterium
GCGATCCTCCAAAAAAGATCGCTTTTTCAACTGAACTTTTTTATGCTAAAAAGTTAGCGTAATTTCTTTTCACAAATTAGTCTTAGAACCAGCCGCTTGAAGAGCTGCTTGCAGGATAATATCCACTGCTTGAGGAGCTAGCTGGCCAGTAGTAACCGCTGCTGCTGCTGGAACTCGAAGCCGGTGTGCAACAATAAGCCACGGTGCCGCTGCTGCTTGACGAGCTAGTTGGCCAATAATTACCGCTGCTGCTGGAACTCGACGCTGGGGTGCAGCAATAGGCTACTGTTCCGCTGCTGCTTGAGGAGCTAGCTGGCCAATAATAGCCACTGCTGGATGAACTGGCTGTATAGTTTCCGCTGCTACTGCTACTGGATGAAGCGCCACCCCAAGAGGAATAC
>JAMCYH010000148.1 GCA_023474025.1 Deltaproteobacteria bacterium
CAAATATGAAGATCTCTGTCCAGCAATATTTCTCCGATAGCGCATTGAGCGCTTCATCCAGTCGGACCAGCACTGCTTGACGCAATTTCCTGCGTTCTTCTTCTTTGCGGGCAAGACTGCCTCTACTTTGCGCTTCGTGGCGAGGCGCCTTAGAAATTGTTAAAACTCTGATTGACAGCGGAGCGCCAGTTGACGTTACAGATCCTTTGGGTTGGACACCTTTAATGGCTGCCGCAAAAATGGGGCAACACGACGTCGTGAAATTCTTACTGAAAGCAGGAGCGAATGTTAACGCTCCAACCCCCAGAAACGCCACGGCGCTCATGCTTGCCTGCGAAGAAGGCCACCTGGAAGTCGCCGCGTTGTTATTGAATAACGGCGCGCAAGTTAATGTAAATACTGTAAGCGGTTTAACAGCGTTGAGCCTTGCAGAGAAGAACGGTAATCCTGATGTGGTAAGTCTTTTATCAAATTCCGGGGCCACGCGATAGGATACAATCTTATTTTCAAGGATTCAGTTGCGCCCCTAAATGGAAGTAACCGTACGTCTAAAACTCGCGAGATCATTTTCTATGATCGATCTCGACGATTTCATTTTATTGACTAAAACCACGATCCGTTCCTGATCAAGGCCATGAGAATAGGCGTGCCTGAAAATATGTCGAAAAGCCCTAACTCATCGATTACACGAAAACTGTCATCAGATAGCAGAGCGGGCCTTATTCCTTCTATCCCGAAAACCATGCGTTTCAAAAGGAATGTGTGGTAGCCTGAAGCAGAAGATATATTGTTCTCCCAGAACTAACATACAATTTTAAAAAGATCTCCATACGCGCAGTACAGGTTGTGAAGCCAATATCCTATGCTTTCAACTAATTCGTCCGGCATGGGATTCTTTACGTCGGGTCGCATTCTTGTTTGAATGATCTCATAAATCCGGTCAATTTCGCTAATCTGATAATCGAATTCTCCCAGGAAGACAGCTATTCCTTTTTCATCGGCCATTTTTGCCCCTTTTCTTTGATTCTGTCAGCAAAGCCGCATTCTTCGAGAATTACTACATCAACGTCTCTTTCCAGTAAACTTGAAATATCTGCGACGAAGGCGTAATGATCGAGAGGGTTTAAGCCCTCTATTCCAACATCGACGTCTGAACCGTCACAAAACGCGCCTTCACGGGTCACTGAGCCAAATATGAAGATCTCTGTCCAGCAATATTTCTCCGATAGCGCATTGAGCGCTTCATCCAGTCGGACCAGCACTGCTTGACGCAATTTCCTGCGTTCTTCTTCTTTGCGGGCAAGACTGCGTTCCCAAATTGAGAAATCGAATTTCTCTTGGTTCATTTCTATGTTATCAATAGGCTTCGTTCAACTAAATGGCGAGCGATTACCCCCATCTAAACGGTTCTTCATCCCCAAAATCGGGAATACCAAAATCCTGCGACTGGAAATCCTGGATAAAAACATTCTCAAATCCCAACTCCCAGCATACATCGACAATCCGGTCATATTCGGCGCGATTGATTCGTCTGTTCAGCTCATTAAATCTTCTGGCCTCATACTGTGGGGAATACTGGGCCATTAGTGAGATTGTCACGTTTACTGACAAATTGGCTTTTATCCACCGCAAAGTGTCGATAGAGCCCGAGATGTCATTAGGCAACACAAGATGCCTTATTATCAGGCCTCTCAGGGCATTTCCTTCAGCGTCCATTTTCAGGTCACCCGCTTGGGAATACATTTCCTCGATGGCCGCTCTGGCGTGTTCAACATAGTCGGGACAATCCGAATATTTTGCGGCAGCAGAGTTGTCCGCATATTTTAGATCAGGCAAATAGATATCCACGATACCATTGAGAGATTTTATGACATCCAAAGATTCATAACCACCGCAATTATAAACAAGGGGTAGGTTCACACCGTTAGCTACCGCTAACCCAAAAGCCTCAAGAAACAAATGAGCCTGATGGGTAGGCGAAACCGGTTCTATGTTTAAAGCCCCCTGGGACTGCAAACCGACAATCTCTGAAGCTAACCTTTCTATGGAGTATTCTTCTTTTATAAGGCCCCTGCTTATTTGATAATTTTGACAGTACACGCAACGAAGATTGCAATACGCTAAAAATATCGTTCCTGCCCCTCGTTTTCCAACTAGCGGCGGTTCTTCCCCAAAATGCTTCACAATGCTGCTTACAGCAGGGAGGCTGCCGGCTCCGCAATAGCCCCGTTCTCCTGCCATACGATCCACACCGCACTCCCGGGGGCAAAGACAACACTGGGACGCCATCTTTTTTAAATTTTCAGCGGCCGCTGAAATTGCCGTCGATGACATAGACATTTTGCCACCAATCTCTTGAATCATCCTTAACTAAATAAGATCCTTTATCCTGGTAAGTTCCTGTTTGGCGTGCCAGAACAGTTACTATCACAAATTAATAATATATGAATTCATCGACATTGCCTATTTTAAGCCATTCTGCTAAAACTTCCAGGATTGAACGGGATGAACACAGTGTTTTCCTAAATTCATACACAAACTCGAATTGTCAAATACGGGAAGTTTTTATGAAACTATCTAGGCTCCTGGTTCCAACGCTTAAGGAAGACCCTGCGGATGCTGAAGTCATAAGCCACAAGCTCATGCTACGGGCAGGCATGATCCGCAAATTGACCGCCGGAATATATTCATATTTGCCTCTTGGTTATCGTTCACTCCGGAAAGTCGAACAGATAGTCCGCGAAGAAATGGACGCTGCCGGCGCTCAGGAAGTGTTTTTACCCGTTGTCCAACCATCGGAACTGTGGAAAGAATCCGGCCGATGGGACGTTTATGGGAAAGAATTGCTAAGATTCAAGGACCGACATGATAGGGAATGTTGCCTTGGCCCGACCCACGAGGAAGTTATTACCGATCTTGTCAGACGAGAGGTTCGTTCATATAGAGACTTACCCATAAATCTCTATCAGATACAGACCAAGTTTCGTGATGAAATAAGGCCTCGCTTCGGATTGATGCGTGGACGTGAGTTCATCATGAAAGACGCTTATTCTTTTGACGCGACAGAAGAAGGCGCCGAGGAATCATACCGTCAAATGAGGGTCGCCTATGAGAAGACGTTTCAACGGTGTGGTCTTGAATTCAGGGCGGTTGAAGCTGACTCCGGTCCTATAGGTGGGAGTTTCTCACATGAATTCATGGTATTGGCCGACACTGGAGAAGACACTATAGTATCATGCGATTGCTGTGATTACGCGGCAAACCTCGAAAAAGCCGAAATAAGAAACGAACCACCATCATTTCCCCCCTCGTCCAGCACACCGGAAAAGGCGCATACCCCTAATGTTAAAACTGTCGATGAAGTCGCAAACTTCCTTAAAGTAAGCCCCGCGACTATTATAAAGACATTGATATTACGCTCTGAAAGAGGCCCAGTAGTAGTACTGTTGAGGGGTGACCATGAACTCAATGAAGTAAAGGTCAAAAATTTCCTTAACCTCGCTGAAATGGAAATGGCTGACGCTAATCTGATCCTCGAGGTTACCGGTGGGCCGTTAGGATTTTCAGGCCCCATTGGGATACATAACGTTCCTGTCATTGCTGACCATGCAATTCTGACAATTGAGTCTGCAGTTGTTGGAGCCAACAAAGCTGATACTCACCTGGTAAATGTTGACCCTAGAAATCATTTCCGAGTTGATAATTTTGGTGATTTTCGGGCGGCAACAGAGGGTGATCTGTGCCCACGATGTCCCGGTACATTGCGATTAAGCAAAGGGATAGAAGTCGGCCACATTTTTAAGCTTGGGGTCAAATATTCCAAAGCAATGAACGCGTCATTCCTTGATCCAGAAGGCAAAGAAACGTTAATGATAATGGGATGCTACGGTATCGGGGTCAGCAGGGTCCTTGCCGCAGCTATAGAACAAAATCATGATGACGATGGGATTATTTTCCCGCCTCCACTGGCCCCTTTCACTGTTATCATCACCACTCTGGGAGCTAAGTCCGATGCAATCAATGACGCCGCCCAAAAGGTATATGAAAACCTTTGGAGCGCCAATATAGACACTCTTTGGGATGATAGAAACGAACGCCCCGGGGTTAAATTCAAGGATGCTGACTTACTCGGCATACCTTTCAGAGTGACAATCGGTCAAAAAGCCCTGGCTCAGGGGAATGTCGAACTACGAAATCGCCAGAGCAAAGAAACCATACTGGTCAGACCTGAGGATCTAGTTTCCACTATAGTGGCGCAAATCGACTCATGGACCGCTGGTCAGTAGGCTCCGAGCCGACCTTCAGTAACCGTAATAATAGGGATTACCGGAATACTGACCGCCATATTGCTGAGAAGGCGCTCCATAACCATAAGAATATCCCTGATTTTGCCCGTAGCCTCCGTAGCCATATGCGCCATAAGGATAATAACCATACTGATTGTATTGTGGAGGAGCGGGAGTTGGCGCCCATTGTTCAGGGTAATTATTCATTGGCGCAGACCATTTGATCGGGTCCTGGCCCATGCACAAACTACAACACATAACAGCAAAAAATAACGCGAAACATATCGCTAATACTTTTTTGTCCATTCCATACCCTTTCTCAAAAGCTCTTCTCGATCTGTTGCCAAAATTTGACAATACCGTTAGCATTGTTATCGGAACATTTTTGATCCTGAATTTCGGTATATTTTAAATGTTATGAGCCTCAAGGTCAAATATCCACTGACACTGATCACCTCGAAAATTACTTTCCGGAATATTCACAAGAGTTTATCATGAGTTCAAAAGCTAAGAATCCACGGAACCTTAAAAAAAACAAGCAGAGCCCCGCAAACCTTGATTTGACAGCGCCATCGGAGAAAGGGTCACGGGCTTCGAGGAATAGTCACCTCGTATGGCTAAAAAATGTGGCTATTGGAGTCCTTGTAGCGTTTTTAGGATTTGCCATAATCGAATTTGGGCTTCGAGCTGTCTGGTCTCCTCCAGTTGACACAAAAGATCCTTTTGTGGGATTTTCGGCTATTCATCCCCTTTTCACAGTCGAAAACGGCATAGCTACGACCTCGACCAGCAGACTGAGTTATTTCAACATGGTATCATTTCCAGTGGACAAGGGGAAAGATACATTTCGTGTTTTTTCGTTTGGTGAATCGACCACTTATGGTCATCCATTCGACGGTCGAACCGCCTATTCCAGATGGCTGCAGGACCTACTGAAGGCCGCCTGCCCCAAGAAGAACATCGAAGTCATCAACGCTGGAGGAATATCTTATGCGTCATACCGTATTGTCCATCTAGTTGAAGAGAGTCTCAAATACAAACCTGACCTCGCAATTATCTACGTTGGACACAATGAGTTTCTGGAGAGGCGCAGTTATGCGGGTCTTTTCAAGCAGGGGCAATTGTTAATTTCCGTGAGATCATACCTGGAAGGTCTCCGGATCTACAAAGCTATGGAGAAAGTTCTTTCCCCCATAATAAACGAGGCGAAATCGGTCAATCAGGATTCTAAGAATTCAGGTAAGACTCTCTTAAAAGATGAGGCTACCGCTATACTGGATAGAAGCGCCGGACTTAACCTTTATTACCGGGATGAAAATTTTGAGAATGGTGTCGTAAAGCATTTTGGTTACAATTTGGAGAAGATGATAGCCCTTTGCAAGGCATCTGGAGTTCCTGTAATTTTGGTTGAAACACCTTCCAATCTCAAGGACTTCTCACCTTTCAAATCAGAACATGATTCCAAACTCAATAAATCCGAACAGGAACACATAGATCAGGAATTGGAACATACGAAATCATTGATTGATAGTGGCGCCTATAAAGAAGCCATAGAGGAAATAAACAAACTGGAGGACACGGATCCACTATACGCTTTAACTTATTACTTGAAAGGGAAGGCGCTTGAAGGAGAACGGCTTTACGATCAGGCTCGCTCTAATTTTGTGAAGGCTAAAGACCTTGATGTTTGTCCTTTAAGAGCTACCACACCAATAATTGAAACGATTCGCCGGATTGCGAAATATGAAAACGTTAGTCTGATAAAGTTCTGCGGATTTGTCGATTCTTATGCCGCAGAGCACGGCAGTGTTTCCGGGATACCTGGCAACGAAAGTTTTATGGACCACGTCCACCCGACTATCGAATTGCATCAAGCCCTTGCCGAACTCTTATTCAAGGAAATCGTAAAGATGGGGCTTGCAAATAGCTGCAAATCCCTGGATCAGGGAGAAATGCAATCAATTATGGATAATGGGCTGAAGTCTTTAGATCCATCCATTTACACGTTAAGAGACCTTAACCTGGCAAAAACGCTTCGATGGGCAGGCAAAAGGGAAGAGGCCAGACAGGACCTGTTACGTATCACTAAAAGGGAAAAAGACAACGCTGAAGTTCATAAGATGCTCGCGTCATACGCTCTCGAAGATGGACAATTTAAAGAGGCCATCGAACAGTATAAAGAAGCTGTAAGACTTTCACGCGGGGACCCTCAATTAAAATTGTCGCTAGGCATTGCACAGTACAAGGCCGGTCATAGGAATGAGGCTCAGGAGACGTACGAGGAAATCCTTAATTCAGGCCACGACCTGCCTGATGTTTATGCCAATCTGTCGATATTGTGTTTGGAAAATGGAGAAGTGGATAAAGCCAAGTCCCTGCTCAAAACCGCACTCAAAAAATACCCTGATTCCACGTCAATTTTGTCTCCTTACGCCTTGACTCTGGCAATTTCGGGTAAATATGACCAAGCGATAAAATTGATGTCCAAGGCTATAGAGGCTGAGCCGGGTGATCCTTCACATTATTATAACCTTGCTGGAATGTACGCATTGAACCATCAGTTCAATCGCGCGTTTCAGGCCCTTAATACTGCCATAGACAGAGGATATAGCCATCTCGACAGAATCCTGAATGATCCGGTGTTTGAAGGACTTCGGAACAAGAAAGAATTCCAGAAGATCAAGTCCCGACTTGAATGACCTGGCCTTGGAAATTACAATTGTTAAATGCGCTAATTTCATGATGGTGAACTGGTCGCGGAATGCGAAAACTTCTATTAAGTCGCTGATTCTCAAACTTAGAGCTGGATTCCGGCGTTTGTGATAGATGTAATTTCAGGTAGATAAACTTCTTGCCCCTAGTAATTCTCTTGTGATATTGTTTTTTGATGTAACTCTGCTTTCGACACATCATACCAGCCGAGCGAGTTTTCCTGGATAAATTTCAGCTTAAAGAGATCTGAGGAGGACAATTTCATGTTTGAAATTCTCGAAAAAGAACGTTTAGGCCCAGGGGTGAATCGCGCCGTAATTTCAGCGCCTGACATTGCCAGGGCTCATAGACCGGGGCAATTCATAATATTGCGGACCCACAAAGACGGCGAGAGAATCCCACTAACTGTAGCCGACAAAGATGTTGAAAAGGGCACTATCACTCTCGTCTGGCAAGAGGTAGGCGCAACGACTTACTACATGGGAACCATGACTGTAGGGGAAAAATTTCAGGACATCTGTGGTCCGCTTGGGAAACCTACGCATCTTGAAAAGTTTGGTACTGTAGTGGGTGTGGGAGGTGGAATTGGTGTAGCGCCGCTTTATCCAATTACCAAAGGGATGCACGACGCTGGAAATCACGTAATCAGCATCGTAGGCGCAAGGACTGAAGGTCTGTTGATCATGACCGAGGACATAAAGAAAGTCAGCGATGAGCTTATTATCTCAACTGATGACGGATCGTTCGGCGTTCACGGATTTGTTACCCAAGTGTTGCAGGGGCTTATTGATAACGGTACCAAAATAGATCTGGTCGTCGCCATTGGTCCAGTACCAATGATGAAAGCCGTTTGCGGTGTAACAAAAAAGGCCAATTTGCCTACAGTTGTCAGTTTGAATCCTATCATGGTTGACGGAACAGGTATGTGCGGCGCTTGTAGAGTAGAAGTCGCTGGAAAAACCATGTTCGGATGCGTTGATGGCCCCGAATTCGATGGCCTGCAGGTAGATTTTGACCTTCTGATGAAACGATTGGCCATGTATAAGGGACCAGAGCTAATAGCTCTAAATAATTTCCGTGAGACACCTCGCGGTTGCAAATGCACTTTCCCGGGAGGCGCATAATGAGCGACGAAGAATCAAAACCTACCAAGAAGCCTAAAACTCCCAGGCAAAAAATGCCTGAACAGAACCCCATAGAGCGAGCCCACAACTTTTACGAAGTAGCCTTGGGCTACGACAACGATCTGGCCTTGTTGGAGGCAAGTCGATGCCTTCAATGCAAGAAACCTTCATGTATGAAAGGCTGCCCGGTTGAAGTAGACATTCCAGATTTTATAAGTTTGGTTAAGTCCGGTGATCTCATGGGCGCCGCCTGGAAAATCAAGGAAAAGAATAGTCTTCCTAGAATAGCCGGACGAGTTTGCCCACAGGAAAGTCAGTGCGAGTCAAAGTGCGTTGTTGGGGCTAAGGGAAAAGGCCAACCCTGCGCAATCGGAAGACTTGAGAGATACGTAGCTGATTGGGCCGCTCTTCATGATGACGGCAAGAGACCCGAACTCCCGAAACCCACCGGCCTTAAAGTTGGTGTTGTCGGCTCAGGCCCAGCGGGTCTGACACTCGCAGGCGCTTTGATCAAAAAGGGCGTTGCGGTGACCGTTTTTGAAGCATTACACGAATTGGGTGGAGTGCTCGTTTACGGCATACCTGAGTTCAGGCTTCCAAAGGCTATCGTCCGAGCTGAGGTTGATGAACTCATAAGGATGGGCGTGGAGTTCAAAACCAACTGGGTCGTCGGAAGAATCGAAACAGTTGATGATATGCTCGAAAAACGTAAGTTTGATGGAGTGTTCATTGGTTCCGGAGCTGGGGCGCCTTTGTTTTTAAGAATTCCCGGCGAAAATTTGAGATC
>JAMCYH010000004.1 GCA_023474025.1 Deltaproteobacteria bacterium
GTCGCCGGCACGGACATAACCCTAGCCGGTAGGGAAATTACTGTGCAATTTTATGACAAGAAGACATCTCCGGAACAAATCAAAAAAGTTATAGAAAAAGCTGGATATCCTGTGAAATCTGACGGTCAAGACAAAGAGAAAAAGATAACTACGCGAAAACTATACCAAATACTGGCAGCATTTACCGTTCTCTCAGTTGCTGCGACAGGTGGATATTTCGTTTATCGAATGCTTTCCGGCGATCTTGTAGCAACACGTTTTTCCGTGAACAACATGATTTGTCCCGCGTGTGCGATTACGATAAAGGAAGCGACGGAAAAGGCTCCCGGAGTCGCCGGCACGGACATAACCCTAGCCGGTAGGGAAATTACTGTGCAATTTTATGACAAGAAGACATCTCCGGAACAAATCAAAAAAGTTATAGAAAAAGCTGGATATCCTGTGAAATCTGACGGTCTTTTCAAGCTAGCCTCAAGAGGGAAAAATGATGTTTTAATCGCTAGAGTGAACGACCGCCCAATTTTGACGCCTGATCTAAAAACCCCTCTGAATGTCGATCTAAGATCCCCCGGATCCTCCAATTTACCTTCAGCGTTTTTCTCTACGGTTGGAAAGGAAATCCTGCTACAGGCCGCTGACAAGGAGAATGTGATCATTCAACCCCAGGAAATTGAAGCTGAAATACGAAATATAATGGAACGACAGACTATGACCGAAGATGAGTTGAAACAGAAAGTCAAAGAACAATTCGGATCTTTCGAGAAGTTTTCACAGGTAGTTGGACAACGCCTTGGGATTCAAAAGCTATTAGAAGAAAACATTCCTGAACAGATCCAGGATCCTGCTCAGCGAAGCCAAAAGACCATCGAATTGATTGGCGAACTTTTCAAAAACTCGAACGTAACAATTTTTGATCCGATCATCCGTGAGCAGGTCCATGCCGCAGCAGGACAAGATGACTGGAAAGTGTTCTGGCCACGCATGATAGCGGCTGACACTGACCTTAATCGTCTAGTCAATCAATCCAATTCAGTCTTGCTATCAAAATAGTTGTTTAAGAAAGGTAAATCTAAAATGAAGAAAGTCAGTGATCTTACCAAAATCGCCTATGTGTTCATAGTTTCCACGCTAATCAGCCTGGCCGTTATTTCTTTAATTGCTGAAACAAACACGTACGCCGGAAACTTTACTGTCCCGGCCATTGATGTCCAGCCCGGAAATGGTGTCTTTTCTTTCCCGGTTTCAGAGTTTCAGGACGGCAAAGCAAAACATTTCAGTTACAAAGTGTCACCGAATCAATCGATCCGTTTTTTTGTAATCGAGAGTTCGGATGGTGTCATTAGGGCCGCATTTGACGCATGCGAAGTTTGTTATCGAGCGCAAAAGGGCTACGTGCAACAGGGTAATAATATGATCTGTATCAACTGTGGCCGCAAATTTAGGAGTGACAAGGTCAACGAAGTAACCGGCGGGTGCAATCCTTCCGCGTTGAAGAGAACTTTGAGAGATAACAAAGTGTTTATCACTGAGCAAGACGTCTTGGCCGGCGCAAAATACTTCAAGTAGAAAGGACTCACTAATGAAGCTGCATAACATAGCGATTAACAATCTGAGGCGCCGGAAAGCCAAAGTATGTTTTCTGGTTATGGGGTTACTTGTTGGTGTGGCCTCTGTTGTGGCGCTGCTATCGATAACACAATCCCTGGCCGAAGATATGGTCCATAAAATGGACGAATTCGGAGCTAACATTCTGATTATACCGAAAGCTGAAGGGCTTTCACTGAACTATGGAGGCATTGATCTTGGGGGTTTGTCTTTTGGCCAGAAGGAAATCTCACAAGAAGACCTGGCCAAGATAAAGACGATCGACAATGCGGCCAATATAAGGCTGGTAAGCCCTAAGGTTCTCGACGTCTTTGAAATGAATGGACAAAAAGCGCTTGCGGTTGGTGTTGATTTTCCTTCTGAACTTGCCTTGAAAAAGTGGTGGGTAATTAATGGAACCACCCCGAAGTCAGACTCCGAAGTGATTTTGGGCCGTGACGCCGCCGTAAAACTTGGGGTGAATGTTGGTTCAAGATTGGATATAAAAGGCTCCGAATTATGGGTTTCGGGCGTCCTGGATACCACAGGATCGCAGGATGACAGTCTGGTTTTCATGCCGCTCCCGGTCTCCCAGAAGATCTTCGGGAAGGAAGGCAAGATTTCGATGGTTGAGATTGCGGCATTGTGCAAAAACTGCCCGATCTCTGACATTGTCAACCAAATTTCAGCCATTATTCCGAATGGTAAAGTAACTGCTGTCCAACAGGTGGTGGCAGGCAGGATGGACACCTTAAATCATTTTCAAAGATTCTCGCTCGGGATTTCGGGACTTGTGTTGCTCGTCGGCGCCATGGTCGTCTTCGTTACAATGATGGGGAGCGTTAATGAGCGGACACGAGAAATTGGGATATTTAGCGCAATTGGTTTCCGCAGCTCTCATATAATGAAAATAATATTGCTCGAGGCCTTTGTGGTTTCCTTTTCAGCCGGACTGTTGGGGTATCTAGTGGGGATCGGGGTAACATATGGGACCTTGAGGGCCATTTCGGACCATGCTCCCAATTTAACGATCGATTACTCCATGGCGGCCGGATCGGTATTTCTTGCAGTTTTGGTGGGCTTGCTAGCCTCTTTCTACCCTGCCCGATCCGCTGCGGCTATGGACCCAAGCGAAGCGTTACGCACCCTTTAGGAGACAATCATGAATTATATAGAAGCATTAAATGTCCGGAAAGAATTTGGAGAAAACGACTCTAAAATAGTCGCCGTGGACTCAGTTGATCTATCCATTGAACAGGGAGAATTCATTTCAATTATGGGAGAGTCCGGGTCCGGGAAAAGCACCTTGCTTTCGATGTTGGGAGGCTTGCTCAGTCCAACTAGTGGATTCATAAAAATTGAAGGAATAGATATCTATTCCTTGAAACGAAACAAACTGGCGGACTTCAGACGCGAATTCATGGGTTTCATTTTCCAATCATTTCAGTTAGTCCCGTACTTAAACGTAATTGAGAACGTACAATTGCCTTTGGCCATAACACATCACTCTGAAAAAGAGAAAAGGAGACTGGCTCGCTCAGCCCTCGAAAAAATAGGTCTCAAGGACAAAGCTTTCAGGCTCCCGAACCAGATCTCTGGAGGTGAACAGGAACGAGTCGCCATAGCGAGGGCGGTTGTAAACGAACCACCGATACTATTTGCAGATGAACCGACCGGCAACCTCGATTCTAGAAATTCTGCTGAAGTAATGAAGCTTTTGATGAAGCTGAATTCCGAAGGACAGACAATAGTAATGGTGACTCATAGCAGGACCAACGCTGAATACGCTCACAGAATAGTAGAAGTGGCGGATGGACACCTTAAAACCGTAGAAGCTCCCATCAAACTGGCTGTATAGCACGGAGGGCCTATGAACACGGTGGATTCGAAAACCAGTCAGAAAATGAGGAAAGTATTGTTGGCAATAGGACTAATTTTGGTGTCTTTCCTGATCGGATATTTCTATTCCAGGATTTCGACGCCTGTAAATACTGCCAACACACCGGTAAGCCACGACGTTCGAGTTGACCGTGAGGGGGGGACCCCGACGAATAGACAACATTCCCATAACCACGATCAAGGCACGGTGTGGACATGCTCGATGCATCCTCAGATTCGTATGCCCGGTCCCGGCAAGTGCCCTATTTGCGGTATGGACCTAATCCCAGTTGAAGACGACAATTCAGAATCGGCGAATGGATCGAACCTCACTACTCTGACGCTATCCGAGACCGCGAAGAAACTCGCAGAAATCGAAACCACGGAAGTGAAAAGGGGCAGGGCTAAAGCGCTAGTATCAATGGTCGGAATGGTCTTTGAGGATGAAACTCGCTCCGCCGTAATAACTTCACGCATCGATGGAAGGCTTGACGCCGTTTACGTCGACTATACAGGCGAAAAGGTTAACCAGGGTGATCCCCTGGTCAAAATATGGAGTCCCACCCTGATCAAAGGTCAAGTCGAATTGTTTGAGACCATAAGAAGTGATCCAAATGACACGTCGCTTATCAAGGGGGCGGAAGAAAAGTTGATACAATATGGATTGGATCGTGAACAAATCGACAGGATTGAGGCTCAAAAGCGTCCTACCCTTTATGTCACGCTCAAAGCCCCAATCAGTGGCATCGTGACAAAAAAGAACGCTCTCCTTGGACAGTTTGTAAAAGAGGGAACCGAAATGTTTGTCATTGATGACCTTTCTAACGTATGGGTCAAAATGGACGCGTACGAAACCGATCTTCCATGGATACGGTACGGTCAGGACATCACATTCAGTACTCCCTCCGTCCCTGGCAAGACATTTAGAGGCAAGGTGCTCTTCATCGATCCGACTCTGGATAAGAAGACTCGGTCAGTAAAAATTAGGGTTGAGGCCCTCAATCCGGACTATCTTCTGAAACCTGGAATGTTCGTCAGCGCAGAACTGGAAGCTGAACTGGATGATCAAGGCAGGGTTGTCAAGCCAGAGTGGGCCGGAAAATATATTTGCCCTGTTCACCCCAGAGACGAAGCCAGTTCTCCCGGAGTATGTCCGGATAGTAAAATGCCATTGAGACCCGCTTCATCCTATGGCTATGCCGATGATAAGGATTCAAGACCACCCTTGCTAATTCCCAATACTGCGCCCCTTATCACCGGGAAACGCTCGATAGTCTACGTGGAGGTCCCCGGGGCTTCCAGCCCTACTTATGAGTTGCGTGAGGTCACGCTGGGGCCGCGCGTTGGAGACCATTACATTGTGGACAAGGGACTGAAGGAAGGCGAGCGGGTTGTGACCAAAGGGGCGTTCAAGATTGACAGTACGATGCAGATCCTGGGGAAAGCTAGCATGATGGCTCCCATGGGAAATATTGCTTCTGCGGAAAACAAACCACCGCTTGATCAAAAGACTGAAGAAAAATCAGGTGAAGAGACTATCGAAAAACTAACCGCTCCCAAGGGTTTTATCTCCCGGTTGAATCCCGTTTATAACGATTATCTCAAGATAAAGGACGCTATTAAGGAGAAAAAACCCGACGCTGCAATATTGTCTGGAACAGATTTGATAAAAGACCTCAAAAATCTTGACAGCTCACTGCTTGACGCAAAACAAAAGAAGAAATGGAATCAGCTATCAAACAGCATTTTGGCTGCGGGCGCCAAAATTACAAATGCTCGGGACCCAATTGATCAACGCCGGTTTTTCAATTCTCTTTCTGAGGCGGCGGTCAAGACTCTGATGACCTTCGGCCAAATGACAGACTCCGATTTGACCGTTTTTTATTGCCCAAAAGCCTTTGATGGCGAAGGGTTTTACTGGATTGGCAAAGGAACAGACGATACAAATCCGGTTTCTGAAACGACCGCTGAGACCGAAGAAAAAACGACTAATTGCGCCGAACTGGTCGAAAAGATTTCTCCTGACAAGCCTTGAAGCGTATGGCGGTGAAACATGGATTCGATTACATCAAGATCTGAAAATCAGCATGAAAAACGCGAGGGGCTTTTCTCCAAATTCATGCGTTTCTGGATAGAAAATAAGCTATTTATGGCTTTGGTCCTGGGCTTTACTCTTCTTGGCGGGATTTCGGTCGCGCCATTTGACTGGAATATTTCATGGCTTCCAAGGTTCCCTGTCCCGGTAGACGCAATTCCGGACATTGGAGAAAACCAGCAGATAGTATTTACCACATGGGAAGGAAGGTCCCCTAAAGACATTGAGGACCAGATAACCTACCCGTTGACTGTCGCTTTACTGGGTGTGCCCGGTGTCAAGGTAATCAGAAGCGATTCTTTCTTCGGATTTTCCACGATTTACATAATCTTCAAAGAGAACATAGACTTCTACTGGTCAAGGTCCAGAATTCTTGAGAAATTGAATTCGCTGCAGCCAGGCACATTGCCTGAAGGGGTCCAACCCGTTTTAGGTCCCGACGCAACCGCTCTAGGTCAGGTCTTTTGGTACACATTGGAGGGAGAGGGTTTCGGACTGGACGAATTGAGGACTATTCAGGATTACATCGTCAAATATTCCCTACAATCCGCAGGTGGGGTGAGCGAAGTCGCTTCCGTAGGGGGATACGTCAAAGAGTACCAGGTTGACGTGAACCCGGACGCAATGAGGGCTCACAACGTAACCTTACCGGAAGTCTATTCAGCGGTGCAAATGTCGAATATCGACGTCGGCGCCGGGGTTATTGAAGTAAATGGCGCGGAATACAGTATTAGGGGACTTGGATTCATAAAGTCGGTTCAAGATCTTGAAAACAGTGTTGTTAAGGTCAACAACAACGTTCCTTTGTTCATAAAGGACGTGGCAACGGTTTCTCTAGGCCCTGCGATGAGGCGCGGGGCACTGGACAAAGAAGGCGCTGAAGCTGTGGGTGGTGTGGTTGTCGTCAGATTTTCTGAAAACCCTCTGCAGGTGATCAAAAATGTAAAGAAGAAAATCGCAGAAATTGGCCCGGGCCTTCCAACAAAAAAGCTTGCTGACGGAAGAATATCCCAGGTTAAAATTGTTCCATTCTACGACCGTACCAATCTGATCTACGAAACACTGGACACACTTAACCGAGCGCTGCATGAAGAGATCCTGGTCTGTATAATCGTCGTCATCGTAATGATGAACAATATTGTTGGTTCATTGCTAATATCCTCGGTGCTACCTCTAGCGGTTCTTTTGACATTTGTTATCATGAAATTCGTGGGCGTGGATGCGAATATCATGGCCCTATCGGGCATTGCCATCGCAATTGGGGTAATGGTCGATATGGGGATAATTCTGTGTGAAAACATCCTGAGACGTATAGAAGAAGCCCCCAGTGATTCGAGCATGTTTGACATTGTTCACGCCTCGGCGGTAGAAGTTGGCGGCGCTGTTGTAACATCGTCTCTCACGACGATAATTTCGTTCTTGCCTGTTTTCACATTAACAGGGCCCGAGGGTAAACTATTCGGGCCTGTAGCCTACACCAAGACTTTTGCTGTAGCGGCGGCGTTAGTCCTGGCCCTGGCTCTGGTTCCGCCTCTGGCTCATCTAGCGTTTACGCGAAGGAACATCAGCAAACATATACGATATACGGTTTATTTGATTGTTGGTTTAGTGGGAATATGGCTGGGGCTATCGGTTTCATGGCTCATAGGCGTGCCACTTATATTTGTTTCAATTGTAAAAATCATCTCGCGAACCCTACCTGAAAGGATTCAAAGCAAGGTCCCAATCCTGTTCAACATAATCGCTCTGATTTTCGTAACTTATCTGTTAACGGCGCATTGGTTACCATTGGGGCTGGAGAAAGGGCTTGTCAGAAACTTCATATTCGCTTCTGGAATAATCTTCGGCCTTCTAGCGGTGCGAAAAATTTTCACCGCTAACTACAGGGTCATACTCTCGTGGAGTCTGACCCATAAACCGCTGTTCTTGTCCTTACCAATATCACTAGTAATTTTTGGATGTGTGATCTGGCTTGGATTCGATCGAGTATTCGGATTCATTCCATGGACAGTGGACAAGGCTGTTTCGACATTTTCTGTCAACTCGGTCGCGAAGCCTACCCCTGATTTGAATAAGGAAAGTCTGATCAGGTCTACGCGGCTATGGTCAAGCCTGGCGCACAAGTTTCCAGGATTGGGAAAGGAGTTCATGCCTGACCTTGATGAGGGATCATTTCTCTACATGCCGACAATGATGCCACACGCATCGATCGGTGAAGCTCTCAATATCCTCCAGAAACAGGACGTCGCTATTCGATCCATCCCGGAAGTTGAGTCGGTTGTTGGGAAAATCGGCAGAGTAGAAAGCGCATTGGACCCAGCGCCGGTTTCTATGATTGAAACCGTTATCACCTATTTGCCGGAATATAAAATCGATCCTGCGACTGGACAACAAGAGATTGACCCGAAAACAGGCAAACCGATCCGAAACTGGCGACCTGAAATCAAAACCCCCAATGACATCTGGAAACAAATTATCAAAGTATCTAAAGTCCCTGGAGTTACATCGGCGCCCAAGCTTCAACCTATAGCGGCTCGAATAGTTATGCTTCAGAGCGGTATGAGGGCAGCTATGGGCGTTAAGATAAAGGGGAAGGATATTCATGAAATTGAGAAACTGGGGTTCGAGATTGAAAAATATCTTAAAGAGGTCCCGTCGATAGATCCCTCCACCGTGGTAGCCGATAGGGTTGTAGGAAACCCATACCTTGAAATAGCTATCGATAGAAAGGCCATCGCCAGATATGGTTTAGCGATAAAGGATGTTCAGGATATTATAGAAACTGCTATCGGTGGCAAGAAAATCACTACAACCGTTGAGGGACGGGAACGATATCCGGTGCGGGTAAGATACCAGAGAGAACTTAGAGATTCACTGGAGTCGCTTAAGAAAATCCTCGTGACCAACAAGGAGGGAATTCAAGTTCCGTTATCTGAGGTAGCTACAATCAACTACACTCCTGGTCCAATGTCTATAAAATCGGAAGACACATTTCTCACTAGTTATGTTCTATTTGATAAGAAACCGGGGTTTGCGGAAGTCAACGTTGTTGAAGCCGCTGACAGTTTCCTTAAATACAAAATAAAGACTGGCGAATTAAAACTTCCCCCGGGGTCTTCAATAACTTTCGCGGGGTCATATGAAAACCAGGTCCGTTCGGAACAAACATTGAGAATTGTAATACCAATAGCCCTCTGCCTTATTTTTACAGTTCTCTATTTGCAGTTCCATTCCATTCCGACTTCGCTTAATGTTTTTTCCGGCATATTTGTTGCCTGGTCCGGCGGGTTCATGATGCTGTGGCTTTACTCTCAGCCCTGGTTCCTCGATTTCAGCGTGTTCGGGGTCAACATGAGGGAACTGTTTCAGGTACATCCCTACAACTTGAGCGTGGCGGTCTGGGTTGGGTTCCTTGCCCTGTTCGGTATAGCCACAAATGATGGGGTCATTTATTCAACTTACCTGGACCAGGTGTTTGCAAGACATTCGTTTCATTCCATTCATGAAATTAGAGAAGCGACAGTTGAGGCCGGCATGAGACGAGTTCGGCCTGCTCTGATGACCACAGCGACAACTATACTTGCGTTAATACCGGTGCTCACTTCCCAGGGAAAAGGCGCGGACGTAATGGTCCCCATGGCTCTTCCGAGTTTTGGCGGGATGTGTATTGATATAATTACCATATTTGTTGTCCCTAACATTTATTGTCTTGTCAAAGAGATTCAGTTCAGAAAATGATTTAATGATGAAGAAATGAAAGGAGAATGCATCATGCAAAAGACTTGTAGAAGGTTCGTTTTGGTGATTGGCGTTCTAGTCGTAATGCTTTCAGCGCCCGTTTACTCCAACGCGACCCAAAATGTAGAACTTCCAGATGGTTCCAAAATTCAACTTCCGTTTTCGTGCCCAATTTGTGAAATGAAGGTTGAAGCCAACATAGGTGTCCTTGGGGCGCTAGTTTTTGCCAATGGAAAAGTAGTCGCTTTTGATAATATTTCAGAACTTTTTCGCTATTTGTTGTCACCCGATACGTTCGGGTTCACCCCGAAGGACCTTAAGAAAGCGTTCGTATTGGATCATGATTCCAAGAAATTCATCGAAGCCAAAGATGCTGTATACGTGATTGGTCCAGAAATGGCCCACATGATGGGACGGGAAATGGAAGCCTTTTCGAACAAGGCGGCCGCTGAGAAGTTCATTGGCGGAAACAATGATAAAAAGATACTTGCTTTTTCTGAAGTCTCTCTTAAAGATGTAGCTCCGAAAAAGAAGATGTTAAAGATGAAACATTAAAAGACCTGATCAACTAGACCCAAAGGCTGGAATGGCAGGCGTTAGGATCAGAGCTTAGTGATTCTCTGAAACTTGGACGTTTGCCGTGATCAGATTAAATTACTGGAAGAACTGAATGTCTCTGGAACGGCGATTTTTTATTTTTCTACTTGTCCCGGTTGCGATCATGGTCGCCGCTTTTGGTTTCTGGGGTTTTGTCTTTGCCAGAGGTTATCTTCTTGACCAGTGGCTCATCTCGATTCATCTCCAATTGGAGAAAGCTGCCCACGAGATTAGCATGGCGCTCAATGAAAAACTTGAACTCGTCAATTTGATAGCCAGAGCGGAACATACTCCTGATAGGGACATCACTCAGGCCTTCCTTATTCAGGAACTTACTGAAAAGCCTGGGGTACGTTTTGTAGACATAATTGCTCCACCATCCAGAGCGACCAAAGAACGCATGCCCCAGACAGAGGACTCCAACGGGGATAAACTTAGCGGTACTTATACCATGGAGATATGTGGAGATTTTGGTTTTTGCGCCCCCGTGATGGATCCAAACTCTCCAGACAAAACACTCAGGATAATAAGAAATTTGGATCCTGAAAACCCCGAAGGTTCTCGTAAGCTGCTTGTACGGATAAGTTTCGACTCATTCCTCGAACCAATAAAAAAAATGAACTTTGTTGAAGGTGGATCTGCCTGGCTTGTAACAAGCACCGGCCAGTTTCTGGCCGTTACAGACAAATCGTACGCCGACAGGAAGAGGATCGCTGATAATGGTGATCCACTGGAGACGACAATTCTGGAGAACATCAGGAAAAAACCTTATGGTCACGTCTTTGGACCGGGAACCCCCCCAAAGGTGGTTGCAGGTTTTTATAAAATTCATTCCGTAAATTGGTACATAGTCTTAATTTCACAAGGCAGGATCATGTTGGAACCAATTATACAGTTTCGGTTCTACTACACCGTGGCTGGCCTGATCGCCCTAACAATAATCCTGTCATTGATTAGGATCGTGACACGATCCGTCGTTACTTCAATTTCCGAAATATCGGACGCGGCTGTTCGAGTGCAGGAAGGTGATTATTCCTTAAAGTTACCTGAGTACCGAAGAGATGAAATAGGTCAACTGAATCGAAGTTTCAATCAAATGGTACAAGGTCTTAAGCAACGAGACCTTATTGAACAAACCTTTGGAAGGTATGTAGACAAAAAAGTCGCTCAAGATTTGATGAGCAGTCCGGAAGCTCTTAAACTCGGTGGTGAAAAAGCCGTAGTATCAATAATGATGTCCGATCTTCGTAATTTCACGGTAATATCAGAGCAATTAAATCCCGAGATCGTAATTACGATATTAAACAATTATTTTTCCAGGATGATTTCCGTGATTGAGAGATATCGTGGAATTATCGTTGATTTCTACGGCGATTCAATACTCGTATTTTTTAACGGGGTCGATTCCAACATTACGGAAAGGGCTTATGACGCCTTGTGGTGCGCCTTGGAAATGCAAGATGAGATGGAGGTTTTTGTTAAGGAAAGTGTAGCAAAGGGGTTCCCTGAACTATCCATGGGAATCGGAATTAATACGGGTGAAGTTGTAATCGGTAATATCGGCGCTAAATCCAGAGCAAAATATGGCATAGTGGGAGCGGATGTTAATCTTACGGACAGAATACAGGCCACAGCTAGTCCCGGAAAGGTAATCATTTCTGAAACAACTTATGAGTTGGTAAAAGACAGATTCGCGGCAATCAGGGAATTTGAAGTCTGCTTAAAAGGGGTAATGGATGAGAAAAAACTGTATGAAATCGATTACACATCGTTAAAGAGGTAAACATCCTGGTCCATTAACTCCAAAAAAAACCCAGTTAAGATCAGAATTCTACAATTAGCCGAAGGCGTCCCTCAGATCAATTTTTTCCCTTTTTCAAAGAAACGGTCAATACACTATGGCAGCGTAACCGACAAAACTCGGCCCCGGAAGGATATCGTAACTCGTATAGTAGTCCAAAAGTCGTCCCAGATTTATTCCGTTGAGTCTTGCGATCTCAATCACTGACGCGATAGGTCCGGCAGAGCAGGTATTTTGCCTTATAGCGGCATCTCTGATAAGCTCGACAGCCTCCATTTTAATAGCTTTTTCAATTAACGTTCTGTCATTCTCTTCTTTGACCCATCTCAACGATGAAGCGCCTGTTCCTTTTGGAACAAAGCCATAATTCGGACCATAGTGAGTCAGATCGGCTGAACCTATAAACACTGATTTTAATCCATTTTCATCCAAAAGACTTTTAACATTTCGAGCCAGGTCAAATGCCTTTTCAGAAGAGGGAGAATGTAAAGCTATTACTTTGGACTCCGGGAAAAAATATCGAACCATAGGCAGTTGAATTTCTACGGTGTTATCTGAGAAGCCTCGTTCAACAGGTGAAGCGTGCCCTCCATTTACCAGGCTGTACGTGACGTGGGCGTCCAGAACCTGTGGGCCGAAAGGAGTTTCCCACGCTTCTTCCATATATGCTATCGGCCCATATCCGCCTGGTAGGTGTCCACCAAAAATAACTACACGATCTACAGGGCCACCGGATGACAGCGTCCTGGTAACTTTTGCGGACGCTCTGCCGGAAAATCCCCAACCGGCGTGAGGCGCCACTCCAGCCACCCACTTCCCTTCAGGCGGCTCAAAACCTATTAGAAAATGTGATATCTCCCGTTCGCATTCTTTAGCTGTTCCCGGGTACCAGCCGATCGGCAACATCCTTCTTCTGACATTCATCGAAACACCTCTTTGAATTCATTCCGAAGGTCCCAGCAATATGTTTCTTTCAAAGCTGATTTACAAATAGCAACTTTTAGGAATTATTGGAATAACAGCTCACCTGTCTGGCGGCCAAAGATAGTCTATGATACTCCTGTAACGACATTACTCTAAATTTATCCCCTCGACAAATGCTTTTAAGTCCTAAAGACAAAGCGTTGGCCCCAGCGAGTGTTGTAAAGTAAGGAACATTGTGATTTAACGCCGCCAAGCGAATATCGAGAGAATCCTTGAAAGATTTTTTGTCAGCGGCAGTGTTAATTACTAGAACAATTTCGTTTTTCTTGATCAGGTCAATGACATCCAGTTGACCTTCTTCATGCACCTTGGCCACCACCAGGCTAGGGATGCCCGCCGCTTCAAGCGCTGCCGCAGTGCCCTCGGTACATACAAAAGTAAATCCACATTGATGCATTCTTCTCGCAACAATAACGGCGGTGGCTTTGTCTCGGCCGGCCACGCTCAGGAAAACCCTTCCTCCTGACGGAATGGGGAAATCGGTACTATATTGGGCTTTCAAAAAAGCCTGACCAAATTCCATGTCTATTCCCATGACTTCGCCTGTCGATTTCATCTCCGGCCCGAGCACAACATCAACCCCAGAAAATTTTATGAACGGGAAAACCGCTTCTTTAACGCTCACGTGGTTCGGGATTATTTCATTTGTAAATCCAAGCGAGTCCAGCGTCTTGCCAGCCATTACGCGAGCGCCGATCTTTGCTAATGGGACTCCAATAGCTTTGGAAACAAAAGGAATAGTCCTCGATGCCCTCGGATTTACTTCGAGAACATATATTTCTCCGTCTTTTAAGGCCAGTTGAAGGTTCATCAAACCTTTTACCTTCAATTCAATAGCCAGCATGCGTGTGATCCTGCGTATCTCATCAAGGTGGTACCTACCGAGACTATAGGGAGGAAGAGAACAGGAAGAATCACCAGAGTGCACACCGGCTTCCTCGATGTGTTCCATAATTCCACCGATAACTACCGCATTTCCATCTGCAACGGCGTCCACGTCGATTTCGAGCGCGCCTGTTAGATACCCATCTACTAGAATAGGATGTTCTGGGGAAGCTTTGACAACAGAAGTAAGATACTCTCTCAAGTCTTCCTCGTTATGCACGATTTGCATAGCGCGACCACCGAGCACATATGACGGCCTAACGACCAGCGGATATCCAATTCGATCGGCCACCTCCATTACTTCGTCATAAGAATGGGCGATATCGTTAGGTGGCTGATTCAACCCCAGAGTCAAGAGCATTTCTTTAAAACGTTTACGGTCTTCAGCTCGATCTATTGCGTCCGGTGACGTGCCAATTATTGGCACCCCTGCGTTCCACAGTGCCACAGCTAGCTTTAGCGGCGTTTGTCCACCGAATTGAACTATCACACCATCGGGCTTTTCATGATCTACAATCTCCAGTACATCCTCAAAGGTTAGAGGCTCAAAATATAGTCGGTCCGAAGTATCATAGTCCGTGCTGACCGTTTCCGGATTACAATTAACCATTATGGTTTCAAAGCCATCTTCTTCAAGGGCAAACGCTCCGTGGACGCAGCAATAATCGAACTCTATACCTTGGCCTATCCTGTTTGGCCCTCCGCCTAGAATCATAATTTTCTTCCTATCGGTTACCCCGGATTCGTCTTCATCCTCGTAGGAAGAATAAAGATATGGTGTATGAGCCTCAAATTCGGCGGCACAGGTGTCGACTCTCTTGAAAACAGGTCGAACGTTTTTCCTTATCCTCAGATCACGGATCTCATCTTCAGTGGAATTCAGCAATTCAGCTAGCCGAATGTCTGAAAATCCCATTTTTTTAGCTTTTACGAGGTTGTCTAGCGCTAGCGATCCATCAAGCCAACCAGGCTCCTGTATCTGCGCTTCTGTTTCAATTATCTGGCGAATCTGATCTAAAAACCACGGATCAATCTTGGACGCTGAATACAGATCAGGGATGCTGACACCGCTGCGCAATGCGTCACCGATCTGCCACAACCTGTCCGGAGTAGGCCGTTTGAGGCGATTCAGGATCTCTTCTTTTGTCAAACCAACAGGAAGCCGTGGTTCAAAACCATAAACATCTATTTCGAGCGAGCGAATAGCTTTTTGGAGGGATTCCTTGAAGTTGCGACCGATAGCCATGACCTCACCAACAGATTTCATCTGCGTTCCAAGCGTATTGTCGGCGCCAGGAAATTTCTCGAAGGTGAAACGGGGTATCTTGGTCACAACGTAATCGATAGTAGGTTCAAAAGAAGCCGGCGTTTTAAGGGTAATGTCATTTGATATTTCATCAAGAGTATAACCCACCGCAAGTTTAGCGGCTATTTTTGCGATGGGAAAGCCTGTAGCTTTTGACGCAAGGGCGCTGGACCGGCTAACTCTGGGATTCATTTCAATTACCACGACCCGCCCATTTTCAGGGTGTACGCCGAACTGGATGTTAGAACCGCCCGTATCAACCCCTATCTCTCTAATGATCGCTACCGACTGATCGCGTAATATCTGGTACTCCTTGTCCGTAAGAGTCTGAGCCGGCGCCACGGTAATTGAGTCTCCAGTATGAACTCCCATGGGATCAAAGTTTTCGATTGAGCAAATAATGACAACATTGTCATTTCCATCTCTCATCACTTCAAGTTCAAACTCTTTCCACCCAAGGACTGATTCTTCAATGAGTACCCTTCCTACCGGCGAAGCTTCGAGCCCCCACAGGGCCAGGCGTTCAAAACTTTCCTCAGTAAAGGCGATACTGCCGCCAGTTCCACCCAAGGTGTAAGAGGGCCTGATTACATTCGGGAAACCAATTTCCCTTGCAATTCTCCACGCATGATCCAGAGAGTCGGCGTAACCGCTTCTGGGTAGGTCCAGTCCAATGTTGCTCATGGCTATTTTGAATTGATCCCTATCCTCAGCCTTGTTTATGGCTTCGATTCCCGCGCCTATAAGTTCAACCCCGTATTTTTCAAGTATCCCCGCCTCGTGTAATTCGACAGAGCGGTTAAGCGCGGTCTGTCCACCCAATGTAGGCAAAAGCGCATCTGGGCGTTCTTTTGCGATAATGTTGGCAAGCACATCTATTTTTAAAGGTTCTATGTATGTAGCGTCTGAAAATTCGGGATCGGTCATAATGGTAGCAGGGTTGGAATTTACCAGCACTACCCTGAAGCCTTCTTCCTTCAGGGCTTTAAGCGCTTGAGTACCCGAGTAGTCGAACTCACACGCCTGGCCAATAACTATTGGCCCCGAACCTATGAGCATTATTGTTTTGATGTCTTTTCTTTTAGGCATAAAAATATTCTCTTCCGCTACATGTGTATTTATAAATCAGGATTTTCAGAACATGATATAAATCTTACAGACTATATGGCTGTTAGCTTAAAAATTCAAGATTAACTCTTTGCAGACGAAGCTCGAGTTTCCGGGACAACAAATGTCGATTTTTGATTTCGGCGAAGTCAGGCTGCACTTGAAAGAATCATGGGCCATTGGGTGGCCCATGATGCTGGTCATGTTCTTCCAATTCTCAATTGGAATAGCTGATGTTTACGTGGCTGGGCTGCTTGGGTCGGATGTTCTGGCGTCTGTAGGATACGTAGGTCAACTGTATTGGACACTGATGATACTTGCCAACGCGATATCTGTTGGCACCGTTTCAATGGTATCCCAGGCCTATGGAGCAAGATCTCGGATCGGAGTAGGTCATATCTCCGCCAACTCCATGACCATGGGAATCGTGATCTCCGGAATAATAACTGTTGTTTCATGGCGATATGCACATGAGATTATAGAGCTTTCGGGAATGCCTGATTCTATAAGAGGAATCGCTGAGAATTTTATCAAAATCTTTTCTCTCGTCCTAATGCCCACATATTTGATGATAATCACCAGTGGGATTCTGAGGGCTTCAGGTCGGGTAAAAATCGCGATGGTGTTTAGTTGCGCGGCATCGCTATCGAATGTGATTGGGGATTTTGTTCTGGTTTTCGGCTGGGGGCCCATACCATCATTCGGATATCAAGGCATAGCATGGTCAACGGCTTTCGCTACGACGTTAGGCATGTGTTTAAACCTTTCCATTATATTCACAGGTCCATACGGGATCACCCTGACCTCAATGGGCAGGCCATTGGGGAAATGTTTAAAAAACCTTGTAAGGCTGGGTGTTCCTACGGCTCTTCAGCAAACAGCCTGGAACGCCGGAACTTTGGTCGTCTATTTCCTGATTACGAGATTGGAAGGTTCCCAGGTCACGGCCCTGGCGGCCATAACGGCAGGTGTTCGTGTAGAAGCGATAATATTTCTACCTATTTTCGCATTCAACATGGCAGCGGCAGTAGTTACCGGAAACCGACTAGGGGCAGGAGATTTTGCCCGGGCCAGGGCAGGAGCGAAAGTCACCGCCTTTTTATGCGTCTCGATCATTATGGTTCCCACTGCGGCTGTATTTGTGTTCGCTCCCAAGGTCTCGAGTTTTCTGACGACTGATCCGGCCGTTTTAGCGGAAATGACCAGATACTTGCGTATCAACATGTTGGCCGAGCCGTTTTTTGCTTTGGGCATCTCATTGGCCGGGGCTTTGCAAGGCGCTGGAGACACTTTTGGCACGATGCGTATAATATTTGCCAGTATGTGGTTATTCAGGATTCCTTTCATTGTGTTCGCCATTTATGTGCTGAAGATCAGCCCCACAGGAATCTGGTGGTGTATGGCAGTGTCTGTCGTGATAATGTGTGTCCTCCTGGTTCACAGATTTCGTGGTAACGAATGGATACACGCGTCAATGGACAAGGACAAAAAGACGATGCTTTGGGAATCATGTTTACCACTTCAGGCGCCCATACCGACTGTCGCAAGTCGGGATGACGACTTTCCAGGCACTTAATACAGTCTCGAGGTCGATCTTGAAGGTGGCTGTCATTTGGAAAATTGCCACATTTTTCGCCAGATCGGATTTCAGGATTAATATTTACACTCGAAATATGGTTTTTTTGTTGACTCTCCCTTTCGATTATCATTAATAGTTAGACTACAAAATTTTCCAAAGTGGTAGGTAGGGGTAAGATGAAATCCGCAAGACAGGGATTTGTGGGGGTACTGTTCCCAAGATCAGGCAATTTCCTTATATATTGCCTCGTTTTGTTGGCGGTTGTTTTCTCCAACTCCGTAGCCGACTCTCAGGGCCTCAAATCGGCCCTTATTGCAGATTCCGCGCCATCAAAACCATATTTATTACCGGGGACATCAGGTCCTCAATTTGGTGGATCTTCCGAAACTGTGCCGTTTTCAAGTGGAATGGTCAGGAACTGGCTGCCTATAATTCCCAATTTGCAGTTCGGGTTCAATTACCTGTTCGGTAGAAATCTCACCCAGTCATGGTGGACTGCAGACTATGTCCTGCCCGTGAACTTGACAACAAGCGATATTGTGTTCGGTGAGGCCCATGTTGATTCCGCCAATTCGGCCTCCACAGGCGGCTTTCCCTTTCTGAATAATTTCTGGCGCCAGGGAGCTGCCGGGCTGCAGAACCGAATCGACCTTTCATTAGGATTAGGTTATCGCAAGCTGTTTGGGAATACCGCCTTGGTGGGAGTTTACGGGTTTTATGATTCTACACGCTTAACTGGCTCATGGAGATCAGCAGGAAGTGTCGGGGCGCAGGTAGCAGCAAATGGGCCTGGCGATTCTGCTGTTGACCTCAATTTCAACTACTATTCCGATTCTTATATTGGATACGATTCACGTGGGAGTGTCTTCCCGACTTACAACCTTTTTGGCGCGATAGCTCATGGGCAGGGAAACTACGATTTGGAGGCTGGGGTTTCTCAACCAATTTTTGATCAAGCCTATGACTTGCGGATCAAATTGGCCGGGTATCGATATGACCTGGGAAACTCAAAAGTTCATGGACTACGCTCGGGCGCTGATATCACGACTGCCGATGGAGTATTCAAGGTTTCCGCTGAATATGGCAATGACCGGCTGATAGGCCAGTATGGGCAGATCGGCGCGTATGTCAACATAGGTTTCCAGGTGGAAAATATCGTGAAGGGGGAAAGCCCGTTTACCAAGCCGGAACCAATATTCAAAAGCCCTCGCCACTTGAGGCAATTGGCGTCGCAGCCGGCTAAGCGCAATTGGCGCAAACCTTCGGCGGTGATAGCAAATGCATATTGCGAAGGATTGCCGGATGATTCCCAGTTTAGTGTGGGGTATAGCAAGTCTTGTTTCTATACCGGCTATCCCGTAGCTTCGGCTGAATGCGCAGCACAGGGGCGCCTCCTCGTGTCGGATACTCCGGGTGGTAAATGGGTAAATTCATACGATGCCGGTTATCTAGCGAATCCACAAATCGGTGGCGGTAGTAATTACTATACAAATATTCAGCCAATGGATAAATGCCAGTCTGCAGCATATGCCAGGGCAGCTGAAGGCGACGTCTTGATATTTGTCAAATGTGGAAACGACCAAGAACATAACCCCGGTAGTGTGCTCTGGACCACTGAGCTGCCCACATTACTTCAAAATCCCAACGTTACCAGCATCGAAGCGTATGATAATTGCGCCACCAAAACCGGTCCGTGTGTTACCGGACCAGGTGGTTCAGTTTGGTGTAATGAGGTGAAATATAAATAGCTTTTTCATGTAATGTGTCTCCCATTGAAGCAAGTGATTTATTTTACTACGGGATCTCTAGTAAATGGTTTTAAAAGGGAATATATGTTGACCTTTGGTTTATTGGAGGTTATGTCAAGAGACCGTCCCATCCACTCCTTGAATTAGGGGGCGCATACCACATTACACTTAGTCAGGCCATGACAAAATACCTTGGATGTATTGATTGAGGATTGTCTTCATATGCGTAATAATAGTGAAACAATTGACAAAATTTCAGAGCGTTCGGGTGAACGGACGCGGGTTTGTGGCTGGATAGCGAACAAGCGATCATCAGGCAAAATCAGATTCTTACAACTTAGAGACGGTACTGGAGTTATCCAGTGTGTCGTCATGGCTGATAGAGTCACCCCCGAAGTGTTCGAATTGGCGGATCATATTCCTTATGAGTCATCTGTGATCGTGACTGGACAAGTCCAAAAAGACCCCAGATCATCGATCGGTTTTGAGATTGCGGTCGACAACATCGAGGTGATATCGGAGGCATTACCCTACCCTATCTCGAAAAAGGACCATGGGGTAGCGTTCCTGATGGATCACCGCCACCTGTGGTTAAGATCCTCGAGACAAAATGCGCTCATGAAGATACGCTCGGTCTTGACCCGATCAGCGCGATCCTATTTTGACGAACTCGGTTTTATCTCGGTCGAAGCTCCTATCCTTACCCCAACAGCGTGCGAGGGGACAACTTCCCTTTTCGAGGTAGCCTACTTCGATCGATCCGCATACCTGACTCAATCAGGCCAGTTGTATGGTGAAGCGGCGGCCATGGCCCTCGGCAAAATATATGTTTACGGTCCAACCTTCAGGGCCGAGAAATCAAAAACACGACGGCATCTTACCGAATTCTGGATGATAGAACCTGAGATGGCTTTCTGCGAGCTGCCTGATGCAATCGACCTTGCTGAAGGCCTCATTTGCAGAATAGTGTCAGACACGCTTAATCAATGTTCGCCGCAGTTAAAAGTCCTGGAACGTGACTTGTCGAGGCTTGAACTTGTCAAGCCGCCTTTCCCGCGGCTCACATACACTGAAGCCATAGACATATTGAAACAAAAAGGTATGGACATTGAGTGGGGAGCCGACCTTGGAGGCGACGAGGAATCGGTCCTTTCAGGAGCTTTTGACAAGCCGGTTTTTGTCACCCATTATCCGGCGGACATAAAAGCTTTCTATATGAAAAGGGACCCGACTAACGACAGACTGGCCCTTGCTGTTGACCTGCTTGCGCCCGAAGGGTATGGAGAGATTATTGGAGGTGGACAACGTGAGGATTCGCTTGAGGCTTTGGAACATCGTATCGATGAACACGGCCTGGATAAGGAGCCCCTCGAGTGGTACCTCGATCTAAGAAGATATGGATCTGTCCCTCACGCTGGCTTTGGAATGGGAATCGAACGAGCCCTAGCCTGGATATCTGGGATACACCACGTGAGAGAGACTATAGCATTCCCCAGGCTACTGGATAGGCTATACCCATAATTTACGGTAAGGGCATAGCCCACTCCTGCTTTGAATAGCGCTTCGCTCCTGACTTTAGGGGAACAAATAGTTCCTTATTTTGGCGCTAAGACCATGGTCATGTTTCGACCTTCAAGTTTTGGCGATTGCTCTATCTCAACGCTATCAATGACAAGTTCTTTCAGCTTGTTCATGAGAGCGTTAGCCAATTCAGGATGCGTAATTTCACGTCCGCGAAACATGATTGTCACTTTGACTTTGCAGGATTCCGAGACGAAACGCTTGATCTGTTTGACTTTGTGCTCAAGGTCGTGTTCCTCAGTTTTGGGGCGAAGCTTAACCTCTTTCAGGACGACAGTAGCCTGTTTTTTCTTGCGCTCATGGTCCTTCTTGGTCTCTTCAAACCGAAATTTACCGTAATCCATGATCTTACACACCGGCGGATCAACGTTCGACGCGACCTCAACAAGATCAAGACCATGTTCTTCTGCCTTTCGCAGAGCTTCGGCAATGTCCAGAATACCTAACTGCTCACCCTCGGGTGATATCGCTCGCACCTGAGCGGCGCGAATCTTTTGGTTAACCCTGACCTTGGGTTCCGCAACCACGGAGCCTCTTGGTCTTCCTTTCATGCGCAATGCCCCCTTGTAAGTGAAAAAGGAATCATTTTTCTTTCACCCTTCCTGAGCTCAGAAAGAGCGCATACTAATTTCTTGATTAAGCGCATTGATAAATTGCGCAAGATCCACGGTAACCGTAGAATCCTGCCCGCGTTTCCTGACAGCTATACTTTGGGTTTCCAGTTCCTTGTCACCAAGTATGACCATATAAGGAATTTTTTGATTACGGGCCTCTCGAATTTTAAATCCTATTTTTTCATTTCTTAAGTCTAAATCGACGCGAATATCATGACTTCTCAGAGTTTCAGCAATTTCTGCCGCGTAGCTGTCCGTTCTGTCGGTAATGGTGAGTATCATGGCCTGGACAGGCGCCAGCCACAAGGGAAACGCCCCTGCATAATGCTCAATCAAAACACCAAGAAACCGTTCTATTGCGCCCAGGACAACCCTGTGAATCATTACCGGTCTCTTTCGGGTACCATCAGCATCCACGTATGTCAAACCAAAACGTTCCGGTAAAGTAAAATCACATTGAATCGTAGCGCATTGCCACGAACGAGACAAAGCGTCTGTAAGTTTAATGTCTATCTTGGGTCCGTAAAAGGCCCCATCCCCTTCGTTAATTTCGTATGGGAGGTCCAACGCCTGCAGGGCTTTTTCCAGAGCCGTAGTGGCCCGGTCCCAATCCTCATCGGAACCTATGGATTTCTCGGGTCTTGTGCTCAATTCCATGGTGTAATCGAACCCGAATATTCCCATGACATCTTTGACAAAATTTATTATCCCAAGGATCTCATCGTTGAGTTGATCCGGTGTGCAAAGTATGTGTGCGTCATCCTGAGTGAATTGCCTGACTCTGAGCAAGCCGTGAAGCACACCACTTTTTTCATGCCGATGAACAGTGCCCAGTTCGAAATACCGGATCGGTAGATCCCGATATGACCTGATCCTGGATTTGTAAATGATCATGTGTGAAAGGCAGTTCATCGGTTTAATACCGTAATCGATCTCGTCTACGGTAGTAAAATACATATTCTCGCGATAATTATCGAAATGACCCGACTTTTCCCATAGTTCCCTTTTCAGGATCTGAGGCCCAACTACCATTTGGTAACCTCGCCTTAGATGCTCTTTTCGTTCGAACTCCTCAATCAGGTATCTCAACATAGCGCCCTTGGGGTGCCAGATTACCATACCAGGGCCCGCTTCTTCAGATATGGAAAACAGGTCCAGCTCTTTGCCCAGTTTCCGATGATCCCGGCGTTTAGCTTCTTCAAGTAACTCCAGGTAGCGCTTCAACTCATCTTTTGAAGGAAAGGCGGTTCCGTAAATTCTCTGAAGCATGCGGTTTCGTTCATCACCCCGCCAATACGCGCCTGCCACTTTGGTAAGCTTGAAAGCTTTGACGGCCGAGGAAACGGGTATGTGGGGCCCTCTGCACAAGTCGGTAAAGTTACCCTGCGAATACAGATTTACTTCATCGGCATCTATCGCCTCAATTAACTCAATTTTGTAATTTTCTCCCAGTTCTTTGAAAAACTGGATGGCCTCTCCTCTCGGAAGGACCACTTTTCTGAATGGTAGTTTACTCTTGACGATTTCCTTCATTCGGAGTTCGATTTTTTCGAGATCTTCAGGAGTAAATGGTCGGGGTGAATCAAAATCGTAATAAAATCCGTCTGCGATCGCAGGCCCTATGGCAACTTTTACTTCGGGAAAAAGCTCCTTAACCGCCTGCGCCATTATATGGGCGGTCGAATGTCTTAGGATTTCAAGCCCCTTGGGGGTATTGACAGATATAAAGTCCAGTTTGCCGGGTTCTGTGATGGGAGCGCTCAGATCAATCTGTTTTCCATTCAGTTCAGCAGCGAGAATTTCGGGCCTGCTTGCTGGAGAGACATCTTTCAGGATCTCAGCAGCAGTTATCCCTGGACTGTAAGCCTTTGATATGTCTTGGACAATAATTTCTAGGTAGGAATTCATGCCTGGGAATGCTCTAACGCTTTAATAGTCCATTCCCGAAAGTTTAATAACATCTACCGAGCTTGCCTCCAATTGATACAAAATATGTCTGATGGTAGGCGCGTGGGGATTTGAACCCCAGACCCTCACCGCGTCAAGGTGATGCTCTCCCCCTGAGCTACGCGCCTAGATTTAATCTAAACGATTAACAAGCGTGGCGCTGCTTGTCAAGACAAAACTCATCCGCACGATAATCAAGAAGATCATCTCATCGAATATCTGCCGCTATCGACTTCACTTCTTTTCTGGGACACACATGTGCGACCGTCGGCCATTAGCTTCTGCAACATTGATTGAGCCGAGGAGTCATCCCACCTGGCCGGACCGACGCTGTAACCGACGGCGGAACCTCTGCAATCGACTATATACGTTGTGGGGAAACCGGGAACCTCCAGTATCGCTTCATGTTTGGAATTTATAACGAAAGACGTCCTCTTTCCGGCCATCTCAACCACTTTCAGACTAAAACCTCTTCCACCATCGTATAGAATCGAAAAAGGATATCTGGCAGTGACTGCGTACTTCTGCACTGCAGACGGAGAGTCGACAAGATTGACCCCCAATATTTCCAGTCCGGAACCACCGTAAGTTTTCTTGAGGTTTTCCAGGAGAGGTTCCTCCATCTTGCAGGCAGGACAAGTTATGGACCAGAAGTGCAACAATACAACCTTACCTCTGTAATCATTGAGCGAAACAGTCTGGCCGGTGGGGGTCCTGAGGACAAGGTCCGAGACTTTGTAAGGCTTCGGATAGAGATAAATATTGGCTTGAGTCAGAGGGTCAGCGGCGTTTGAGATGCCAAGGCAGGGGCCACAGGCCAGAATAGTGAGTGATGTCAGAATCATAATTGAATAACGCAGCGGGCGAGTCATCGGACCTCCATCTTTATACAACATTTGAATATTCAATTTATAATATAGATTGAACAGTGTCAATGATTTTTTGACACATTATCGGCGTCTCTCGTATTTGTCTATACCAATTCATCGTGGTATTATACGATATGATCGAGCAAAAGATGTTCCAGGGAACTCTCGTAAATGTCAATGGAGTCGGCGTGCTTATTGTGGGGCAACCAGGCTCCGGGAAGTCTCTGGCGGCTCTTAGTCTCATGAGATCCGGGCATCGACTGGTAGCCGACGATCTCATTTTAGTCACAAAGCAAGGAACCGGCCAATTGGTAGGACACGCCGTTGAAGAGAATGTTCGGATCGAAATCCGGGGCTTGGGAATATTTCATGCCGCATCACTTTTCAAAGACGCGACCGAATCTTCATGTCCAATAGATGTTGTAGTAGAATTGGCGCCTTATCTCCCGGAAAGGGACTCGGGCCGAATAGACCCGGTTGTAACCGAAACTTCGATCATGGGCCGTTATTTGGATAAGGTTCTAGCTCCGGTATTAAAAGGCATGGACCCTGGTTTTTTGATAGAACTAGTTGTCCGCTCCAGGAGCGGATGGAGAAAGTTTGAGTAAACGTAAAATCGTCATAGTTACCGGTTTGTCGGGGTCAGGCAAATCAACTGTAGCACGCACACTTGAAGATTTGGGCTATTTTTGTGTCGATAATCTTCCGGTTGATCTGGCCCCCAAACTTATAGAACTGATGGATACAGGCGAAACGGAACTCAGGAAGATCGCCCTTATTATCGACTTGCGCCAAAGAAAGTTCTTTCCTAGATATTCCGAGATCCTGGATTCACTGGAATTGCGTGATACATTTTTGGAAATCCTGTTCGTCGACGCGAGAGATGAAGTCCTTATAAGACGTTACAGTGAAACGAGGCGTCAGCATCCTCTGGCCTTAGAAGGTGACATAATTGAGGGTATAAAAAGGGAGCGCCAGGAGCTTAAAGAAATCAGGGACAGGGCCCAAAGAATAATTGACACATCCGACATAACAGTACATGAATTAAGAGATGATATAAAAAAAATATATGCCGAGCTCAGCGCAGGGGAATTACAAATACAGGTAAACGCGTTTGGTTTTGGCAAAGGCATTCCTCTTGAATCGGACCTGGTATTTGATGTTCGTTTTTTGCCAAATCCATTTTTCGTGGAATCACTCAAAGAAAAAGACGGCAGAAACAGCGAAGTCATTGAATGGATATTGGGGAAATCTGTCACAGGACTTTTTCTCGAAAAAATTTATGACATGCTGAATTTTCTTTTACCTCTTTACATAAAAGAAGGAAAACAGTACCTTACCGTCTCGGTTGGGTGTACCGGGGGCCGCCACAGGTCTGTAGTTGTCGCGTCCATGTTGGCAAACAGACTGGTTGCTCAAGGCTACCATAATGTTCGACTCAAGTTCCGGGAACTTGGCGTTGAATCGCGCTTAAAAGCTGATTGACCTCAACTTGTGAAGTCTGGCTCAAGGAATCTGAGATAGACTTTATGGGCGCGCGAAAGATAAAGTTTTTGAGGCAGGGGCATGAAACCTCTGTCAATTCACAGAAAGATCTTTACTATGATCGGAATTCTTGTATTGACCCACGGCGAGCTCGGGGTTAAATTTCTGGATACCGCGCGTCTCATTGGTTTAAAATCCGACGAAGGGGTCGTAGCATTATCCATTGATCCTAACGGTTCCCCCGATACGCTTAGGGAACAGGTTGCAAAGGCCATAGCCAAAACCAACTCGGGATCGGGAATACTCATACTGACAGACCTCTTTGGTGGAACACCAACAAATGTTTCATTGTCTTTTCTTGAAGAAGGACGCGTCGAAGTAGTTACCGGCTTGAATTTGCCTATGCTGATCAAATCGGTTAACGGTCGCGACGATCATGATTTGACCGGACTTGCGCAACTTGCAGCGGACGCTGGAAAGGAAAATATCTACAGAGCTTCCGATGTCCTTAGACAAAGACGCCCGCGCTGAGGTTTATTAATAATGGTTATTTGTTGAGAAAATAGTGGTTTTGACCCATGCCTATAGTGCTTTTAAGAGTTGATGATCGTTTTGTTCACGGCCAGATTTTACAGGGATGGCTGCCGTCGACCCGCGCCCAGGAACTTTACATAGCTAATGACAGCCTAGCCGAGGATGAAGTCCAAAAAATGATAATGGAATGCGCTATTCCTTACTCCGTAAAGATAGTGATAGACAACGTAGACACCATAGCGCGCTTGCTCAAGGAAGCAGACAATTCAGACGTCAGACGTATGGTGATAGTAGATACTCCTGTTGACGCTTTGAGGCTCGTTAAAGCTGGAGTAAAATTTGATCATCTAAACCTCGGCAACATGACAGCAAACGGAAAAGGGAAGCCCCTTTCTCGGTCTGTGGCGGTTGGAGAGGAATCGCTCGTCGCTCTCCGGGAAATACTTGACACAGGAATTGATATTAGCGTTCAGAGCGTCCCTTTTGAGAAACCGGTAAATTTCTGTGATTTGTGCAATTCTTCATCGTTTTGTCCGTCTCCCCAGGATGTCCTTATATAAAGATCCGAAGGATTAGGGTATTGATGTTTAAAGAGGCTTTTCTAGCTGGCCCTATTGGTAGCCTCCTCTGGTTGGATCGTTACCAGATCGGCCAGTTAATGATCTCACGCCCTATTGTCGTCGGGTCCATTATTGGGGCTGTTCTCGGTGACATAGCTACAGGGTTGGCCGTCGGGGTTCTCTTTGAAGTTTTGTGGCTGAGACGACCGCCAATTGGCGGTTTCATCGCCCCTGATGTAACTTTCGCCTCAACGGTGTCAGCGTCTATAGCCGTAATCGTACGTAGTCAGCAACATTTTGATGTCCTCGCGTTAGCGCTGTTGAGCTTTATGCTGTGTATGCCATTAGCTTTTCTTGGAAGCAAGCTCGACCTCCTTGTGAGACTCTGCCTGGGTAAAATGGCAATTCCCTCTGCTGAAGCCATCGTTGAAAGGGATAGCCCCAAGGTGGCCCTGTTTTTTGCTTTATCCTTGATTACTGCTTTTTTAATCTGTTTTGTTACCCAGGTCCCTATCATAATCATAGGGGCTTTTGTTCTTAACAATTTTATCAAAATCTGGCCCCAAAGCCTTGTCGAAGGCCTCAAATTCGCTTACTTGGCCGTCCCTACTCTCGGAGCTTTGGACATGTTGGCGGGTAATCTGGAAAGATCTTCCCTGACCTATTTTCTTATAGGTCTTGTGGCTACAATTTGTTGTTACCTCATTTTTTGATCAGGTTTCGTAAACCTTTTTAAAAGACATCAAACACTGATGGACGATGAAACATCCCTTGATGCGGCTATAACATGGGAAGACCTTGTTACTGCCTTGCCTATGTCTTCAGAGGACCTGCCTGAAGCGATGGCAATAGAACGGACCACAATATATAGCCCATGGTCCGAATACATGTTCCAGACAGAAATCAATCAAAAAAACCTCGGACTGATTACATTCAGGATAAAAGGCCAATTGGTAGGATATTTTTGTTTCTGGAAAGTGCTTGATGAGGCTCATTTACTAAATCTGAGCATACATGTTGATTTTCGGGGAAAAGGCCTGGGGACATTCCTAATGAAATACCTCGAACAGATCTGTATTAATATGGATATCAGTTCAATTTTACTGGAAGTAGCTAAAACAAATTATTCAGCTATTAATTTATATAATAAATGCGGATTTGTAAGAATAGGAATGAGAAATAAGTTTTATCCTGAGACAGGGGACGACGCCATTGTAATGCGGAAAAGACTTAACAAATCGTGAAGCTAAATAATTTATACATTATATGGAACAACATACTATAAATTATTATTTTTTAATTAATCACATTAATAAATCTTGATATTACAGATAATAATATGTATAAGCTCCGCTTTATGAGGTTTGAACGTATCAACCTACTGTCAAAGCGAGTGATTTGATATGATAAAATTCTTTTGGATTATTTTTGGTGTCGCGTTCTATGTAGCTCTCCTATCATCCTGTTCGTCAGTACAGACTTCGGCCTTGCGGCCAGCTGGTTATGAAAACGAGAAAACCGGCTGGATCCAGAGAAACCTCCCCAGCCTCGAAAAATTGTCGAACATGATCCCACCCCCTACCGACGCCAGAAACAAATGGGACGAAATGCAGAATAAGCAGAGAGGTAATAACCAGCCCGAAGAAAGGTTTTAAAACTCTTCACACTTATTGATTGTTAAGCACGCAGATCCTTCACCTGGCTGCATTAGCCGAATATTTACAAAAGCCTGCTCAGGTTGCAATTCCCTCGTGGACATAGGTCAATCCAAATGTCAGGGGGAAAGCCTGAACTGACCTGAAACCACTGGATTCGAACAACTCACTTAACTGATCAGGTGTCAGGAAATCCTGGATTGATTCTGGCAGATAAGTATAAGCTTGCCTGTTGCCGGATATCAAGCCTCCCACTAATGGGATTATATGGTTAAGATACCATTTGAAAAAACTCCTTAGACCAAGGTTTTTCGGGAAGGTCATTTCGAGTGTGATTACTTTACCACCGGGCTTCACAACCCTTTTCATTTCCTGCAAAGCTATCAATCTGTCCGGGATGTTTCTTAATCCAAAAGCAATGGTTACCACATCAAATTCGTGGGATTGAAACGGTAGTCGTGTCGCATCCGCAGCCACGTACTCGATACGTGAGGACAAACCTTTAGACCGGGTCTTTAATTGAGCCGGCCTCATCATTTTCACGACAAAGTCTGCCGCCGTGACCCGAGCTTGCGGCAATACACCGGCAATGGCGATGGCAAGGTCACCGGTGCCAGTGGCCAAATCCAGTACTTTCTCTGCATTAGCCGGTATGCGTTTTACGACAAATCTCCGCCAAGCCACATCCCTTCGACCGGAGAGAATACGGTTGAGTAAATCGTAATTAGGTGAGATAGAGTTGAACATATCTTTCACCGCGGAAATCCGTTGTTCCGCGGTCCATTTTTTCAAAAGGCGTGATTCCATATCATGGTCCGGTTCTCGAGGCTTTTATTCCAAGTTACAATTTTCAATAATCGCATGATCGCCCCGGTAACTCAAGTCACCGTCGGACATCCGGTTTGAATGGCCCTAATCATCTTGACACATTGAAAGGCTTCCTGATAAGAACTTCGGAAGATTATCATCCTGGAATCCTCCTCTGAAGTCGTTTTCCCTGGATTTACAAGAGGTGAGACACATGAAACTCCGTCACCTGATCGTCAAACCCGATCTGCCGGATGAACTTCAACCGCTACGAATCATAGGTATGAACATGTGGTTCACATGGAACCCGGAAGCGAGTCGTCTGTTTCAGGCTCTCGATCCTGACCTCTGGGAGATATGTGGCCACAACCCGATAATGCTTTTGTCCCGGCTGAGCGAGTTCAGGATTCGGGAAATTCTGGAAGATAACATTCTAATAGACAGAATTAGAGAGCTGGAAAGGCAGTTCGATAATTATGTGAGCAATATCGAGAATTATTCTTTTAACCTCGAAAGACCTATAGACTACCGTATAGCCTATTTCAGCATGGAATATGGAATCTCGGAATGCCTTCCAATCTACTCAGGCGGATTGGGCATATTGGCGGGTGATCATCTAAAAAGCGCCTCAAACCTCTGTTTCCCATTAATCGGACTAGGCCTTCTATACCAAAAGGGCTATTTCAGACAATACCTTAATATCGATGGATGGCAACAGGAATCATATCCTGACAACGATTTTTATAACATGCCAATTTCTCCGGTGGGAGACGGTTCCGGCGGACAGCTGTCATTCGACCTCGAACTCGACGGAGTATCTGTAAAGATACTTATATGGAAAGTGCAAGTCGGGCGCATCCCGTTGTATCTTCTGGATTCATCTCACCCATCGAACCCCGCTTCAAAAAGACTTATTACCGCTGAACTCTATGGCGGTGATCTGGAAATGCGAATAATGCAGGAAATTGTTTTAGGCGTAGGGGGCGCGCGAGCTCTCCACCTTTTGGGCCTCTGGCCTTTTGTTTATCATCTGAATGAAGGCCATGCGGCGTTTGCTGCCCTGGAACGCATCCGCCAGACCATGATCACGTACAAGACATCATTCGAGATAGCCATGGAGGCCGTTACCGCTTCAACAGTCTTCACTACCCATACACCTGTGCCGGCTGGAATAGATCTGTTTCCTCAGGATTTGATCTACAAATACTTTAGAAGATACATGGAATCCATGGGAATGACGGTTAAGGACCTATTGGACCTCGGATGCGCAAATCTGAATGACAAATCTTCTCCCTTTTCCATGGCCGTTCTAGCCCTCAGGCTTTCCCGGGGAGTAAACGCCGTAAGCAAGATCCACCATGACGTGTCAAAAAAAATGTGGGGCTATCTCTGGCCTCAGGTAGAACAAGATGACATTCCAATTGGTTACGTAACAAATGGAGTTCACATACCGTCTTTCCATAACGAACGGATGTCCGACCTGTTCGACAGATATCTAGGCGAAGGGTGGATTGAAGAGCCTGACAATACTAAAATTTGGTCGAGAGTTTACAACATACCTCATGACCAGATCTGGACAGCTCATGAAACGCGTAGGGAGCGGCTGGTCAACTTTTGTCGAAGAAGACTAATGAAGCAGATGTCGGTGAGCGGTGGTTCGACTCTTGATCAAAAACGAGTCCGCGAATATCTGAATCCCGAAGCCCTCACGATAGGCTTTGCACGAAGGTTTGCCCCGTATAAGAGAGCCGATCTCGTCTTATCAGACCCTGACAGAATGCTCAGATTAATGTCGGATAAAAGACGACCGATCCAGTTCATATTTTCCGGCAAAGCTCATCCAAAAGACATGGCAGGAAAAGAAATCATTAAAAAAGTTGTCCACCAGTCAAGGTCCGAGGGCCTTCACAGAAATTTGGTCTTCATCGAGGACTACGACATTAATGTAGCCAGATACCTGTTACAGGGTTGCGACGTTTGGTTGAACACGCCAAAGAGACCGAAAGAAGCTTGCGGCACATCGGGGATGAAAGCTGCCGCTAATGGGGTGCTAAACCTCAGTATCCTCGACGGCTGGTGGCCTGAAGCGTTTGATGGAACGAATGGATGGGCAATAGGCTCGGATGAAGACTCTCCAGATTCTGAAGACCACGACAGACGTGACGCTGAACAAATATTTGACCTGCTGGAATATGAAATCATCCCACTCTTTTTCAACCGTGGTCCAGACGGGCTGCCTCATGCGTGGATCGAAAAGATGAAAAACAGCATGTCCAAAATCAGTGGGTATTTCAATTCGCACCGGATGATAGAACAATATATGGAAGAATATTACCTCCAGGCGGGCCTGGCCCATCAGATTCTTGGAGAAAACAAGCTGGTGAGGTCTGTAGAGCTTAGCGAATGGAAAAAGAAAGTCCGTTCGTTATGGAAAGACGTTAAAGTGGTTGACGTCTCCGCTCCTGCAGGCGAAAAAGTCTCTCTTGGGCAGACCCTTGAAGTGACTGCCTCTATTCAACTCGGTCAGTTACGTGACGAAGAAGTAATAGTGGATCTCTGCCATGGAACAATCGGCCATGATGGAAATTCGGAGCGCCTTGTAGGTCGAAACGTTACACCTATGGTAAGTGAACAGCGGATCGCAGACGGAGTGTGGCGTTTTAAAGGCTTGATTCACTGCGAGGAAACCGGAGTATACGCATATTATTTGCGAGTGCTCCCGTTTCACCCCTATCTGTTTAATCCACTATCAATGAATCTGGTGGCATGGGGTTGATTTCACTTCTATTTCACGGTCACTACGGGACAGCGGGCATTCAGAATCACATATCTGGCGTTGGAACCAAAAACCATTTTACCGACTGGTGAAGTTTTCTTGAGTCCAACCACGATCTCCTCTACCTGGCGTTCCTGGGCAAACTCAACGAGATCTTCGCCGGGGGTAAATCCGCGCACAAGGAGATGAGTTTCAACAGGAATCGTGTCAATGGAAAAAAATTGCTTCGTATATTCAAGCAATTTTTGCGCCTCTTCAATGTTACCAGGGGTCGTCTGCGAATCCTTTTTCATTGAATAAACCACAATAACAGCCGCGCCAAAAGCGAGAGCGTGTTTTTTTGCCAGATTCAAGGCGTTCTTGGCTGCATTGGACCCATCATAACCTACTAGAATTTTCATGTGTCAACCTCCCGGCTGCGCCTTGAGTGTTAAAGTACAAGATAACGCTTTACAATATCCTCACTGGACCAGATACCCTCCATGGTTCCACTATGAACAACTGTCCCTTTTTCAAGAATGTAGCCACGGTCACATACCTCTTTACAAAAACGTAAGTTCTGGTCCGCCATTAAGATAGTAACCCCGTGTTTTTTTATATCCTGTATGGTTTCGAGCAACTTTCTCACAATTAACGGCGCAAGGCCCTCGGAGGGTTCATCAAGCAGAACCAGGGTTGGATTCATCATGAGAGAGCGGGCAAGACTAAGCATTTTTTTTTCGCCGCCAGAAAAACTCGAACCTTTCTGCTTTCGCCTGTCAGCCAACAAAGGGAACAATGCCTCAACTCTTTCTGTTGTCCAATATCCTGACCGCTTGGATACCCGTCTGGCGATCTCCAGATTTTCTTCACATGTAAGATCAGGAAAAATTCTCAAATCATCGGGAATATAACTGACTCCACGCTTTGCAATCGTATTTGGCGTCAATTTGCCAATTTCCTCCCCTTCGAACCGGATTGACCCGTTCGATGGAGGAGTCAAGCCCATTATGGAACGCAGAGTTGTGGTCTTTCCCATACCATTTCGTCCCAACAACGCTACTGTCTCGCCCTGCCTAACTTCAAAAGATACACTTTGAAGCACATGAGCGCTACCGTAATATACGTCGATATCACTAACCTGCAGCACCATGCCCGACCTCTTCCCCTAGATATACTTCACGGACCTGCGGATTCATTCTGATTTCCTCGGGAGACCCATCCCCAATGATTTGGCCCCTATGCAAAGCCATAACTCGTTCCGATAATGAAAAAACGATGTCCATATCGTGTTCAACAATCACAAAGGTAACTTCACCGGATTGTGAAAGGCGCCTTATGGTTTCCAGTATCCTGGTTCTCTCGACCGGATTCATACCTGCCGTAGGCTCATCGAGAAAAAGGAGGCGAGGCTTCGTTGCTAGAGCTATGGCAACCTCTAGCAGACGTTGATCCCCATGTGAAAGAGATTGAGCGATCATATACGCCTGATCGAGTAGCCCAACCTGATTGAGGACCTTTTCAACGTCTCCGTGGACGTCTCTCAGGCGGGCAACCGACCTGAAGATATTGCTCGTTTCACGTTTGAGAGCCAGCACGGGGATAGCGAGATTTTCAAACACCGTGAGATTCGCAAACACGTTTACGACTTGAAATGATCTCCCTAGTCCAAGTTTTACACGCTTGTAAATCGGCTCACGCGTAACTTCACGTCCCTGAAACCAGATCTCCCCTGAATCCGCAGCCAACAATCCGGTCAATACGTTTATTAATGTGGATTTTCCCGCTCCGTTGGGGCCTATGATAGACGTAATGACCCCGCTATGAAGCGAGAAATTCAGGTCTTTGGCCGTAACTACTGTCCCGAACGCCTTGTTCAATAATCGAACATCTAACAGACTCTCGCCCATGTTATCCTTTCGTGCTCAGCGCAGTTGGACGTGTTTTGAAATTATTTTACGGTAATATGGCCGACCCCGACGCCGTAGCGCTTTTTACCTTTACCTGAATTTCACTGCCGAAAATATCGCCTGGAAGCCCCTGAAATCGATCCAACCACACCACCACGGAAGCCGAGTATGATTGCCAGTAACAGTATCCCGAACCATAACATCCAGTTGTAGGTGAATCGCTGAAGGACCTCCCGCAGCGCGACAAAAATTATACTGCCCACAATCGGTCCCGAAAAAGTCTGTAACCCTCCGATGAGGCTTACGAGAACAGGCTCGGCCGAATGACTCCAGTGAGCGGAAAATGGAGCCACGTTGCTCTCCAACAGAGCCGACAATGCTCCGGCGAGACCTGCAAAAGCCCCTGATAACGTGAAGACCCCAAGGCGATACTTTTTTACCGATATACCGGCAAATTCAGTACGGATGTGGTTTTCTCGAATACCAGCCAGCGCCAGTCCGAAAGGGGACAGGTAAATTCTATGGATAATGAAAACGCTTACCACGAATAGAGAGGCGACAAAAAAGTAAAACTGGTAGTCCTTTCTGATAGGAATATTCACAACACCTAACGAGATGGCTGCGCGTGAAATTCCGTAAAGACCATCGTCCCCGCCAGTGATGCTCCTCATGTTCCATATCAGAGCGAAGACCATCATTCCGAACGCGAGAGTAAGCATGGCAAAATATATTTCCGTATGTCTAACGCAGAAAAATCCTATGAACAACGCCAGGATCGCAGCAGCGGTTACACCGATAAAGATCCCCAAAAGTGGATGGACGCTTAGATGTATTGACGTTATAGCAAGGCCGTAAGCGCCGGTTGCAAAAAAGGCGGCATGGCCAAATGAAAGCAGGCCGGTTCGTCCCAGCAACAGATTGTATCCAAGAGCGAAAATTGAAAGGATCATGGTTCGTGTCGCCAGATACAGCGTAAAGGGACCACCAACCAGACCAATGATGACCAGCGCCGCCAGGCAACCTAACACCAGGAGATATTTCGCGTAGTGGTTCATAAATCAGCCTTCTGCAAAGAAACCTTGAGGACGCCATAATAAAACAGCGGCCATAAGTCCGAATGTGAGAAACATATCGAGCATAGGCATGAATCTCGTGCCGAAAGAACTCAGGAGGCCCACTATCAATGAACCTAAAAACGCTCCTTTCAGGCTGCCTAACCCACCTATGACCACAACAATAAACGCCGAAATAATGATAGCCTCCCCCATTCCGGTAGTCAGTAATCCAACGTACGGGACTGCCAAGGCGCCTCCAACAGCCGAGAGCCATGCTCCAAACATGAATACTCCCGTGTAAAGTTGAGGAACATTGATACCTATTGAAAGAGCCATTTCCCGGTCAGAAGCTGACGCTCGGACTATACGTCCCCACCACGTCTTTTCAAGCAGACCATAGAGACCAATCGCCACAAGAGGACCAACCGCGATTATGAAAAGATTGTAAACAGGAAACTCACGACCCGATATGGAAACCGAACCCGCGAGACCACCAACGGCTGGAGAACAATCTCTTTTTCATCAG
>JAMCYH010000342.1:0-3356 GCA_023474025.1 Deltaproteobacteria bacterium
ATGGACGCGTTCAAAACGTCCCGGCGACCATCTCGAACGTTATAGACCCCACAACACGCGGCGCAGGATTTGGACGAATCGGGGTGACAAAGATTCATAACTCATTGACCCCGATTCGCTTAAAAGCTTTAACCAGGCTGGGAGTTCCTCTGTCACCTGCTTCAGTACTGATAAAAACCTCTACCACTTTTTTTCCCAAGGAAACCAGCGTCGACATATTTCTTTAACAATGGACATGGACGGTATTTGGGGTCTCCAAAACCCTCGAAAAGAACATTCAGAATCGCCAGACACGTGTCCAGCCCAATAAAATCAGCGAGTGTCAGTGGTCCCATGGGGTGATTCATACCAAGTTTCATGACCTCGTCTATCGCTTCGACCGTGCCTACTCCTTCAAAAAGAGCATATATGGCCTCATTTATCATTGGCATGAGCACGCGGTTAGATATGAATCCCGGAAAATCCTGAGCCTCCACAGGTATTTTGCCAAACTTTTTAGCGAGTCCTACCGTGAGATCGGTCGTCTCCCTGTCCGTAGCCAATCCGTTGATGACTTCAACCAGCTTCATCACAGGCACAGGATTCATGAAATGCATTCCGATAAATTTTTCGGGACGTTTTACGCATGCGGCCAGTTTAGTGATTGATATTGAAGATGTATTGCTCGCCAGTATCTTGCCGGGCGCGACAACTTCATCCAGTCTCTGAAAAACCTTTTTCTTGAGGTCAAGATTTTCAATTATGGCCTCAACAACAAAATCAACCCCTTCGAAGTCCTTTAAATCCACGCTCGGTTTTATCCTTCCCAAAATCGTGGATTTCTCGTCAGTGGTCATTTTGCCCTTCGAAACAGCCCTGTCGAGATTTTTCTCAATAGTTTTAAGCCCCTTGTCCACAAACTCCTGTTTAACGTCATTCATAATGACTTCTAATCCGGAAACCGCCGCTACGTGGGCTATTCCGTTTCCCATCTGACCCGCGCCTACAACTCCAAAAACATTTACATCCATGAAATTCCTCCTGAAAATAAAGAATTTGACAGAGTTGTCACTATCAACTACATTTTAACTGTGCGCCCGTAGCTCAGTGGATAGAGCGCAACACTCCGGATGTTGAGGCCGGACGTTCGAGTCGTCTCGGGCGCGCCATTAAAATCGTGCTTAATCTGTATCTTGGCATCATTTTGCAACCATACCTTTGTTACTTCAGACACTGCGACGCCCTCAACAATTGATAACATTCCAACCATAGCTTCAAACAGCAAGCCAGAGTACTACACCTACCAGTAGTGAAGACAGGAGCCCCAACGGTATGGTCCATCGGAGAATATCACCCTCCTTCCCTATTGCTCCACACATTGGTGTAGCCAACGCTACTTTAAACGGCGATGAAATTGATCCTACCGAAGAGCCAACCGCCAAACCTGCCGCCAGCCACGTGGAGGACACTCCCAGCAAAGTGGCCGCTTGAACCTGCAGTTGACCAAAAAGCATTAAAGAAGCCACGCCATAGCCAGTGAGAAAAGTGCCAGCCCATCCGAGAATTGGGACAAAAACCGGATAAAAATTTCCGCTATAAAGGGTTAACCCTTTGGAAATTATGGCTGGAATATTGTGGGCAGTGTCAAAACCAGAAAATCCTGGATTGTACCCAGTATAAGATATCATTTGTCCCATCGCTCCGAAAAGCCCCATGGCCAGGAACACACGCCAACCCTTTTTAAGACTTAGGCGCACAATGGTCTTTAGTTCCTCTAGTGGGACCCTTTGGATCCGGGCCGAAACCAGAAACGCTATAAACAGATAAACATACGCCGAGAACAGCGGACTAAAAGTGATAGCGTGAATCGGAATTACCGAGACTTTGAAAACAAGTTTTTCAAATGTGAGAACACGCAGTAATGGAACTATGTTGACCGAAAACAAACACACCAGCATCAGAACAAAAGGAGCCAGATCGGCAAGAATTCCCCTATCCATGCGGAGCCTTCCCGATCCAAGGAAAACTAAAGCCCCAATGACTGCTAGTCCCGCCACTGTGCCGGAAATGTGGATCCCGACAAAAATAGCTGTTACTAAACCTACGATACCCAACAACAGTCCGATGAGAACGACTGTCATCAGTTTCCGGAACCTTCCGTCTTCCTGAGGCAGGAAAATAAAGGCGCAAATGGCCATTGTCAGTGTCGCCGGGATAGACAACCATGCCGATGCTATTCCCAGGTCATTTAAGGGTAAGTCGGTAACCAGGGACAGCACTGTAATGATTATACCGGCCAACTCGAGAGTCATCATCCCGGAATAGCCTATTATGGAAAGGGCCGCAGACCCTTCTGGCGCCACTCGGGCCTCATACAGCATTGGGGCCACTACAGGCTCAGCGATCACACCCGAACCTTCCATAAAATTACCAACCCCAAACGTTATAAGAATGTTTCTGGAAAATGCGTCTCCAGCTCCATGCTCAAACCATTCAACTATCCTTGTAATGGAACCGGTCGCCATTAGGAGGCTGGATAAAAGAATGCCAGTAAGAATTACTAAAAGTAATGGCAAAGAAGTCAGCACTCCGTCCAGAGACGCCATGAAGGCAACATCGAGCGGTGTCTTGAAAAAGTATAGCGTCAACCCTAAAGAAAATATGAAACCGTACACGGAAAGTTCCAGGGCCGACCTTCTAAGCACGACCGCCAGAATCGTCAAGAATATCACTGGAGACCAACTCAAAACAAAAAGATTCACATCCATAAAGGCCAGGCTCCTCCGCACAGTGTCATTGAAGAAGGGTATTTCCGTGAACGGATAAGCGCATTTAGATCATCAGAATTTTCTCTCGATCAAATAAGGGAATTCTAATAAGGAAAAGTGACATACAGATGGAAGGACATTTTTGTTGGCCCATTAATTCAAAACATGGATCTCATCTCCAAATTTGGTCAACTTCTCCATGCCATTTTCCCCAACCACAAAGGTGTTCTCGATACCTGCAAGCCCCTTACCCGGCATGATAAACTTGGGCTCAATTGCAATAACCATTCCGGTCTCAAGAACATGCCGGGACTTCCTGCCCAGCACCGGCAGTTCATCGAGCTCCAGTCCTACTCCATGCCCAACAAATGGAACCGGAACCGGATAACCCATGAAACGAGCCGTAGACTCCACCGACATAGCCATACCAATTGCCAGATCATATAGCGCTTCCGCTCGAACGCCCGGCTTGCCTGTTTCGGCAATTGCGTCCTGAATTTTGAGGGCGAGGGAATGAATTTTAACGAACTCTTCAGGGGCTTCACCTAAAAAAAATGTCCTGGCCTGGTCCACCATGTAACCATCAACTATTCCAACATAGTCGATAGC
>JAMCYH010000342.1:3366-8642 GCA_023474025.1 Deltaproteobacteria bacterium
GAAATTGGTTCTCGCATCCCGATTTTCTTTAAACCTGCCCCCTGGGGCATCGAAGCATTTGGCCCTGGCCCGCCTGTAGGGCCCACAGAGCAACTTGGGACAGCCAGGTTTGTTCCTGACATTATGTGCCCATAAAACACCTCGTTATTGAAGCTTCTTACCCTTACAAGACCCTGATGTCCCCTACTCCGATAGAAAGATTCGAGTAATCCGGCAAATTCGAGTTCCGTCATCCCTTCTTTTAAGATGTCCTTCACGCTGTTAAACATGGCGTAGTTCAACTCTGCGGCTTTCCGCATCAGACCAAGCTCATATTCTGATTTTACCATCCTTGTTTCACGAATCAACGGCGAAACATCCTGGATGGTTACGTTCGGAAATAATCTTTGATATTGACGAAAGTTATTCACTGGTAACACATCCAGTTCCATACCCAGACTGGCGCCCTCGCCTTTGAGCGATGAGGCGATCACGTCCCTGATTTGCGACAGACTCTTTAAAGGCTTGACCAATTCAATGGGGGAATCCTCCTGAGCTCGTTCAAAACTCCTTCGGGCAAGGAGGATAGGAGAGCCACTGGCCGGTACGAAAAGATGGGCATCCTGGGCTGTTCCGGAAAAGTAATAAAGATCAACTTGTTGAACAATGAGAGCAGCTTCGATATTTTTTTTTGCAAGCGATTGCTGAAGGCGACTGATTCGTCGATCAACTTCGGAACGAGGTATTGATGGCATAAGTTACAAACACCTCAAAACAAATTCAGATTTCGGTAGCAAGAGTGCGCTTGTCCTGGACAATCCTATGAGAACCGAAACGATTACGGTTGAGGCTCTATTACAACTTTTAAGGAGGAACCGGCTTCCGCCACCAGCCGGAACCCCTCCTGGGTCCTTTCAAGTGGTAACCTATGAGTAATCATGTCTTTCACAGGAGTCTTCTTTGAAGCTATCAGTTCGATGGCGGCCATAATGTCCCGAGGGCTACCAGCATAGGATGATGTCATGGTAATTTCTTTACGCCACATGTCGTTAAACGGCATTGGAACGTCCAGCCCCGGATCGGTAGGAGCAAAAAACAATATGTCTCCACCCCGATCCACAAGTTTGAAAGCGTCTCGTACAGCCGGAAGCGCTCCGGTAGCAACAATAACGACCTCCGGAAGGCGCCCGTCGTTAGCCTGCTGTATTTTTTTTACAATGTCGGATCCAGCTTCAATGGCGGCATCAGCCCCGAAATCCAGGGCAGCCGCAAGCCTTTCCTTGTTGATGTCCACGGCCAGGACCCTACTTGCTCCGACGCGCTGAGCCAGTTTGATGTGGAGGAGACCGGTTATCCCCGCGCCAATAATCAAAACCCGTCTGGCAGGTTTCCAGCCCAAATTATGTTGCCCCCTGAAAACACAGGCTAGAGGTTCCACGAAGACCGCTTCTTCGTACGACATTTGGTCCGGCAACAAAAACACACCGTGACGAACGTTAATCGCCGGCGCCCTCAGATATTCCGAGAAACCTCCGGGATCAAAATTTGTCCTTGCCAATGTGTCACAGACGGAATGATGATCGGACAGACAGTAACGACACATGTTACAGGGAACATGATGAGAGACAAATACACGGTCTCCGACTTTCCACTTCTCAACAGTCCGGCCGACTTCTACAATTTCTCCGGCGATTTCGTGACCTAATACGATTGGAGCCTTGGGGACCCGATACCATTCCAGCACATCGCTTCCACAGACACCACTGGCCCAGACTTTTACCAAAAGTTCATCAGGTCCAATAGCAGGGACAGGCCTTTCTTCAATTCTAACGTCATGATTGTTGTAATACATAGCGACGCGCATGTCGATCCCTTAGCGTACCCTTCCACCAATGCTGGTCATTAGGATTTAGTTCATTATCGTAGTCAAATCATTTATAATCAATGAGTCGGCTTAGTCAATCTTTACTTGTCTTTTTTCGTCTTCGTATATCTTAAGAGCGTTTGCCGGTTTTTCTTCATGGTGAACAACAGCTCTAACAGCCTTGATCATACCAACCGGACAATCGGACTGGAATATGTTTCTACCCATATCAACACCCACAGCCCCGCGTGTGACCGCATTATAGGCCATGGTGAGAGCTTCGATTTCGGGAAGTTTCTTCCCACCCGCCATCACAATGGGCACAGGGCAAGTCTCAACGACCCTTTCAAAATTCTCGCAATAATATGTTTTCACTATATTAGCCCCCATTTCTGCCGCAACCCGTGAACTAAGAGACAGGTAACGGGCGTCGCGGGCCATATCCCGACCAACCGCGGTCACGGCCAGGACTGGGATACCCATTGAATATCCTGCGTCTATAAGCTTCGCCAATGCAACCATAGTCTGGTGTTCATAAGGAGCTCCGACATACATGGACAGGGCCATTCCAGCGACATTCAATCGGACACAATCTTCCAACGCTACATTGAGTGTTTCGTTCGATAATTCGGTCAATACGCTCTGACCACCGGAAACCCTTAATACTATAGGCGCCTGTACTCCCGGGGAAACAGATGACCTAAGTATTCCCCTGGTCAGCATGAGACAATCGGCGAGGTCGGCAAGAGGCGCCAGCGTTTCTTCCATGACTTCCAACCCCGACGTTGGGCCTTGAAAATAGCCATGGTCTACAGCCAACATAACAGTTCGTCCGGTGTCTGGTTTGATAATCCGGGACAGACGATTTTTCATGCCCCAATCAAGATTAACGCTACCCTTAACATGAAAACTACGGGACCGGCACGCTGAGCCCGCTTTCACATCTCTCGCTTCCTGGAACCCTTCAAGATCCGCCATGTTTTACTCCAAGTATGATTAGTCAAGGCTCTAGAATTTAACAAACACGAGGCCAGGAGTCAACTTGCGACCTGATTTGACTTGACAAGGGTGGTCGTCTTAAATATAAATTATGTTTAAATGAGCTTGTCTTTTCTCCCGGCCCCCAGTAAGGACTACGGGCGCGAAGCAAGGAATTTATTTGGGATCGAACGCTCGTGGTTCCAATCATCATCAATTCCAGTATGGTCCGCAAACGGACAACGGGCGCTGACTGTGTCAACCAGCTCTCATGGCTTGACTGAGGGCGATTTTGTATCAAAGGAGAAGAAAAAGTGGCCGCTATTAACATTTATGTCGGGAATCTGTCCTTCAGCACGGGCGAAGAACAACTCAGAGAGCTTTTCGAAGCTTACGGACAGGTAGAGTCAGCAACAATAATTTCCGACAAGTTTACCGGACGCCCGCGTGGCTTTGGGTTCGTCAAGATGCCTGAACGGGAAGAGGGCCTGAAGGCCATTCAGGAGCTGGATTCTAAGGATTTCATGGGCCGCAATATCAAGGTCAATGAAGCTCGTCCAAGAACCGACAGAGACAGAGGCGATCGACAGGGCGGTGGCGGTCGAGGAAAAGGTGGCGGTGGTGGCGGTTGGCGCTAGTAATTGATACTTTTTAAGTTACGACTTTTCGAAGATGTGAGTAACGCCTCGTGCAGAAAGCGTCTTCGGAAAGTCCTGCCTCAATTCTTCCCGACGATTTCTTTACCGCTTCCCTCTTCGATTTCCACAAAACTTTTCAAATAACTAGTTCATAATTTTTAAAAAAAGCTGAATTTTTCTCGACCAAACCATGATGTTTTGATAATTTTTCTTCAAGAAAGTTCATAATCCAAATTTAATTGGCTTTCCGCGCATATTTGCAAGGAACCTGTGTAACTCACATTTGTAACAAATAGTGACCTGATTCGCGGGGTCAATTTAGTCTAACCCTTAAAAGCCGCATGGATCAACCTTTAAGGAGAACTAAAATGAGTGACAAAATATTTAATGCCGCTACTACGGGAAACCTTCCTGAACTGAGAGGTTTATTGGATTCAGGAGCTGAGGTGAATATTCGAGACGCGTTTGGGTGGACTCCATTGATGTGGGCTGCGTCCATGGGATTCGCCGAAGCCGTTAGAATCCTTGCCAAAAACGATGCGGACCTGGACGCCTTTGACCAATATGGAGCTACTGCCCTTATGAAAGCCTCAAGAAGAGGCTTTTTGGATGTAGTGAAAGTTCTTCTCGAAGAAGGAGCGTCGGTGAACGCTGAAGATGAATTTGGCTGGACAGCTTTAATGCGTGCCGCGAGAAGAGGTTACGCTGATGTCGCGAAAATTCTTCTCGATTTCGGCGCAAATGTCGATGAATCGGACCAGTATGGCGCAACAGCCCTGATCATGGCAGCGTCAGAGGGACACCTTAAAACCGTAAACGCCCTGCTCGAAAAGGGGGCCGACCCGCACGCTCGGGACCGAAACAGCTGGACGGCTCTGATGTGGGCCCAATCCATGAGACATGCCGATGTAATTTCAGCATTGATGGAGTGTGAAAAGGTAATTCAAAAAAAATCCTAAACGAACAGGAATCGTAGATAACCAAAGAACAGTCAATTTCAATTACCTTATTCTCGTGAGGTGTTGTCATGGCAGACAAGCTCTTGCGTTATTCAGCGGAAGGCAACCTGGAAAAGGTTACGCTTTTGCTCGACAAAGGCGCTAATCCAGACGTAGCCGATGAATACGGGTACACATCTCTACTCCTCGCAGCCTCGGAAGGTAAGGAAGAACTGGCCAAACTCCTGATCGAGCGCGGGGCTGACGTAAATGTAAAAACTTCTTCTGGCTGGACGGCTCTCTTATGGGCTGCGTCTATGGGATATGAGAACATAGTCAACCTGCTTGTGGAAAAAGGCGTCGACCTTGAAGCCAAAGATCAGTACGGCGCTACCCCACTCATGAAAGCCTGTCGCAGGGGGCACATCGAGGTAGCCAGGACCTTGCTGGAAAGGGGAGCCGACGTAAATGCCAAAGATGACTACGGATGGACTCCACTAATGCGAGCTTGCCGCAGAGGCTATTTTGACATCATCAAGGTTTTGCTCGATCATGGAGCCGATACTGAGGCTAGCGACCAGTATGGCGCTACAGCCCTTATAATCGCCGCGTCGGAATTCAATGTTAGTAGCGTTAAATTATTATTGGAAAAAGGCGCCAATCCAAACGCCACAGACCGGAATGGCTGGACAGCCTCGCGGTGGGCTTCATCAATGGGCTACAGTCAAATCGTCAAGATATTGGAATCATTTAGTACAGCAGAATTAACCCAGGATTGATGATTTTACCCCACGTCAAAATGCGGCCCTTGTACCAAATTAGCTAATTATGTCAGGGATTTGACGATTAAGTTCCCTAACCTCGCCTTCAACGCTGGCT
>JAMCYH010000237.1:0-8039 GCA_023474025.1 Deltaproteobacteria bacterium
ACGCCTCGCCACGAAGCGCAAAGTAGAGGCGTCCATCCTGATACAGGAACTACAGCGTTAGGATTGGCCCCGTTTTTGAGCGCCAGAGAGGCCTTTTCGAAGTTTCCATCCCATGCGGCCTGAACCAGTTCCATATCAACGCTTGCCGCCATTGCTTTTCCAGAGACCAAAGTGACTGAAATAATCACTACCGCAACAGCAATCCAAATTTTGATTGAACCAGACATCTTTTTTCGTTTGCTCAAAATTCCTGTGCGTTGGCTACTTTTGAAAGCTTCCGATCATTTCAGCCAGTTTTTCCCCAACGAGCCTGAAATACAGACCGCTCGGATGAAAATCTCTGGGACTTGACATGAATGGCAGCGGTGTATACGTGTCCTGAGTTGAAAATCCCTCTATCACATCCCGTGCCGCTACATATGGTTCACTTTCTCTTTGTAGCGTTTCTTCAAGACACCGTATCCGCCACCTAGAAGGTTTGAAGAAATTTACCGCGCTTTCAAAAAGGAGAAACACATGAGGCAATTGCCGTGCTCTCAAATCTCTTACGAGTTCTAAAAGTATTGCATGATTAATACGTTTTTTCTGTTCGACTATTTTAGCTTCGCCGATGAGTTTACCGACAAGCCCACCGCACAAATTTTTGGCGTCCTGATTCTGGTATACCCCCGTAGACAGTCTAAATGCCGCTGTCAAAAGATAGCTCATTATCTCCGGCGGATGTGTAAGAAAAAAGTCTTCCGGGTCAGAAGAAACAGGAACCCCGCAAAGTTGAAGCGGACCACTATTATCCATTTTGAAGTATGGCTTAGGTCCGTCCCTTACGGTCAAGAAACTACGATCAACGTCTTCATCCAGAATGCTAATGATAACAACTGGATTTTTGTACTGCTCCACACTGTTCTTGTAGAGCAAATAGATCTGGTCAACACCATAACCGGAAACGCCGTAATTAATAATCCCGCAAGAATCAGGAAAGGTTTTGTGATCTTCAATGAATTGCGAATCAAAACCTTCGGCGAAAGAGTCTCCGTAGAGCAGCACCGGTCTTTTCGACCCAATGGTTTTCGCCGCATCATTGTCGTATGTTCCAATGTGTACACCAGGCTTTACCCAGCCCAAAAGTGGGTCCGGATGTCTTGGCCCTGACCAGTGACCAAACAGATAGTGCAATTTCCATGCATCGTCGCTTGAATACCAATCGGCGTAAAACCCTGGTTCTCTGAAGCCCTCCATAAATGGAAGTTTGCTGAAAAGAAGGCCACGGAATGTGAACTCGGCTGTTATGAATAATCCAGCAATTATGGCTGCATTGATCGAAATTATGATAGCAATTTTTTTCATTGGCGCGTGTCCCTCAATTTAGCGCCCTTAGAATTCAAACACAATGGTTCGGGGATTTTGACGCTCGAATTCTGTTGAAAATGACATTAAATTATAGTAAGAGACGTTTCATCGAGAGCGCCTACGTGCTAATCGGGGACGCTCTGATCCATTCCACAAAATAAAACCTAGTTATCAAAACAAACATCGGGGGGAAATCAGATGAGTAAACGGGCCATTTTTACGATTGTGTCCTGCAATTACTTTCATTACGCCAAGACACTCATGCAATCTATCAGGAACGTTGATTCAGTTTCTGATCTTATCGTAGTTTTGGTCGATGATGATTATGATCAAAAACATTATGTGTCAGATATTTTTGAACTTATTAATGTCAGGGAGATCCCGGTACCCGATATAAAGAAGAAGTGTTTTCAATATGATATACTCGAACTCAATACAGCGGTGAAACCATTTGCCATCAGGCGTCTATTTACGCAAGCTTATCAGAAGGTAGTCTATCTCGACCCTGATATATTTGTATATCACTCACTGGAAAGCATTTTTTCATCGTTGGAAAGGTTCGACGTTGTCGTAACTCCTCACCTTACAGAGCCCCTTGATGACGGCTTCCGCCCAGCCGATCTCGATATACTTAAGGCTGGTGTGTATAACCTCGGATTCATTGCGGTCAAATCTTCAAATGAAGTACAAAAATTCGTAGATTGGTGGGCTGACAAACTGCTGGACCATTGCAGAATAGCTATTGCTGAGGGAATATTTGTAGATCAAAAATGGTGCGACTTCATCCCTTCGTTCGTCAGACAAGTCCTGGTCGACCACAACCCAGGTATGAACGTAGCCTACTGGAACCTGAAACATCGACAAATCGCGGAACGCAACGGTTCATACCTCGTTGACGGTTTACCGTTAATCTTTTTCCATTTCAGTGGATTGGGCTTAAATGGCGTGTCACTCCTGTCGCGTCATGAAGACCGATTTGAGTCAATGGGCCTACCCAGAACCATCGAACGTTTAAAAAGTGATTATCTGGGAAAGTTATCTCAGAATAGATCCGAATTTTATTCGCGCGAACGATATCATTTTGATTATTTTGATGATTCGCCTATCAGAATACCGAAGGCGGTTCGTGACCTTTATAGAATGAATCCTGACATACGTTCCATCTTTGGTTCAGATCCGTTTGATATTTCCAGGGATCCTGGTTTCCTAAAAACTTACAACAAGAAAGTTTTTGGATCGAAAAATCCTCTCACTGCCCTATGCGAATCGATTTACAGATCAAGACCTGACCTGCAGGCTCACTTTCCCGGTTCGTTACGAAGCGACAGCGTCAATCTATGCGACTGGTTTGTCAGAAACGCTCAACTGGAATATGGCCTGGACGACATATTTGTTAAAAGCATGCGAAAAGATCTGGTAAACATGCCCAAGCCTAAAAAGAAACTGACCGATTTGCTTCGCTTGGCATGTAACAAAATGTTGATTAAGGCGGCTCAATTTGCAAGGCCTCATCACAACGAGCCTGACGGCCAAAATTCACAGTCTGCATTCGCTAAATTTCGAAGCCGGATTTTAGGATTTGCTACAAGGCAGTCGACAACGATCGCCAAAAGGATTCTTGGTATGGATCGTTGCCACAAGATACGGGAAGCATTGAATGAAAGACTTGTGCAATCATTCAGTAGTAGGAGGTTTAAAACCTCAAGACTTCAGGCAAAGATCCCTGAAAATGGCCATGGTCTAAATGTTATAGGCTACCTAACCGCAGAACTCGGATTAGGTGAAGCGGCGAGATCTACAATTCGCTCTGCCGCAGCCGCAGGTATTTCTGTTAGCGCAATTAATTTTACCGATGGCTGCAATTCCCGAATGTACGAGAGTGTAGGCTCCGACATCGATAAGGCTCCCAGACATTTTGTGAATCTGGCTCATGTGAATGCTGATCAAACATCAGCCCTGTTACAAAAGATGGGGCCACAATTTTTCTCAGGTCGTTACAACGTTGGTTACTGGATGTGGGAAACTACCGAGTTCCCTTCTGAGTATCTAAAATCATTCGAATTTTATGATGAAATTTGGACCGCGTCGGAATTTTGTCGGGAAGTGTTAGCCCGGAAATCCCCCAAGCCAGTTCTAAAGATGCCCCATTCAATATATTTAAACCAACCGAATCGAGCCTCGCGACTTGAACTTGGTTTACCGGAAAACGCCTTCCTGTTTTTTAATATGGCTGACTTTTTTAGTTTTCCGGAACGAAAGAACCCTCTTGGCGTCATAGACGCTTTCATTAAAGCTTTTGGCCATGATTCTCAGGATGTTCGACTCATTGTCAAGATATGCAATTGTCTCCATCGTCCGGAGGTAAAAAAGATTATCGATGACAGGATCCAGGGAGCTACATCAATCATGCTGATAGAAGGTTACGTTGACAGGCAATCATTGAATGCATTGATGGCCAATGTCGACTGTTACGTTTCCCTTCATCGTTCGGAAGGGTTTGGTTTGCCGATCGCTGAGGCCATGAGTCTAGGTAAACCGGTTATCGCCACTGGTTGGTCTGGAAACATGGAATTCATGAACGACACCAATTCGTTCCCAGTCAAATATGATCTGGTGCCAATACCTTTAAAAAATGGTCCTTACAAAAGCGCAGGATGTTGGGCGGAACCGGATTGCGATAACGCTGCGGAACTAATGAACTACGTGGTTGGCAATCCGGAACATGTTCAACAAGTTGGGGCTTTGGCTAAAACGAAGATGGCCAATGATTATGCGCCTCACGCTGTTGGAAGTCTTATCCGTGACCGGTTAACCTGGATAGAGGAATCATTAAACTGAAAATACGGTGACGTCGTTTGGGCAATGTGGCGCCGATGTCATTTCGATGGCAGGGGCAACAAGAGAGGGGGAGCATGGGACCAACCCCGGCCAGAGTATTAATGAGAACAGTGGCGTATTGCGTATCACTGAGCGCGTTTCTAATAGCGGACCTTACGCTATGCGGAAAAGCTCCCGGTCTAATTGGGGTTATCTTCTTGATCTGGCTGCCGTTCTCATGCGTGATCTGGGGTGTTATCTATTTCAGATCATTCTCGGTCTCCGTTAGTAATTATGTCCCCGCTGAGGCTTGCCTGATAATAGGCTTCTGGTTGACGAGCCTGAGCCTGCTATTGCCAGTTTTTTTCTCGCCCAGCTTCTACTTGACTGCATTTCTTTTTATGATCTGGAACGGGATAGCGCTGTATTTCCTGTTTCAGAAGCCTGGATCTCTGCGTGTTTTGAATTTGCGGCTGTCAAATCTGTGGTTGTTATTAGTAACTGGTTTGTCGATGTCTCTCTGGAGCCAAACGGGAATCGCTCAGAAAATAGTATCGTCTGATCACATTACATTCCTGCCGTGGTCAGACCATTTTGTTCACGCTTCCATAATTCAACGCCTGCACGAATGCTCAAGATTAGGGACCCCGCAGGAATTCGCGATGATGTCCGGGATTCCAGCTCCTTTGTATCATTATGGATCATACCTTATCCCGTCAGTCCTCCGGGCGATGAGCGATATCCCTGCAATAAACATTTCTACAGCTTTCTGGTTACCATTTGGCGCGATTCTATCCGGACTTGGGGCATTTGCGCTGGGTAACGCTTCATGGGGAAGACACAAGGGGATAGCGTGCGCTCTGGCTATAGTCTTATTACCGGACCCATTCATGTACGGCTGCGGTTTGGGATATTTCAGCTATCATTTCCTTGGTCAAACCGGGGCCGCCCTATATTACGCTGAAGCAATAGCCGCTGTTGGATTGAGTATCGTAGGGCAGGGCATAGCCGCTAGTAATAATCGGCAAATATTCGCGGGTTTCATTCCGATCCTGTCACTGGTTTTGTTCAAGGCCCATGTGTTTATAATCATTTTCCCGGCAGCCTGTGTGTGGATAATCCTGTTTTCGCCATCCATGAAAAGAATTACGCGAACCCTCTGGATTTTAGGTCTGATCGTTTTTCCTGTAATTGCGGCGCCGGTCGGTTTGCGCATGGGTTACATTGAGGCAGAGAGACCGTGGGCGCTTGAGTTTTTTCGAGGCGTCTTCTCAGGCGCCTCACCGCACGATCCATGGATATTTGCCTGGATATTTCAGTTGACTCAACAAACAATGACAATTTGGGACGACGTCGTTGTTGGGACAATCCTGCTGTGGTTCGCCGCTCTTGGTCCACTATTTATAATTGGCGTAGCCCTAACGGTACTTATAGGGTTTAAACGCCTTCTGGATTTTAGAGACGCTTTACCTTTTCTCTGCCTGGGTGTCTGGACCACGCTCTTCTTATTGATGCCCGCCAACCAGTACGGAAATCTTGATGAATTCCATCATCGACCATTCCACGTGGTCTACTATATCTTCGTTGTCTGGTTGATCGGCAGGTCGTCGGGGCTGCTGATCGAAAAACCAGGCGCCTGGAGACAAAATGGGACCATTATCACCACAAAACTCAGGATAGTCTTAGTAATCCCAGCGCTCGGGTTATTGCTACTCCCATGGCATTTTGGAAAAAATGCGCTGAACATAGGCCCATGCGCTGAACGCCATCAGAATTTCAAAATAGATAAAGGTTTGTGGGCAGCGGCGGAGTTTATCAGAATTCACGGTAACCCCGGCGAAATTTTCCTGGATTCGCGGGAAGACGGAGTTCTCAATGTGATTACCGGGATCAGTGAACGTCGGCCATTTTTGTCTGAGCCGTATCACCGTTTTGTATCAAGACACGCTTCAGGATCCGGTCTAATCGAACAGAGACGAAAGTTGCACGATGAATTAAAAAAATGCGATTCTGCCGAATGTGTCAACAGAATCGCCAAAAGTCATGACCTACGATGGTATTTGTCTCGTCCGGAAGACGGCCTCACGTGGGGGTCGAACCTCAATATGAAACCGGTGTTTGAATCTCGTGGATACCGAGTCTTTGATTTTTACAGGGCGCCACGCGTTTATAGACGCAATCAGGTTCTCTTTTTCTTAGATACCCTCCAGGATTTGCCGTTAACATCAATCTCTCCATGGATGTATCAACAATGAACTCATCATTTTTCGCCAGAAACTCCCGCACGGCCTCCATAGGACCAGGGCCGAATTCCGGCAGCACTGGATGGCCATTAATATTGGTATCCTCTACAATGAGGTAGCTTCCTGGAGTTACCATATCCTTCAAACAATTCAGTTCATCCAACACGTGCTCTTTGGAGTGATCAGAATCAAGTATCACCATTACTGTATCCAAACCAGCCGATTCCTCGGCAAGCTTGAGAAGTACAATCTCGTCGGTAGAAGAACCCTTGATGTACTTCAGTCTGCGATGACGCGGGCGAGGCTTTTCCGGATCGGGGCCGTCACTTATGTCTACGGATATGACCCTGCCATGGCCTATGGCCTCCAATATTGTGGCCAGAAACGAGGCTGAGCCTCCGTACAATGTCCCTGCCTCTATGATGAGATCAGGCCTGAGATTATAAATGATCTCCTGGTACATCCAGAGATCTGTAGGGAATTTCTGGATGGGTGTGCCCAACCAAAGTGTGCTCTTCCACGTGTTGTTTTCATCGTTGTAATAGATTTTATTGAATTCTGAGATCAGATTGTGGTGTGACATCGGTTCCCCCCCGATTGCCTTGCATAAAGAAGGCATAGTTGTTAATCAATTAAAACAACTACATCACATTATTTGGTAAAGCAACTTATTTTTGAATCGAAATGTGCCATTTCGAACGCAGTGAGAAAACTTATCTTCTGCTGGGAAAGATCTCTCGTCGCAAGGCTCTGTCGAGATGACGCACACGGGTCTCATTAATTGACAGACCGTTTCGTCATGAATTTCCTGTACTCTGAAACAACGTGTTTCGGCGCGCCATTAGCCCGAACCTGCCCATGATCCAGCCAGTATACCCAATCGCAAATCTCCTCGACCTGATTAAGGTCATGTGAAACAAAGAGGATGGTAACGCCTTTCGATCTAAAATTTTCAATGCGCTTCTTGCACTTGGCCTGGAACGCGTCATCACCAACGCCCAGGATCTCGTCAACGATCAGAATATCCGGATCGACGTCGGTGGCTATGGCGAAACCCAGGCGAGCTATCATCCCTGACGAATAGGTTCGCAGGGGAGCGTCGATGAATTCACCACGCTCAGAGAAATCTATTATCTGATCAATTTTTTGAGTTATTTCCTTATTTGTGCAGCCGAGTATCGTCCCGTTGAGATACGTATTTTCACGTCCGGTAAGCTCCGGATCGAAGCCTGCGCCGAGTTCGATCAGAGGAGCGATTCTTCCATTGACCTCAACCTTGCCTTCTATAGGCTTAATTACGCCAGCCAGGACTTTTAGCAGCGTGCTTTTGCCCGCGCCATTTCGCCCGATAACACCAACCACCTTGCCTGTGGGTGATTCAATGTCAATGTTTCTGAGCGCCCAGAACTCCTCATAATCGTAACGGCCACCTTTAATTCGGTAGATCAGATATTCCTTAACCGAACGAATCACCTGTTTAGGCAACTGGAATTTTACTGAAACACCTGAAACATAATTTCCGAAATATCGAATTGGATCAATATGTTGTAATGCCGGACCATTTTCATGGCATCATCCAAATACAGGGCGCACACGCAGGAGCGCCCCTACGTGAAATTGTCCGATGGTTCA
>JAMCYH010000237.1:8049-8634 GCA_023474025.1 Deltaproteobacteria bacterium
GTATCTCAACTGGAATTTTACTGAAACACCTGAAACTTCAATAGCTTGCATATTCTGGTCAAAGCTCATTGCTCAGTCTTCCCCTTTGATTTGAGGATCCGTTCAAGTGGTTCATGCAGGGAAGGGAGATTTCGTGCAACTGTCTAGGCGGCACGGACAACCTTACTCAAAACTTGGCCTCTCAAAGCTTTGTACAATGCGTCGGGAGTCGCCAAGTCGACGGATCTTCCCAGAATTTCCGACAGTAGGGGCGCTCCTGCGTGTGCGCCCTGTATTTGCTTACGAATGCGTCCAATTGGCCGGATTCCCCACGATATATTCACGAATTTCTCGGAGCGATTCTTCATCCCGGATAATGTGTTCATAATAATTGCGTTGCCACAATCTCTTGTCAAATGCTATCCAGCCATTTTCTTTTGCATTACGTATGTATTCATTCGTTGTCATGGTTTTGAACCATCGGACAATTTCACGTAGGGGCGCTCCTGCGTGTGCGCCCTGTATTTGGATGATGCCATGAAAATGGTCCGGCATTACAACATATTGATCCAATTCGATATTTCGGAAATTATGTTTCAATTCGTT
>JAMCYH010000331.1 GCA_023474025.1 Deltaproteobacteria bacterium
GAAACTGGCGTCATAACTCTTTCTCATGAAATTCAATCCAAGCCTCCCTATGATAAGCGTTCTTTCTACATCTCCAAGGTAGGCTTTCCCACCTTAATCTCCTGTCCAGTTTTTGGGGTCCATTATAGTTCGAGTCGTTTCGAATTTGTATTCACACCTGAACACGCATCGTGGCTCAACATGGTGGAAATCTTTTTCAGCAAGATGGCCACCGTTCATTTCTGCGGAGTATCCGCGTGCATTCCAAAGAAGAACTGATTGAAGAGCTTTACCGACACATCAAGGGAATCAATCAATAACCAGTCATCTTCTGTTAGAAATATAGGATGAATGAAGTGCTGATTTGACATGTTAAGCTATTTATGAATCGATATACTAGTTGTAAAGCGAATCTGAGTCATCGGGTTTCTTCATTTGGCGCACGGCTTGGCCGCAGTTGCTTCCGATGAGATTTTCCTCCATATCTCCAATTGATTGAATAACGAAAAATCCGACACTCTCAAACTCAGCCGATTTCCTCCGCAACATGCTGTCGGCCGCAGATCTATCATCTGCAATAGTCAGTTGGTTCTCGGAGCCCGCGGTAGTTGGATTAACTGGCGTGAGCTTCACTAAAAAGTAGCTCGGATCAAAGTAATCGCGCAACCGGTCAGCATTCACAGGGATATCAGGTGACATCGCAAAATTGAGGCACACTTTGCGTTGGTCCCGGCGAAAGAACTTTTTGCCATAGTCTCCCAACCACTTCCACTTCATTTTTGGATAGGGCATCAGCTTGTCTCTGTAGGTATCGTCAGTAGAATTTATTGACAGCTGAAGTTGGAAATCACCGAAATGGTCCCGGATTGCCAAAAGTCTGTCAAACCATCTATCTCGGCCATGTGGGGTCATGGTGGCGATGCAAGGGATTACGTTAGGATATCGATCCTTGAGCCACAGAAGCAGTTCCAGGACTGCGTCGTTCAGTGACGGTTCCCCCATCCGAGCGAGCTGGATCTTCAATTTGGCGCATTTCTGGGGATCAATTTCGTTATGAGCTGACAAAACTGTCATCACCTGGAACTTTAAGTCCTGAAGAGTCAGATTACCCTTGAACTCACTGCCAGCGTCGCACATCAAGCATTTCACCGGACAGCCAAACTGTGTGGAAATGACGATGACCCACTTGCGGCTACGGTCCCCATTATTGGAACCGCACGCGTCAACAAATTCGACCAAGTATTCAGGATCGTCTCGCATCCTGGCCACATAAACATTAGCTAAGTTCGGTTTCCCTGTTTTCATAAGAATTTCCATGTTCCTCAATGTCCTTTCACGTAATCGTACACAATCATTGCTTTCCTGACGCCATCACCGAACGCTATGGCGGCCTGACGATAGCTGCCGGAACAAACATCTCCGGCCCAAAAGAGGCCTCTGCCGACCTCGGCGGACGCGGAGTCAGAAATCGCAATCTCTGAGGGGGTCGTTCCTATCGCTACTAGGAGATAATCAACACTTAGAGTGGTATTGAGACCATCCGACAGGTGGATCAACATTTCTTGGTCTTTTGTTTCAGCCCATTCGATCGTCGCATTGAGGATTAGGTCAACACCCAAGTTCTTCGCTTCCTGGACCAAGATTTCGAATGCCCTGGGTTTGTGGCTTCTAATCACAACCACGACACTTGCCGATTTTTCAGCTAGAGTACAAGCCTGATCAAAAGCAGCTTCTCCACCCCCTATGATAGCGACCCTTACGCCCTTTTTTCTGGGTAAATCGCGCCATGAATAGAACAAATTGTTATCATGCGGATCAATCCCTTGAATGGCCAGTTGCTTGGGGCGAACCCCCGTAGCCACAATTACGGTCCTGGATTCGTATGTATTAAGGGAGCCTTTCAAGACAAAATTGGCGGCAGGATGGTCAATTAACTCACATGTTTCAAATTCCGTTGATAATCCGGCATGGTGGACTTGGACCATCAATCTGCGAACCACCTGTGTTCCGCTGTACGGACGGGTCAGCCCAGGAACGTTTTCCACCTTTCTTGCCAGTCCGAGTCTCCCTCCCCAACGGTGTTTCTCCATGATTTTGATGTTCAGTCCCATATGACTGGCCTGTAATCCAGCCGCCAACCCAGCCGGACCGCCTCCTACAATTACTAGATCAAATATTGTCACTGCCCGGCGTTTCTGAGCTGGTCCGTAGGCGCTACGTCCGCAAAACCGTGCCCCAAAGCGCTTAACGCTGCCGTATGATGGGAGATTGTTTTGGAGCAACAGGCGTCGGAAACCACAATCGGCTTAAAACCCAGCATGAATCCGTGTCTGGCGGTGGTATCCACACAAAGGTGAGTCATTACCCCACATATTACAATTGTTCCAATCCCTTCCTGACGCAAAATCTGTTCTAGGTCAGTCTTAAAAAATGCCGAATAATATTCTTTCGGAATACGTCTAATCCTTTGGTCCACTATCAAACCTGGATAAAGCGAGCATTCCCTTCCTTGAGGTAAATGCCTCCATTGATCAGGCATTAAGTTTTCTGCATCTGAAGGCGCACGATGGGCGGTGGCAATAACCGGCCGCAATAGGCCAATAGCGTGACTGACAAGTTGGTTGATTTTAGGCAATATCTGAGCACTCCCCGGAAGGTAGGCAGGCGACGTTTTGTCAAAGAAATAGTTCTGAACATCTATGACCAACAACGCATGCCGGCCCGATCTGATCTGGTTCCCCATGCCGTTTCCCCAAATAAAAAGCCACCCTTACCTTTGAGGTCTGGGTGGCTTGATGAACTTAAGCCTATTTCATAACCGGAATCTTTATAGCATGACTGTTAATGGGGGTCAAACTTTTTCGACGGGGGTATTCGGTTGACACCCTTATAAAGCCATTTTCAATGAAAGTGTTGAAAACGGCTTTCTTGCTTTTGTCTGAAGAGAGGGAAAGTCTCTGTCCATTGCAGTAAAAATCCCACGAGTGTCCCAACGTTGATACAAGTAATTCACTTAACATATTGATTAGATACTATAGAAACTGCATTATGTCATTAATCGACTTGAAATCTTCCCGGTCAAAAAGCCACCTTTGGAGAAAAATTCCTTGGGGGCTTAGTCGTATATTCCGGAAAAGTCGTTTTCTCTCGAGTGATGGAATTTCTTCCTCTCGCTGTTTTTCGACAGTGCGTGGATCGTTACAACTGCAACTACAAAGTCAAGGAGTTCACCTGTCTCGATCTGTATTACTCCATGGCCTTTGCCCAGATCACCTATCGGGAGAGCCTACGCGATATAGAAGCGTGCCTTCGGGCACAGCATCGAAAGCTCTACCACATGGGAATCAGTGGACCAGCCTTCAGAAATACCCTCGCCAACACCAACAAGGTCAGTCACTGGCGCATCTATGCGGACTTTGCGCTCTCGCTGATTTCCACTGCCCGCAGGCTCTACAGCAAAGAAGCTTTTTTCGACGGCCTGAACGAGACCGTTTACGCTCTGGAAGCCACAACTATCGATTTATGCCTGCCCTTGTTTCCTTGGGCTCATTTCCGGAAAACCAAGGGAGCGATCAAGTTTCATACACACTTGGATCTTCGCGGCAATATCCCGTACTTAATCCACATATCAGATAGAAAACTGCACGGGGTCAACACCCTGAATATCATTCCCATCGAGGTAGGCGCTTTCTATATCATGGACAGGGGCTATCTGGACCACACCAAGCTCTATTGTCTTACACAGGCTGCGGCCTTTTTTGTTACCAGAGCCAAGTCCAACCTAAAATACCGGCATGTTTGCTCTCATCCACTGGATCGGAGCACGGGCCTAATATGCGATCAATCAGTCTTGCTGACCGTTCCAAAGTCCGCCATGGATTATCCAGACAAGCTGCATCGAGTGAAATACTGCGACTCAGATACCTAAAAGATTCTGGTCTTTCTAACGAACAACTCCACTTAACCGCTTTTGACTATCTGTATGCTATACCGTTGCCCTTGGCATGTAGGGCTATTTTTCAATTGGATCTATTTAACTAAACGTGGGGACACAAGTAAAAATCCCTAAAATTTATAGTCCTCAATCACAAAATTAGATACATTTGTATTTCCTAGGATAAAGCAGTGACTCCCGCAAGACAATGGCAAATTGCGAACACAAAATATCTGACCTGGATGCGCGAGGGCATGGGGATGAGAAATTGTGTATTCTGCATTCCCAAGACCCCAACAAGGACAAGGACGACTTCAATAAGACGTTGGAAGATTATCGCAATGGAGGGAGATGCGATTTTTCCTCAATTTTATTTTCGGACTACGCTAATTTCTCAGGAACCACTTTCAGCAAGAGGGCAAACTTTCAACGTGCTATTACATCTTTGTCAATTTATGTAAAAACCGTCCCAATACGCCCGTTCTGAAACCAATAAAAAATCTTTGAGGTTTGCCGCAAGTTCTTTCATGAATATTTGTATAACCAGATGGAACAAAAATTGTTCTCAAGTGTTCCAAATCTAATACTGAAATTTAGATTGCTGGTTATTAAGAGTGTTTAATCAGGAGCCATTACGTTGAATCACATGAAAAAATTTTTGTTGTTTTTACCTGTCCTTTTGGCAATTCTGCTTTCCATCGGGAACGCGTTTGAGGAAAACTGTGCTGACAAATTTGTAAAAAGCGCTGCTTCTGGAAACGACGCAAAAATAAGAGAAAAACTGAGCAAGGGATCCAACATTAACTCGAAAAACTATGAGCGCCAAACCGCTCTGATTGAAGCCGCGTTGAATGGAAAAATTGACACTCTGAACCTTCTTGTAAAAAAGGGAGCGGATCTTAATCAGAGAGGCAAAACCGCGCGTACCGCCCTTATGTGGGCATGCCTGGAAGGTCAGGCAGAGTCGGTGAAATGCTTGTTGGCCCACGGCGCAGACGTGAATCTAAAAGACCGGAACAATCAGAACGCTTTGATGTTGGCCGCTCGGAAAGGAAACTGGGCTTGTGCGAAAATCCTGCTTGAGGCAGGCGCTGACCCCACAGCCAAAGACAATAATGGAACCACGGCGTATGGCTTGGCTCTCGAACACGGATTTGGAAAAGTTGCCAATACAATAGCCAATTATCAACAATCATCAAACTCAAAGCTGGATTTCGATGACTTGAAATCTGGAGCGTATTTTTAGTAATTCTAAAATTGATTTAAAACCCGGCTTGACAGTTATAGGAACATGTAGACATATGTAATAAAAGCTTGAAAGGTTTAGATATGGCTGTTCGTAGTATAGTTACCGTGCCTGACCCGAAGTTGAGCGAAAGGGCAAATGCCGTAATTGACCTTACCGAAGATATATGTCAACTGGCAGCTGACATGACAGACACAATGTATAAAGCGCCAGGTATAGGGTTGGCGGCGAATCAGGTCGGTGAGCTGGTTAGAGTAATTGTTTTTGACATACATTACGCGTATGCGGAGCCCAAGGACAAGAAGAAGGTTCCTACGGTGCTGATTAACCCTGTAATTTTGTTCACTGAAGGCGAGGAATTCAAAGAAGAAGGTTGTTTGAGTGTTCCAAACTTTAATGTCGATGTAAAGCGGGCTGCTCGTGTACAGGTTGAGGGGATAGACATTAAGGGCAAACCTCTTAAAATTGAGGGTGAAGGCTTGGTCGCTCGAGTAATTCAACACGAAATAGATCATCTTGAGGGTAAGACTTTATTGGACCATTCTTCAGCCCTGAAACGAAATCTGTATCACAGGCGTGTTAAAAAGTCGCGACGAGGAAACAGGTGACTTGCCGCATAGTTTTCATGGGGTCTCCCCAGTTTGCGATACCAACTCTTAGAGCTCTACAGCGTCATTTTGATGTGGTAGGCGTTTTTTCCCAGGCAGACAGGCCCTCAGGAAGGGGTAAAATTTTAAAAGCCACACCTGTCAAGAAATTAGCATTAGAAATGGGAATTGAGTATGCGGAACCTGAGGACCTCAAAAACCCCAATGTTCTCAATGTCTTAAATAAGTGGAAACCGGATGCGATTGTCGTGGTAGCTTATGGGAAATTTCTTCCTCTGGAAATATTGGATTTGCCACCACTTGGTTGCTTAAATCTTCATGCTTCTTTGTTGCCTCGACATCGCGGCCCTTCACCGATTGCTACCGCAATTCTTTCAGCAGACAAAGAAACCGGTAATACTGTCATGCTAATGGATACCGGAATGGACACCGGCAAGATACTCGCCCAACAGGTTGTCAGAATTGGAGAAAAAGATTCCGCTGGAGACCTCCACGACAAGCTCATGGAGCTTGGATCTTCATTGGTTGTAGAAACCTTGGACAAATGGAAGACCAATGATATCAACCCTATACCTCAGGACAATTCCAAAGCGACTTACACCAGATTGTTTAGAAAAGGCGATGGATTCTTAGATTGGAATTTGGACGCAAAACAACTCGATCGTCTCGTACGTGCCATGAATCCTTGGCCTGGCGCATTTTTCGTGATTGGTCGAGAACAAATCAAAGTGTGGAACGCTACGCCAATTGAGGGCCAGGCAGAGCCTGGCCTGATTGCAGATATTACTTCGAATGGAGTGATACTTGGAACTGGCGCCGGGCTTTTACGTTTGGACGAAATCCAGGCTCCCTCAAAAAAGAAGGTCTCAGGGGCGGATTTCGCTCGAGGAAGAAGACTAAAATTTGGGGATTATTTAATTTAAACAGTTGAGACTAAAAGTAATTACCGATTTTTCCTGACATATCAGGATAATTGGTTAACTCATGGAGAGAAACATGAACCGACTTAAGACAGTAATTCTTCTGGCTGCGCTTGGTGGTTTGCTTGTAATTCTAGGCGGTTATTTCGGAGGCAAGAATGGGGCTACTATTGCCCTGGTTATTGCATTGGCAATGAATTTTGGTAGCTACTGGTTCAGTGACAAAATCGTCCTGGCCATGTATCACGCCCAGGAAATATCCGAATCAGAAGCTCCAGATCTTTACAGACTTATTAGAGATCTCACTCGGAATGCAGGGCTGCCCATGCCAAAGGTTTACATAATTCCGGATGATTCTCCTAACGCATTTGCAACAGGCCGCAATCCTGACCATGCCGCCGTAGCTGTTACTGAGGGAATACTCAAGCTTCTGAATCGAGATGAACTCGCAGGCGTTATTGGCCACGAACTGGGACATGTTAAAAATCGGGATATTCTCATTCAGACCATAGCCGCAACTATAGGAACAGCTATAACATATCTGGCTCAATTCGGGTTTTTCTTCGGGGGGCGATCTGATGAAGATCGTGGAGGAGGCTCTTTGGCTGGTTCTCTCTTAATGATGATTTTGGCCCCTCTTGCGGCAGCGATAATTCAAATGGCTATCTCCAGATCTCGGGAGTACATAGCTGATGAGACTGGGGCTCAGATATGTGGCCATCCATTATGGTTGGCTAGCGCATTAGGCAAGTTGCAAAGAGGCGCAGAAGCCATACCCATGAACGCGGAACAGGCGACGGCTCACATGTTTATAGTCAACCCCTTTTTTGGTGGTGGTTTATCGAACCTTTTCTCAACTCATCCACCTATTGAGCAGCGTATAGACAGACTTGAAAAAATGGCAGGGTACTAAATCAGATTAGTACAAACAGGGTTATTTTTTCAGATATCCTAAACGTTGAACGCCTCTCGTGGACTTTTTAATCAGGAAACGATGGGCGTTCAATGTTTTTGTTTGATCAGTAGGTGTTTTTATTCGAGGGTGCATGCCACTTCATCGTTCTTTAGTCACTATTTCTCGTGAACTTGCTGTGAAAATTTTAAACGAGGCTGAAAGAGGTGTTTTTGTAGAAACGGCTCTTTCGGAAGGGCTTTCAGATCACCATGTTTCTGCTGAGGACAGAGCGCTAATCACTGAAATCGTCTATGGAACAATCCGGTGGAAGTTCAGACTTGATTCGATCATAAACAACCTGTTAAACGATCGCCACAAACAACTAAATCCTCAAATCCGTAACATTCTCAGAATAGCAATTTATCAGGTACTGTTTTTGTCGAGGGTGCCAACCCACTCGGCGATTCATCAAGCCGTCGCTCAAGCCAAAAATATACTAGACGGAAAATTCTCCAAGCTCGTAAACGCTATTCTAAGATCTGCCCTAAGGCATCCGGAAATTCTCTATTTTGAGCCAGGAAAAAGTCCCAAAGATCTTGCTACATATTATTCTCACCCCGAATGGTTGGTGAAAAGGTGGCTAAAAAAATTCGGGTCGGAAAAAACAGTACAAGTACTCCAATCGAACAACCAACGAGCGCTCTTAACCTTGCGGGTTAATTCTCTTAAAGCCTCTGTTATGGATGTTATCACGTTGTTTAGAGAAAAAGCGCTAGACTTTGAAATCTTGAATTTCGATCTAGGCGTTTTAGAACTCAACAAGATTCAAGGCCCTGTAACAAATCTACCTGGCTTCTGTGAGGGCCTTTTTTCGATCCAGGATTTTGCTTCACAGATGATTGCTCCATTGCTCGTAGTGGAGCCTAAACAGAAAATTCTTGATGTATGCGGCGCGTTCAATCGAAAACA
>JAMCYH010000045.1 GCA_023474025.1 Deltaproteobacteria bacterium
GCAATTATACCAGTCAGGGTGAATCGTGAAGGCTCCACGTATGAGGAGAGCACCATGTTTTCCGGCTATCCGGCTAAGCGTCCGTGGTATCCGTTTACTGGCAACCTCTACCAAGAAGTCATCCCGTCTGCGAATGATGGATATCCCTATCCCATAAAAGTTCTGTTCCTGCACATGGGCACGCCCGTTTTTTCTACGCCGGCAGGACACAGGCAAATCGCGATTCTTAAAAACCCCAAGATTGTCCCGCTGTTCATCGCTTGCGACATTCTGATCGGCGAAACTAGTATGTTCGCTGATTATGTTTTCCCCGACACCACTTATTTAGAACGTTGGGAATCACCAGGCGCGAGCACTCCAGCCATGCTCTCGACTTTGAGCAAGGTTCGCCAACCTGTAATTGGACCTTTGCCGGAGATTGTCAAGGTTGACGGAATGGATATGCCGATCAATATGGAGGCTATCCTAATTGCGCTCGGCAAGAAGCTAAGGCTGCCCGGCTTCGGCAAGGACGCCTTGGGACCGGGCAAAAACTTTGATCACCAAGATGACTGGTATCTAAAAAATGTTGCTAATATTGCCATGGGCGATAAGGAGGGAGACTCAGTACCAGCAGCGGACAAGAATGAAATGGACCTCTTCCGCGTCGCTCGAAGCCACCTACCCAAAAGCGTTTTCGACGAAGACCGCTGGATGAATGCCGCAGGCGCCGACTATTGGCCTCATGTTGTCTACGTGCTCAACCGTGGGGGCCGTTTCGAAGACGCGCACAAAATGTACAAAGCAGACATGCAGGCCCACCCATTCTCAGGCATTTTTCAGGTATTCGTTGAACGTGTAGCCAGTGGTCGTAATTCCATTTCGGGCCAACAGTTCGACGGTCTACCAGTCCTGGAAGGGCCCAGTTTCTCAGACGGCAAGCGAATCGTAAAGGAGGCGGATTATCCATTCCAACTGATCACCTTCAAAGAGATCTTCGGCGGTCAGAGTCGAACCATGCCAATGGACCAATGGCTGAGCGAGTTGTGTCCAGGGAACGCTATCCTGTTGAATCACTCCGATGCGGACAAATTGGGTCTTAGTAACGGCGAACGTGTAAGACTCAGTTCAGTCACTAACCCATCCGGATCATTCGATCTAGGAAACGGCGAGATTCGGCATGTTGAAGGCATCGTCAAAGCTCTTGAGGGCTTGAGACCAGGTGTAGTCGCTGTGGCCTGGCATTTTGGCCATTGGGCAAGCGGTTCTCGTGACATGTCCGTTGATGGCAGTCTGGTCAAAGGTAACCCGAGACGGTCCCGCGGCTTCACTCCCAATCCAGTAATGTTGGAGCACACGATAGCGCGAAATGTCTGTCTTACAGACCCAATAGGTGGTAGCGCATCATTTAATGACACGTATGTGAAAATCGTCCGTATCTGATTACATGTCTCCAGTCCAAAAACGTCGTGGCGGGTTATTAATACGTTTCTTAGCTTGTCAAGGCCTCGTAACCCGCCACGATATCGAGGAGTTCTTCGGTTATCGATAGTTGGCGGCACTGATTATACTTTAAATTTAGCTCCTCGATACGTTCCTGGATATTCTTTTCAGCTCTTTCCATCGAAGCAAGACGTCCTGCGTTCTCGCTGGCCATGGACTCAGCAACGGCCCTGTAAATTGATACAAATAGATACTGCCATATCAACGCTGAGAAAACCCTGTCCCATTCCATTGTGTAAGTGGGGATCGAACGACATGGCCATTCCCTCTTTTTAAGCCTGTTAAGCCATTCAAGATCGACAGGGAGCAATTGTTTTTCAGTTGGGGTAAACTTAGTGTTCGTAACCTGCTTGTTGTAAAAAACCACGACTTGATCCAAATCGAGTAGCGATCTTGCTTCTTCTATTTCTATGAGCAAATCCTGAACCAGAGCAATTATACCAGTCACGCCATTTGGGACAGGGAACATTTCACGGACATTCATACCCATATCCGAAAGCAATCCCGCGATACGACTGCCGACTACCAGCATTACATGGTGGTCCTCTGAGCCATTCCGCTTCTCTAAACTTTTACGAGCGTATTCGCCTATGAGTTCATTGAATTGACCACACATCCCCTGGTCAGATCCCAGAACCACTGCAATTAACCGATTTCGGGGAGCGGGTCTGGCATTCACCGCCCACTCCGAATTCCCACGAAGCGCTATCTGAAGACCTGTTTCAATGGTGTGGTTGTACTCTGTAAGAGCTTCGACAGCCTTCTGATATTGATGGATACTCACGGCTGCCAAAGCTTTCATGGTCCGCACAACAGATCCAAGTTCTCCCGCTGTAACGATCTTTCGTCGGAGCGATTCAATGCTTTCCATGTTGGGTCATACTCTCATTGACTGTATGGCGCTCGCAGCCAACTCGAGAATTAGATCTCTATCAGCGGAAGTCAGAGGCTGATCCTGACAAATTCTATTACAGAGGCGCGGAGCCTCTTCCCCCACTTTTTCCCTGATGGCCTTTTCTGCGGCGGTTACAGCCTTTACAGGTATTTCATCGAATATACCCGCATTTACCGCCAGCAATACAGAAAGTTGCTCTGGGACAGATATAGGTTCAGATTGTCCCTGTTTAAGGACTTCCCTGACTCGGCGCCCACGTTCAAGTGTTTTGCGGGTTTGCTCATCAAGCCTGGTCCCGAACCTGGAAAACGCCTCAAGTTCCTCAAATTGGGAATATGAGAGTCTTAAATCACCCGCTACCGATCGATAGGCGGTCAACTGACTCTTGCCACCGACACGAGAAACTGATTTGCCAACATCTATCGCAGGTAATACTCCTTTTTGAAAGAGGTGAGGAGACAGGTAAATTTGGCCATCGGTTATGGAAATCAGATTGGTAGGAATGTAACCAGCTATGTTTTGCGCTTCGGTCTCCGCTATTGGAAAAGCAGTTAGAGACCCACCTCCCAACTCTTTCCTGAGATGTGTTGACCGCTCCAGAAGTCGGGAATGTATGTAAAAAATATCACCGGGATACGCCTCACGGCCTGGAGGACGACGCAAAAGCAATGAAATTTCACGATACGCTCGCGCATGGCCGGTGAGGTCATCAAATACAACCAACACATCCCTGCCCTGTTCCATGAAATACTCACCCATGGTTGTTGCCGCATATGGCGCTACAAACTGTAACCCCGGCGCCTCTTCAGCCGTCGTTACCATGACGATGGTGTAGTCCATCGCAGAGTAGTTTCGCAGATCGTTAACAATTTTTGCAACAGAAGCGGATTGCTTACCTATTGCGCAATAAATGCAAATAACGTCTTTGCCCCGTTGGTTAATGATTGTGTCTATCGCAATGGCTGTTTTACCTGTTTGACGGTCACCGAGTATCAACTCTCTTTGTCCACGTCCAACCGGAATCAAAGCGTCTACGACTTTAATACCCGTTTGAAGGGGGACTACCACGGGATCGCGGTCCATAATGCTTGGAGCGTCCCGCTCAACCGGCCATAGGACTGACGCGTTGACGTTCCCCTGCTGGTCCAATGGACGCCCCATAGCGTCAATTACCCTGCCAATAAGTTCATTTCCGACTGGGACTTCGAGGACACGTCCGGTATGATTAACTTCACAACCGGCATGAAGGCTTTGATCGTCATCAAGCAAGACAACTCCAGCCTCTCGGGCGTCCGCGTTGAAAACCACTCCCAATTTGTCCCCCGGAAACATGGCTAGTTCATCCGCTTTGACTCGAGTCAAACCTGAAATTCTGGCCACACCCTGTCCAACAGAGACTATGGAGCCCACTTCCTGCAAATCAATGGTCGGTTTGCCATTTTCAATACTCGCGGTTAAAGCGGCTATCGTGCTTTCCAGGATTAGATCAAGACCCGAATTGTCTCTTTCTTTATTCACATTCATTTTAGACTCAACTCATGAATCAGGTATGCGGGTTGTTTTGCCCAACCGATGGCTCAGTCATTATCTCAAGAGCGCCAGACACGGTTTTCTCAAAACGGTCCAGGTATGATTCGACACTCCAACCGATTTTATAACCCGGGAACCTCAATTCTATACCGCAAACATTGTTGGCGGACCTTTCAAAAGCGACTGAAACATCTCCTCCAATGCGCCCCTTCAACAAGCTTACGATAAAGTTTCTCTGGTCGTTATTAAGGTTAAACGCTGTGGTCACTTTTATCTCGTTAGCCGCCGTTTGGGAAATCTTCCTTATCTGCATCGCCTTTTCTTCGGGCATGTTACGGAATTTCTCAGCGAACACATCAACAATTCGTTGCTCCAGGCCGGTGTTTGAGAGGTCCGACAAAACAGTTCGAACCAATGAGAGCGTCTCTTTACCGATACGACCACGCAGTTCAAGAAGAAACGACTTTTTTTCCCGCTGTAATGACTTATGCCATTCAGCCTTGACATCCTCCACTTCAGCGCGTGCTGCTTCAATCAAGCTCTTTCGAACAGACAAAGCTTCGTCTTTAGCCTCAGCCAGAATTCGGTTGCGTTCATCTTCCAGCGCCTGATTCATTTGACGATATCGCTCAGCCTCTTCGGCGGCGACTCTCTTTGTGCTATTGGCGTCATCCAGAGTAGAAGAGATCTTTTTCTCCCGCTCGTCCATCGCGCCGGTTATCTTGTCGAACAGAAAGCGCTTTAAAAGAAAAACGAGAATGAGGAAGTTGATGATCTGGGCTATGACGGTGAACCAGTCTAACAGCATCGATCATCCTCCGGTTTTGGACACCACATAGTTCCAGAAAGGATTCGCGAAAAGAAGAATCATGGAAACAACGAAGCAATAGATCGCCATGGATTCGATCATGGCTAAACCTACAAAAAGAGTTCGGGATATGGCGCCGGCCTCGTCAGGTTGCTGCGCTATGGAAGTTAATGCGCTGGAAATCGCCCTGGCTTCTCCAAGCGATGGAGCAATCGAGCCTATAGCCATTGATGCGCCTGCGGTAATAATCGAAACCAGTCCTATTATCGTCAAACTATCCATTTTGGGTCTCTCCTTTCTCAATCCCCTCTTCCTACCGGCTTTGACCTGATGAACTCCGCCCTTTTCCCGCTGAAGCAATGTATACCATAGCCAATATAGCGAATATGTACGCCTGGATCAGGCCTATGAGCAGCCCCAGCGCATTCATCAATATGGGAAAGAAAAGTGGAGCAACCGCCAGTAATATAGCCGCTATCTTCGCTCCACTCATCATGTTTCCAAAAAGCCTCACAGCCAAGGCCAGAGTACGGGACAGTTCCCCCAATATATGGAACGGCAGCATTAACACAGAAGGCTGAATATAATGTTTGATGTAAGAAAAAAAACCTTGTTCGGCAATTCCAAAAATTGGGACAGCAAACAGCACGCTTATAGCTAAAGCGGAAGTTGTCGAAAGAGAAGCGGTAGGCGCATGATAACCAGGAACCGGCTCTAAGATATTCGACACAGCAACAAATAGAAAGAGAGTTCCAATATATGGCAGATAGCGCCGTGGCGACTGATTCGTGATTTCTCGAATCTGGTCCTGGACAAAAACGACTATTATTTCGAGCAGATTTTGCCACCTGGAAAACTTGGTGTCAGTGGATAAACGTCGTGTAATCAGCCATGATCCAACAGTAAGCAAAACCATCACTCCCCACGTATAGCAAATGGTGGAGTTCAAGACGACAAAACCCCACCGCCAAAAAACTACTTGATCAGGTGTTATAGTTTCACTTACCATCGTGAATATCTTGGTTCCTGTGCTATGATTTGCGCAGCCTGGCTTGAACAGGGCTTATCAGCCTGACAAGGAAAAAGCGTATGATCAGGAAGCCTGTCATTGCCGCTAGAAGTAGCGCCAATCGACCTTCCATAACGTAGTAAAAACCTGAAAGCGCAACCGCTGTCCTGACAAAAAAGCTGGCTAAACTTAGCAACGCTGGTTGAGAAGATTGGCTAAGGCGTTTGACCGTCAGCCATAAACCACCGAAGTAGAACAGCCCTAGACCTGTTCCCATAAACAGAGCGACCGGTATGCCAGATAAGTCTATAGACATTACAGCATCATGAAAGAATATTTTACTTTAGGTCGAGATCGATCACGGATCAGCCGTTTTTTCCCACCCGGTTGATCCAATACCAAGCGTTGATTGAACCAAAAAGCACACCCGCGAACAGTAGCATTAGTGTCCACGAAAAACGACTTGGATAGCGCGAGTCAATCCATACCCCAATGGCCGCTCCAACCAGGGTAGGAACAGCGACGGACCACCCAACAATTCCGAACATACCTAGCCCGAACCAAATACTCCTGTTCCCATCTCTTCGGGCTTCCATTTTTCGAACCTCCTTGGCGCCCACAATTTTCGCGAATTTTCTGGTATATGAGCGCTGGCGATTCTGTGACACAGGCCCGTCGTTATCCATGGCGTTCCAACTCCAGGAACCGTCTGACTAGGCTAGCTTCGAGCTTTGCTACGGCTGATTGGGCCTTTTTCTGGCGTTCATCCATCAGATTGAATTTCTTTTCAATTGCCATCTTCAGCATGCCAAGATCAGCGCCCGCCAATGCCTGACCTGTGGAAACAACAACATCCGGGCCACACTTTACCAGTATCCCTTTGTCAACAGCTACAAACTCTTCCTGCCCTCCAGGACAAACATATGAAAGCAACCCGGGAACCAAAACTGAAACGAAGCCTATGTGACGTGGCAACAGACAAAATGAACCATTCTCGGCTTCAGCGATTACTTTAATTACCTCTTTATCAATCACGATATCAGTCGGGAGGACCACTTTAAGCCTCATAACTTTTTGGCCTCGTCGACTTTCCCGATCATGTACAGGGCATTTTCAGGAAATCCAGAAAACTCGTCGTTCAGAATTCTCTCGCAACCATTAATGGCGTCTTCGAGAATCACGGAGCGACCAGCCAGCCCGGTAAATCTTTCGGTAACAAATAAAGGCTGAGTAAAAAACCTCTCCAGCCTCCGGGCCCGGTAAACTGCTTGACGATCGGCCTGTGATAGCTCTTCTATTCCCAACATTGCGATAATGTCCTTCAGCTCTTCATAAGTGGCCAAGGTCGCTCTTATTTCCTGGGCCAATTCATAGTGTCGTTTTCCAACTACCTGTGGGACTAGCATCTTGGAGCTGGACTGTCGAGGATCTACCGCCGGATATAGTCCTTCAGAAGAACGTTTTCGAGATAATACGATTGACGCTGACAAATGCCCGAAAACATGGACCGCCGCAGGGTCAGTGAAATCATCGGCAGGCACATACACAGCCTGAACCGATGTTATGGAGCCAGAAGTAGTGTTACATATCCGCTCTTCCAGTTGAGCAAGTTCCGTTGCAAGCGTTGGCTGGTACCCTAGACGCGACGGTATCTGCCCGAGAAGACCGGAAACTTCCATCCCGGCCTGGATAAATCTGAATATGTTATCAATGAGTACGAAAACATCCTGTTTTTCGTCATCACGAAAATATTCCGCCATCGTCAGAGCGGCGTGCCCTACCCTAAACCTTGCGCCCGGCGGTTCGTTCATTTGTCCAAAGACAAGGACCGTGTTAGCCAGCACTCCTGCCTGTTCCATCTCACGATAGAGTTCTTCACCCTCACGGCATCTCTCTCCTATACCGCAAAACAGGCTAACACCGCCGTATCTGGCCACAACATTGTGAATCAACTCCATGATGAGGACGGTTTTGCCAACACCCGCCCCCCCAAATAGACCAGCCTTTCCGCCTCGTTCGAGGGGAGCGAGAACATCGATTATCTTGATTCCGGTTTCGAACACCTCTGATGAGGTATCCTGACGATTCAAAGGGACATAGTCGCGATGAATGGATCGCCATCTACAACCATCGACTGCACCCTTGCCATCAATTGTCTGTCCGAAAACATTAAAGACTCTGCCTTTAATATTGGGCCCAGTCGGAGCCTTTAATGGCGATCCCGTATCAACTGCATCGTCGCCCACCGCAAGGCCTCTTGTCGAAGTTAGGGCAATTCCTCGCACTGTTTGTGAATCGAGATGATTCACTACTTCTATTATAATATCCGAGTTTTCCCCCGTCCGGAGCACTGAATATAGCGCTGGGAGTCGTCGTCGAAAAGACACATCGACAACACTACCCCTGACGGAGATTATTTCGCCTATGTCGGTCGAGTTGTTCATAAAAACTTGTCAACAACCACATGACGAGCCTGACTGCTGATCCATATTGTAGTCTTTCGTATCGGTGCTACAGCTACAGGACCCTTTTCTGCCCAAAGCGGAATTTATAACGGCCATCGCGCAACCAACCCCTGCTTTTACAGAAATAGCGCCGAAAGGACAATTCAGAGCGCAAGCGCCACACTCAATGCAGGCGTCTCGGTCCACCACATCAACAGAACCATTGTTTCTAGCCAGCACATTCCTGGGACAAACCTCAAGACAAACCCCACACGATGCGCATTTGTCTTTGTTAAGGCTAAGAGTTACTACATCCTTCAAATATGTTAATTTTTGCATGATCTGCTGATCC
>JAMCYH010000275.1:0-801 GCA_023474025.1 Deltaproteobacteria bacterium
AGCCTTGAAACCTAATCCGAAAGTCCCCCCACCAAAATGGTCATCATCTCTCACTTTTCAATTTCATGAGAAGACGTAAAATTTCTATGTAAAGCCATACAAGCGTCACCATTAATCCGAAAGCTCCGTACCATTCCATGTATTTAGGGGCTCCGGACCGCGACAATTTTTGTATGACGTCAAAATCAAGTACAAGATTTAACGCGGCTATAAAAATTACAACCACACTGAAGCCAATGCCGGCCCACGAATTGTCATTTATTAGCGGGACTCGGACTCCAAACATACTTAGAATTATGGAAATAAAATAAAAAATCGCTATGCCCCCTGTTGCAGCCACTACGCCGATTCTGAATTTATCAGTCACCTTGATAACGCCGGACGAATAAACAGCAAGCATTACCAGACACACAGCGAACGTCAGCCCCACCGCCTGGATACCAATTCCAGGATATTGGGATTCAGCCACTGCTGAAACACCGCCCAGAAAAAGACCTTCAAGGACGGCGTAAACCGGAGCTGTAATTGGGGACCACGAGTCTTTGAATATGGTAACCATAGCTACTATAAAACCACCGATGGCTCCGACCATCATGAGGCTTGAAACTGAAGCTAAATTTGGCTCCGGCGAACCGAAAAATATCCTCCAAACATAACCAGCGGCAATCATGGTAATGAGGAGGAGAATTCCAGTCTTATTCACCGTCCCCTGCATTGTCATTTCAGCGCCGGAAACTCCAATGCCTCGATAGGGGGCAAACCTGGTTTCAGAAAGGGCCGGAGCCCCTAAATAGAGGGAAT
>JAMCYH010000275.1:819-8515 GCA_023474025.1 Deltaproteobacteria bacterium
GGAGCTTTCGGATTAATGGTGACGCTTGTATGGCTTTACATAGAAATTTTACGTCTTCTCATGAAATTGAAAAGTGAGAGATGATGACCATTTTGGTGGGGGGACTTTCGGATTAGGTTTCAAGGCATAGTTTCACGTGGACCACAAACTCGGCCCCGTGAGCGCTCTTGCAGATGCTCAGCGTTCCACCCATAGCGCCAGCCAGGGCAAGAGCTCCGGCTAAACCAAGGCCGTGTCCCCTAACAGGGAAATCTTCTATTTTTTCGCATTGGAAATAGCTGTCGAAAATTTTCTGATGATAGCTTTCCGGGATTCCGGGCCCATCATCTTTTACTCCAACCTCAATAGTGTCATCGCCCATTGAGATCCTGACATTAATCGTTCTATTCCTGTATTTGAATGCGTTAGAGAGCAAATTTGTGACTATCAGCCCCATTTTCGTCTCGTCGATCAGGATTGGTTTCTCGAGAAGACGCGAGTCAGCTTCCAGGATCACACCATTGGCTTTTAAAACGCCAACAAATTTTTCAAACCCATTAGCATCTTCAAGCGCATCCGCAACTGCTGGGTCTACGAGATCAAAAACCTCCACAAACGCTGCGCGTAATATCCTTGCCATGGTGCAATTTTCAACGTGAATTACTCCTAGCGAGGCCATATCGACTTCGAGCATGTTGTTGGCAAGGTGTCGTAATCTTAACGCGTTCCTGAGCACACGCCGGACGACCTTTTCCTGCTTCGGATTGAGGTTTCCATAACGTTCGGGCTTCTCAAGTAACGACCTAGCTCCAGATTCAACGATGTTGATAGGGTTTTTAAGGTCATGAACCAAATGAGCCGTTTTTATGTTTTTAATACTCACGCAATAACCCCCTCACGTTATTGGCGACAATTCACTGCGATCATGATTCGATGATCGTTGACTTGGTGATTTCAGGATCTTTTTCAATTTTTTCCAAAAATTCCTTTTGGGTTTTTCGCCACTCGCGGTCAAACTGAGCCCCAAAGACACCGCTTAACTTGCTGAAGGCAGACCTCCATGTCGACTGGTAACTTGTTGTCAGGAGATCCTCAAGAAAAGGAATCATAGCCACAATTTGATCTTTTGGAAGATAAGCTCTTGCGCCCAACTCAATGGATTTTTTCAGCGCTTCGGGATTCAATGCGTGCGCTGTAAGCATTACAACCGGCATCTTTCTAGCGACTGCGGCCTGCAAGAGGTCAAAGCCTCTCACACCCATGATGTCTAATATCACGAGGTCATAAGTATTAGACGCAATCTTATTGAGCGCTTCCTCATAAGACTGGGCGCAATCGTAATCTACTTTGTAATCTTCGAGTTCTTCCGCGAGGATCTCGAGGATGTCTTCTTCGTCATCAACGGCCAGTATGCTCTTGCCTTTCAGGATGCTTGCAGGCATAGGCGGGTGTCCTCTACTAAAGATATATTCCAGACTTGACAGGTGTGTCAAGTTATCTGGCCCCGCAAGAAAGATTGAGCGTTCTTTATTCTGGACGGTTTGGAGCTTTTACAAAGACTGTGTTTGACTGCGAATCCCATTAGTGGTAAACTTGCAAATCCATGGGCGGGTAGCTCAGTGGGAGAGCACTGCCTTCACACGGCAGGGGTCGGAGGTTCAAAACCTCTCCCGCCTACCAATTAAATCAAGTAGTTAGGTCATGTCACCAGCATGGCCTTTTTCTTTTGTTGCGGGAATGGCGTCATTTTGGCGTCGCTTTTATTTCCCGGGACTATAGATTCCGGGTGCGCTACTGTATCGAGTTGAGTCCATCCATGGTCAAATGTCATTGAATCGACAGCCTTCAGAAGCTCTCCGTCGGAAAGATTTATGTATAGATCCTCCACCGCTCGTCGAGAGGAGTGACCACAAATAACATTTCTTGTTGTGGGATCAATTTTTGACCGGTGAGCGTTAGTCTTCCAAGTGTGCCGGAGGTCTTTCAATTGAAGACCTTCAAGTCCAGACCCTTCGAGCGCCAGCTTCCATGCTTTCTTTATCATACCCCAGGAAATTGGCTTCCCCTGGTGGGTCTTGCCGTGATTCTTATAACGTCCCTGGTATGTGAAAATCGGACCAGTGACGTGAATAAGTTTGTCGCCTAACTTTTTACGCAAGGAATCAAGAAGATCAAGTGGTTCTTTCCTCAAAGGAATACGCTTGGAGCGAAGTTTTAGCTTCTTTTCACTTTTCCCCTCTTTGGTCATTTTGGGGGGAAGAACCAGCATCCGGCGTTCCGGTTTAAACATTTCCCACCTCAGATCTGATATCTCATTTAAGCGCATTCCCGTGTAGTAGAGCATTACGATGATACTTCTGATCCACCAAGAATGTTCTAACAGTCTAGTAAAATCTTTCCAGGACAAATAAGTATCTCTCTGGTTTTCCGGTAGTCTCCTCATACCAGAACACGGGTTGTATTCGATATTCTCGAGTTCGATCTGCACGCGCAATATTCCGGACATTACTGATAGTTCACGATTGATAGTGCCATTTCCCACATCTTGCTGCCGCTGTTGCCGATATTGCCTAACATTTGCAACTTTGATCTCTTTCAATCGAGTGGATTCACCAAAAAACTCGACTAACCTATCGATAGCGTAAAGATTTCGTTGTGAACGGTTCCTCTGAGCTGTCTTCAGATAATCTTCTATTGCTGTCAGAAGAGTGAGTTCTCTTTGAGGTTCTAGCGTGGTCAATTCAGGGGGTAAGTCCCAGCGCTTGTTTTGAAATATGCGCATAACCACGTCCAACGATACCGGATCAAGATGGTCGAAGCGGTTAATCCGGAAGGCAATCTTAACAGCATTTTCTATCTTTTTAGCCTCGGCCTCAGTTTTAACCGGTGTCGTTGTATCCATTCGATATCCTTTCCATCGAAAAGCGAGATAATATTTGCTTCCCTTTCTTCTCACTGACATTTTGTAACCTCCTCGCGAAGGCTACGCCACGATTTCCTTGAAGCTGTTCTGTCTCCTCTCTTTCTTGGTGTGCTTGAATTCTTTACCCGATCTTCCGTTTGATTGCTAGTGGACGGTGATTCTATATACTCAGTACCAGATCTTTCAAGAGATTTTATGTATTCACGATTGAATCTGATAATCTTTGTCGAGCGCCGTATACAATCCAATTTACCTTCTCTGGCCCATTTTTGATCCCATGTGCTATCAACCGAAAACTCATAAGCGACATCTTCTGGAGTCATCAATAATGGTTCATGGTCGGAATTAGACGTTGAAGTTTTTGAGTTTCTTGTCATAAATATTGTCTGGCTCACCGGATAGACCTACAATTATTGGTAGTTGGACTAAATCTGACCATTCAAAGATTTGTATCTTTACAGAACATCCCCTTGTGCTCGATCCCCTCTATTTTAATCTTTGCGATCGAGCGCCTGGACAGTTGAGAGAACTGGCAGTTTTGTAAATGCGCCAACTAAGCGTTTCACTGCGATTTCACAATATTTTTTGGAGACATCTAAGCCGATAAAATTTCGACCATGTAATAGAGCCATCTTGAGCGTAGTTCCTGATCCACACATGGGATCAAAAATGAGGTCACCGGGGTTGGACCAGGTTAAAATATGCCCTCCAGCGAGTTCTTCTGGAAAAGAAGCTGGGTGTTGTGTAGCGTAATCATCCTTTGATCCGAATCTACGACCATCACGAATAACCCAGACATTCGTTCTTTGTTTATATCCATATACCCCCGTCTCAGACCCTCGACATCCGTTGCCGATAGCTTTTGTGGATAGGGTTCCATCCTGCTTTCTTCTGCTGATTTGCCCCCAACTTCCTGGCCATCGCTTAGGGCGATCCTTAATGGGGTTGAATGTCTTGGGTTTAGCTTTCGAAAAAACCAACATGTATTCGAAGATTTGTGTATACCTACCAGTAGATGGAAAACTTGTCCCTGTCTTCCTGTAAATCATGGTGTCATGCAGCTTAAAACCGATTTCTTTGAAATATAACGCGTGCTTGAATGACGTTCCTGTCTCGTCACCATTAATCGTGGCGTCACCTACAATCCAAATCACTACACCGCCGGTTATTGTAACGCGAAACAATTCTCTGGTGGTGACCTCAAAGTCAAATTCGTAACCTTCATAGTTCCGGAGCATATCGTAGGGAGGACTTGTCACCACCAAATCGACAATGTCGTCGGACATTTTGTCCCGCATGAATTCAACACTGTCGCCGCAATGGCCCCCCATTTCTTTCGTTGATATTTTCTGCCATCCATAGTTCTTTGATATTCCAAGGTCCGAGAGTTTGAGATCCTTCTCCAAAAAAATGGGAGGACCGCTATCGTCAATTGAATAGGGATCAAAGTATTGATCGAGTGGGTTTGGAAATTCAGAAATTTCATCAGTGTCGGACTTATCTATATCAGCCTTGTCTACTATGCCTAAAGCAATGTCGTGAATAGGAAGAGTCCCAGTAAGACCTGCTGACTGTTGTTCCGCATTTTCTCTTACCCCGGCGCTAGATTGTCCTAGATAATTTACAGACTCTTCAGCTTCTGAAGTTTCCTGTTTTTCTAAAACTCCACCTTGAATATTAATTGTTGTCATTAATTTGACCTCTAAATAAGTTATTATTAATCGTCATATCAATTAGTTAGCCCGTAATTTCTGGGGAAAAACTCTAGAGCGAGCATTTTACCCCTAATAACTCTGACGTTATTATTGCCATCAAAAAGAACTAGCTTTATTGCTTGTGGCCGCTGGAGTATGTGAACCAAGAAATTCCCGAATCTTCTCGACCCATGACCTGTTTTTGCTGCAGTTAAGGTCATCCGTGAGATAAACAATAGGCCCCTCTTCTTCGAGTCCTTTGAGCAAGAATTCAAGGAATAACTCTCCCTGGTTGCCGGACCTTCTAAAGAATTTCAGAGCTTCAGTACGGTTGCGATTCACCGACAGACCATAAAAAAGTATCAATCCTAACATGAAATTAGCGCCGGCATGACCACGGTTGGCCGCTGGTAGATAAGCAATCATGGCCCGAAAGTAATCTTGTTCCACGATCATTCCGATTTCATAGTTGAGCGTACCAAGCAATCGTAGCCCTTTGATTTGCGATTGAATCCGAAATCGACTTTTCCTTGGCACCCTCTTACTTTTGACCTCACACTGCGTGCCAAAATATATCCGTTACCTAAGTAAAAAAGCGTTTCTGGATCTTCTAAATTTCGATGAATATCGTGACAGATACTGTTGGCGACATCTGCTAAGAAAGTGGGCATAGTTCTCTTTATATACTGTCCTAAGTCCTCTTTAATGATCACTTCTAAATTCATTTCAAGCTGTTGCATTAGCTCATCCTCCTTAGAACCAAAACCAAGATGATTAAGAAATTTCCAAACATTTGACCTTTGTTTGTTTTCATGGCCATCCGTCACAGGCGCTCTATATTGGCTTCTGATAGCTCTGTTCAGAGCATTTCAGACGACCAATGAGTCTGCGTCTTATAGCTCCGCCCATGAGAACAAGGTCTGAGGGCGGACCCTACATAAATTAAAAACGTGGTGAGATGGGCTAGGTTAGGTAGAAAATTTTCAAACCAACTGGATATAAACTAGAAATGAATTGTTTGTACCTTCTGAAAGGCTTAGATTATATTTATCTATTGATACGCCACCTCACCACAGGTGGTGTTCATCGCGAGCCTGTTAGCTAGGCCGTCAACCATTTGCCAGCGGGTTCTTCGGTTTGCGGGTCCGATAGATTAATTACAATCAAGTTTTTCTTCATCTAACATCCTTATCTCCTATGAAACTTTGAATATCCGCAGCGCCAATAATTGAAAACCTCTCAATAATTTTTCTTCAGTGGATTCATTTTTTCAACCTATCGGATAAAGATAGGAACATTGTCGTTGCCTCAGAGATTGTTTTCGCTGTTCTCTCGTAGAATGACGGTTACATTCGAACTTTGTCCGGATAACCGCTCAACATTCACCAGTCCATTGGATTCCAAAACTCTCAGTGCATGCCTGTAAGCCTTTTCAGAGAATCCAAAGACTTCTCTCCATTTCCTTTGCATTTTGACCTTGGGAGATTTTGTCAAACATGAAAGATGCCACAACGCCAACGCTACTTGCAGAACTCGACCAGGAGCCTTTGATGCCGAGCTTATCCAATTGAGTGAAATTGGACCTTGAATAAAATATTTATCAAGGTCTAAACTACGCTGTGGCTTAACTTTGGCGTTATTTTGGGTCTGATTGACAGTCTTCATAGGAAGAAAGTCATCAAGTCGAAAATCTTTTGTCATTATTTCACCATCCTATTGGTCTCTACCGATCCACGTTTCACAAAATGTTAATCAATCTGCACATAAGGCTCATTGATCAACCGGAAAATAAAAATAATAAAAGAAGAAAAATAATATTGGACAGGGTGGTCTCCAAGGTAGGGGTACCACCGCCTCCAAGGCGTAGGTAACAACTGTTGCCAACCATTCTAATTCTCCTGGTCAAGACAAAAAAACTAAGTCCTTTAGCAATACAGTTCACCTAAAACTTCTTTAACTACAGGATCGTCCATTGTTTCGAGAATCCTATTTTCGAAAGCTAACATCACAATTTGACCGAAATCCATTGTGGGGAGCTTTGGTTCAATGTTCCATGAGGCTTGAAAGGCGTCATATTGCTTTAAATTTTGATTTGATCTAATGGTGATCCAAGCGCTCATGCCGAGTTTCGCTGCTTTCAGTGCTGATCTGTTCCAAGGGTCAATCCACCCTTTACTATTTCCTAACTTAGGAACTTTGATTGGCCAGATGCCAAGATTTCCGTCTTGAGTTATCCACAGAAAAAGCTTTTTCTTGGTCAACTCAGGACCCAATTCCTCTTGAATCGATTTAGAGACGATGTATTGTTCTCCGCCAGATTCCAGAATCATGACCTCCATCGAATACGCACCGTCGGGATGAACTCGAAAATAGGTTTTAGGTTTTGGCCTGCCTAGATCTATTGTGTGTAGAACTTCTCGCCGCTGTGGCGCTATCACCTGGGAAGTCCTCACAGCGAACTGCTCAATGAATGACGGGACAGAACTAGCCCATGGAGCTACTACAATAATGTTGTTTTGGATGTTTATGTTGGCGGGGGATCCGAAATCCTCCTTACCTGAATTGCGCGAATCCAGATGTGTTGCTGCAAGCATCTGAGAAGATTCAATTTCAACGGACTCAGCTAAATCTGTTCCAGTGAATGAATCAAACTCTTCAACGATCTCCATTACTTCAGGACTGGTAATTTTCAATTTGTTTTTGCTCCAATCAATTGGGTTCCTATTGCTAAATTTATGGCCTGAACGCTAATCCAAACTCCAAATTCAAAAAAAGGATCAGGGCTAAGAGCTCTTTCGGGCTATTTCATATAGTCCATCACGTCCGATTCCTCATCAGTGTTCCAACTACAGTCGCGACAGCAAAAAAGAGCTATGGTGAATTCTTGTTCCTGCTTGTCGCTTAAAATGAAGGATGCGTCTTTATCATCGAAAGACGTGATGTCGGCATCACATTCCACTTTGGCTCCCAATCGATGTCCGCAGCAATCCGGACATGTAAACTGTGTATAAATAGTTTTCCTCCTGATCTGCGTTAAAGATTCGTTCGTCATTCTAACAACCTCCATCCGCCCAGTAATTGGGCTGTTTTTTGTTGAAGC
>JAMCYH010000346.1:0-8135 GCA_023474025.1 Deltaproteobacteria bacterium
TTCAATCCAAGCCTCCCTATGATAAGCGTTCTTTCTACATCTCCAAGGTAGGCTTTCCCACCTTAATCTCCTGTCCAGTTTTTGGGGTCCATTATATTTCGGCAATTCCCGGCATCGGTAACCTACAACTTGCTTCTGTTAAAGTTGCCCCCTTCGTTCAGGTTGGGTATGAAAACATCGGGCTCAGTCTTAACTTACCGTCCGGTATTAATTATAATTTATATGCCGGTCCTACATCTCTTGACCTCACGTTTCAGGATTCAGGTGTCTGGGTAGGATCAGTTGGTCTTGAAGCCCGATTTCTCTCGACATTATTTCTTGCTATTGAAGCCGACGCAAACGCCCGGAAAAACATTAATGTTTTTACTGGGGAGGATGTTAGCTGGGTCACACCTGCCCCATACAGTTGGGCCGGGTCGCAACTTCAATGGTGGGATGTTGATGGCATGGTCGGTTATACTTTTTGCAGGAACTGGTCAGCATTAGTGGGTGTGCGCTACGACCACTTGACTGTAGGTTTGGAGAATCCGGTGGATGCGCAGGGAATGCCGCAAAATTCTTCCCCTTATTTGAGCGTCACCGGTGACGTTATCGTAAAGACCTGGATACCATACATAGGGTTGCAGTTTAACGAGAGAAATTATAAAGCGTCACTGATTTATAGCCCGCTTGCTTCGACTCAAGTTATCAATCCTCAAACGCTTATTAAAGATCGTTCAATTTCTTATAAACAAAATACCATTGAGTGGGACTTTGCGAAAACTGGCTCATTCCTCGAAGGCTATTTTGAATACGATGTTCCCGTTCTTAAAGACTGGCAAATTGGATTATGGGCTAAAGGGACGTGGATGAAATTCATTGGCCCAGGTAGTTGGAGGACCAGTGACAACTCCTCTGATGATTCCCCTCGATTTATTTCGATGGACACCACAACAGGGACTTTGAATACTCAAAGCCTCGGCGGAGGTGTGGCGGCAACTCTAACCTTTTAAAGGTTATCCCAACTGTTGCGGATTATCTCAACAGAAAATAGTTAGAAAAGATTTAATTAATATTTCTGTGACATTGCCACCTCGCATAGTCATTATCCCCCAATAATTCTCCTAAGTTGTTGGGGGATTTTTTGTACTGCTATCGACTCCATTTTCCAGCCCCTGTTCTTTGTCGAGTTCTTGGAGTTTCGATGAGCGGTTATTACAACAGTTGTGGTCGAGGGCCGTCAGTACGGGCCAAACAGGGCAAAAGACTGGAAGTTGAGATAAACAGGCGGCGCATCGCCGCACCTGCAGGACACACGGTCCTGAAAGTTTACAAAAGGATCTTTCTGATAAAAGGTAAAGGTCGGGGCGCATCGAATCAGAAACTAACAACTTTTTCCTGTTGAAATGTACTGAAACAGTACACAGGATCTGTCAGAAAAAACCTCCGAATTACTTCGGAGGCTTTTTTTGAGAAGATTTGCTAGCAGTAACCATCTAAGGCCGTAATGTTGTTCTTTGCCGTTGTCAATCTTAATTCTTCCCTATGTTATTCATTTCCTTATCCCATTGTTTCCAGTAATTATTTTCGCATTTTTGAACACATATGGCTCGGAGTTGCAAAATACTATCATCGCCACCTCCACCCCAAGACATCAAATCCCCGGTTGGTTCATTACATCTGCTCAAACATTCTGTTCGGCTTTGGTCCAAGCTTTCTCTGGCAATTCCTGATGCGACAAAAATACCGAAATTGGTTAACAGGATAGTTAGCAGCATGACACCTGTAATCAATGCGTAATTTCTTCTTGTCATGGCCAAACCCTCCTTTTCTCTAAATTAAGAATGTATCTTGACTCCTTAGATGCTTTTTATGGAACAATGGTTCCGAGCGGTAGGTGATAGTTTTAACTTTAGGCTCTGCCAGCCGCCAAAAGAGGCCCTAAACAAAAAACAGGTTTGGGAAATTACAAATGACGATTCAAACGACCCTGGCCCAGCATCAGGACCAGGGAATTAATTATCAACATGCGCAAATGCAATTGACGTCGCGCAGAGCGGTCCATAATATTATCTTAGCTAAAGCCACATAGAGGCGCACATATGACCAAAGTAGGCGAGGCTGAGATTGATGAGAAATTCCGCGAGCTGGTGGCCTTAATCAAGGCCGCGACTCCGGATCGAATAGTTACCCTTAAAGATATGCTAGAAAAGGGAGTTGAATATGAAGAAACTGGAAATGTGTCCAAGGCCACCAAGGGATGCAAAAGTAGCCGGCGCCAAAACAGCAATAACCATTGACCCGAACCTATGGGATATTCTTCAAAAGTATTATCAAGAGGGTTTGTCTATTTCCCACATGGTTGATTCAGCGTTATGGCATTTCTTTGGGAAGCCAAAGTTGAGTTTTGAGACGAAATCAGAAACAAAACCACCTAAATGTTGTGGTGAGGAACCATGAAATATTTACTCCTAATCATGCTCTTATTGCCCATTCTAGCCCAGGCTGATGAGATTTTCCGAGATCGCTACGGCGATGTTATTGGTTCATCAACTCGGCATGGAGACACTACGGATTATTGGGACCGCTACGGAGATTACACTGGGAGCGAGACAAAAGATAATAACGGTCAATACACAATTCGGAATAGCTGGGGAGACGTTGTTGGAACCAGGGAGGAGGATGAATAATATGGACCAACCGGGTTCACTATAGTTTACAAAGATCGGAAGCCCGTTCGATCATCATTTCAACTTCTATTTCCTGATGTCCTTACGGCATTTGTACTGTATAAAACTACAGCATGGAAATCATATTAGAAATATTGAAATCCTCATGGCAGATTCTAGAGTCTGCTGCTTTATACCTCTTGTTTGGTTTTGTGATCGCGGGCATCCTCCGGTCCATTGTCAGCGCAGATACGGTGGTAAAATACTTGCGGCGGGGCCGGTTCAAGTCTGTGTTTTATTCATCATTACTCGGGATTCCCATTCCTCTCTGCTCTTGCGGAGTTGTTCCCGCTGTTGCTGGATTTAAGAGGCAAGGGGCCAATAATGGAGCATGCCTGTCTTTCCTCACTTCCACGCCTGAGACCGGTATAGATTCCATTGCTCTTACGTATTCGTTGCTAGGGCCGATTCTAACCGTAATGAGGCCGGTCACAGCTTTTATTAGCGCAATGTGTGCTGGATTAATAGAGAACTACACCGGCAAATCATATGCTGGCAGTAGCCAGCCTATTGCTAACCTAAGCTGTGTTTTTGACGGTTGCTGCGGCGGTATCGACTCTGACCCACTGACTCACAAACGACAACATACATTTTCGGAGAAACTTCGGGCAGGGATGAGATTCGCTTTCGATGACCTCATGGGCGATTTGGCGGTCTGGTTTGTTCTCGGAATTTCCCTTGCGGGAATAATAAATGTTCTAGCGCCTAGTTCGTGGGTAAACGCAGCCCTGGGGTCAGGGACAATCTCCTACCTATTTGCTATTATTGTCAGCGGCCCGATGTATGTCTGTGCAACACTGTCTACTCCGATAGCAGCGGCGTTGGTTATGAAAGGGATGAGTCCTGGCGCTGCGCTTGTGATGCTTATGGTGGGTCCAGCTACAAATGTTCCGACAATTGCAATGGTAGGAGGTTTACTCGGGAAAAGGGCGCTAGGTATATATGTTGGCTCAATCGTGGCCATCTCTCTATTAATGGCTTATATCACCGACATAATTTACAAGTCCTTTGGTATTTCCCCTAAAGTTTACCTCGGACTGCCGGGAGAGAGTGTTTTGTGGAAACACGCTGAAGTGATAGCGGCTATTGTCTTGAGCGTATTAATTCTACGAGTATTGTGGCAGAATCATTTAAGGAATTTTTTTAACGTTTCGATCACAGGAGAATCCGTAAACCAGATCGAGGAGCCTCAGAAATGTGACTGCTGCGGGCAGAAGGAACATCAGACTGTCGTCAACAAACACTAGAATACATCTCTTGCCCAATTTCCTACGGGTAAGAAGAGGTTCCAAACCTAAAGGCTCCAATATTTCGCACGGATATACGAGAAACGAGGATTCGTTCTAACAGGCGCTCAACCATCATCAACCGTCAAACTACTCTTTGTTTGAAATAACTTCTCGAAGTTCATAAAAAGCCATATTACTACTCCCGAACGAGGCGGGTTATGTTTCTACGTAGGGACTCCGAAAATTGTTCATGATCAGAGGCATGAATATTCCTTTCACGGCGAACGTCGGTCTTCAAAACAGACTAATACTCCCTTTGGATGTGGCAGCAAGATCGTGGAGTCCTCGGCTAATATCGCATAAAAATCCGCAGAATATCTAAACAACCATGTATAGGAGGAGGGGCGGCAAGCGGCCATCTCCCCACGGTTCGCAAAAACGTGTATAAACGGACTTCCACAACGGTATACAGCAAGAGTCTTCCGAGCGAATCCGGAATCTACCCAGACCTATTCGAATGTTGGCTTTGCGTAACCAGAACAATTTTAAAGCGATGAATCGAAAATATGGGGAAAGCTGTGCTAATCACCGCAATTTTTCAATGTCAGAAGTCTGTTATTGACAAGCGCAATATGTATGTATATACATATTTTTGATGCTGAGGTTATTTGGCAAAGAGATTTTTTATGAATTCGCCATTAAAACAAGATGACCAGAAAGAGCGCATGGACTGCATTGATATGGATCTCGCAAGAGATATGGGACGAACCTGCGTTTGTTTCAATATGCGTAAAGCTACACGATTCATAACCCAATTTTATGACAGGTCTCTCAGGTCTACTGGTCTACGGGTTACGCAGTTGACGCTCATGACGGCCATAAGAGTGCTGGGGCCAACATCCTTCAAACGACTCTCAGAAGCTGTTGGTATGGATCAAACCACGCTGAGCAGAAATGTTAGCCTTTTGGAAAAGAAAGGATTGGTAGAGTTGGAATCTGGCGAAGATCATCGTGCGCGCAAAATTTCACTTACGCGGCTGGGACATGAAGCATTGAAGCAAGCTTATCCTTTGTGGAAAGCAGCGCAGGCTGAAATGGTCTCTAAGATTGGTTCAGGCAATTGGACGTCCGTGTTGGAATCCATGAGTTTGATGATGCGGAAATAATATTTTTTTGCTTGATTCAATGTATATACATCTAATTACGAGGAGAAAATATGAATCGCGAGGACGACAACAACAAAACTGAAAATCGAGGCGCAAGGTTTGTTCCTGGAACCATGCCTCCTGCGCCTATAGCTGACCTTTTGGGCTTTTCTCTGGTTTCGATGAAATATGGGGAAGTGATAATGGAATTTGAGGCTGGCCCCCAACACGCCAACCCCATGGGTACATTACACGGGGGGGTGCTATGTGATCTGGCCGATCTGTCTATGGGCGCGGTTTATGCAACCACCCTCGTAGAAGGAGAATCATTTACCACTCTAGAACTTAAAATCAATTTTCTAAAACCTTTCTGGACCGGAAAACTCAACGCAGTCGCGAGACTTGTAAAGCGGGGCAAGACTGTAGGTATGGCTGAATGTGAAATATTTGATGCCAATGAATCTTTGGTGGCTAAGGCCAGCAGCACTTGCATGACATTAAAAGGCAACAGGGCAAATGGTCGATGATCCCAAAGGAGGACAGTACGTGGTCAACATAAATCACCCTGATGTTAAGTAGTATTACGAAAAACTTGACAAAGCGTTGACGCCTAAAGCTGAACCTATACTAAATTCCGAAGATATGCGTGATTGGCGCTTGTAAAACGGGGCAGAGGATGTTTGCTCAGGATGCGCGTTTGAGTCCCCTTTACCTTGAAATTTTCTTCCAAGGGATTACGGATGTGAGGTTATCGTAATAATTGTGATCTGCCCCTGTTCCGGTCCATAACACCAAAACACTCTATACGCAGCGGGAGTCTTTTGCTGGGCGTATGCTTCAAAGACCTTCTCATAGTTGCTGTAGGGATTTGGCTGGGATTTTCCAACAAAAGATCAATGCATTTCCTTACCTGTCTGAAAAGACCTCCAAGTGTCAAGTAGGAGAATGGACTTATTTCATTTAGATCCAAAATTACTAAAAAATACTACAATATTGGCCGACTTACGCTTAGACCTCACGTTGAGGACGGGAACGACAGTACCCACTCCTCAACTTACCCCTAACCTATTGCCAATATGTGATAATTGATTACAGACCTATCTAGAAGCATTGGTCCCATGTCTACGAAAAGATGGTTCTTTGTAAGCAGAGCCTTTACCAATGGGATAATGAATTAACCCTATAAATGTGCTGTTTGGACTTGGTAATAGCCTCATTACTTGGGTTTGTAGCTCACAACCTGATAATCCTTTAATTTATGACCTTCTCTGCTATGGAAGGCCACAAATTACTGGTTTTCCCCCATTGAAGCGGTCTCTATTTTAGTTTTGCCTGGGATAAATCAGGAGTAATATTTCTATTTACCGTTGTACAATAGGATACATTCATATTCCCGCGCCCCATGAACTGGTTGATTCGTTAGTGATATTATCCTTCCGTTAATCCGTTGGTACCATTCCGCAGGAAATTCCTTACTAATACGGCTGATTTTTCCACAACTTGCGCACCGATAGAAAAAGATGACTGGGCTTTCGTCGGAGTGTATAAGAACTCTCCTAATCTTGACAAAGGAGCCTCCACAATAATTACACGGATGATTCAGAGGGCCCATGATACTAACCGCAAATTTCTTTCGGGCGCCCTTCAATTCAATCCCATCTGAGTAAATAGTGAGCATGAATAATTTCTCTAATAAGTTTTGTAATAGAAATTACGGGTTTAAAATTCCATGATCTGTTAACCAGAGTTCGACGGGGCGACCCTGAATTGGGTTTATCGGGCGCCCTATCCAAAGAAATGATGTAGGCAGGAAAGAGCATCTTGCTCTTAAGAGTCGCGCTCCACTGCCCTAAACCAGTTCTGTCTCACTTCTTGCGCCATTTAGGAATGATGTAGGCCGCTAGTGTCGCGTTCCAAATCTCTTGACCACAATTTTTGTGAATGGAAACGTTGTATTAGGTGAAGGTAACAATTATCCATCCAACCCAGGGAACACTACACTAGCGTGTACCTTGAAGATGTAAAAAAACACGCGTTCAAGGCGCCAGGCTAATGGGTAATACACTTCTGCGTCGACTAATGCAGACACTAGTTCAAGCGATAATAAGTTTTCCTCATTACCCATCAAGCCAAAATAATAATTACGAGGTTAAACTTCGCTTTCCAATTTAACACCAAGTGTAAATCATACAATTATTTTGTCAAGCATAAAATGTGCGAACTGTAACATTATTTATAGTCATGGGTATTAATGCCCAACTTAGTTATCTGACGCATTATAGAGCCAGAATATATGCTTAATAACTTTGCTACTGGCTGTATCTTGCCTTTTTTCTTACGAAAAACGTTCTCGATATAGTTCGTCTCAAGGTCTTTTGAGACATCATAAAGTGTGCGAATACCAACACGTGGGCTAACTTCCTGTACCCTCCCGGAATGCCTATTGATCAAATCTTTGAGCGATTGAAACAATGTGCGCTACCTGTTTTCGTTGTCTCTATGAATATCCTCGATAAAAATGACTATTCCCCCTGGTGTGCTATAAGAGGTGTGTTCCCGGGCCGAATTTCCCACGCCCCCAACGCGTAGAGCCATCGATCCTTTCAAAAGGTCCTCATCAGCCCTACGACTTCGCTCTGAAGTTCCCGGCGCCGCTCCCTGCAGTAGTTCTTTCGAAGAATGGTCTGAGAAACTCGGCTTCTTCTAACAGACTTAAATAAGCTTTCCCACGGTTGCCTTCGACAGGGCCTCGGTAAGATGGGGCTCTCCCTTGGTGGCCTTGGCCACGAAACCCTCCCTCAATAGATTGGGCAGCCCATCCCATATTAGCGGTAACAACGCAACCTGGCATAAGGTGAAATTTTCAACATTCGCACGTTCCCCGGAACTAAAAATACTAATCATTTCATCTACGGTCTTATTATAGCTCTGGACAATACCAGCAGGTCGCCAAGGTCCTCGACTCGAGCTTCAACGAAGTGAATTCCTTTTTCACGCACGATTTTGCCTGCTTCGTTTTTAAATTCCAGGTAAGCTCTTCCGGTCGTGTCCAT